>DETN01000073.1 GCA_002362155.1 Lachnospiraceae bacterium UBA3287 | reverse complement strand
TTATTACATTAAAGGCCACATATAAGGATTCCGAAGTAAAGACTCCGACCCATATCAACTGGTATAAGAACGACGGATCAAACGAAATATACCGTACAGACCAGGTCCCCGGCGTCAACGAGGCAGTAACAATCTACGGACTGGGAACGGGAGAACTTCCCACGAGGGACGGCTACCGATTCCTTGGCTGGGCAAAGGCGAATGAAGAAGCAAGCGGTACCAGCCTCAATGTGACAGCCCCCAACTTCCTGGAGTATAAGAACGGAAAATATTACACGGTGGGAGAATCTTCGGTTCAGGTGACCGAAGTCGCTGCCGATGAAGTGCTTCCTTATGAGGCCCTTTATGCGGTCTGGAAGGAAAAAGAGTATTTCTATATTTATCATTCCTCCGCTACAGAAGAAGAGCCTGAAAAGGTGGAGATACCTGAAAACGGTACTTTTGACCTGACAGGGAAAGTCAGGACAGGTTATTTCTACGGCGGATACTTCCATTACGAGAACAGCACAAAGGGAACTCCTTATACCGAGAACGGCAAAACGGACTTCAGACCTCAAAAGAACCAGACCTATTATCTGAAAGAGGTGGATACAGGCTATCTGAGGCCGGCGCTTTACCTGACCTATAATCCTCTCGATAATAATAAGATCGAAAACCTGTATGGCTTTATCAATGTAGATGCGGCAAACGACTACAGCGGCTTCGGACTGGAAATTGCAGGAAAACGCATCAGCATGGAAGGTCAGCCGATGGCCAGCAGTCAGATCGTCGTTACAAGAGGCGGCGTTACCTACGATACCCTGACACCGTCGAAACTGTTCGGACAGACACAGGCAGAATTCGGCTATACAGATATTTCGGACGTTATCGCAGAAGGCGCTACGGTTCAGATCACCGGTTATTATATAACCTGTGACGGCTTCAAGGTCACAGGCTGCAAGGACAGGATGATCCAGTTCACCAATGACCTCACCTTTACAGGATGGAACAGCGCCGGTAATACCAGATGCGGTCTTAAGTCAGTGACTTCCACTATGACGGCAGAATCTCAGCCGGCTTCTCCTGCAGGCCTGTTTTCCGTATTACGCTCTCTGACACTGAGCGCTCCTGCGCCCAAGGCCGGGTATACCATTACCAAGATCTATTCTTCCGGCGCAAAGGAGGAACAGACCGTAGAGAAAGGAGACCGGACCGGAGAAATCGAGTATGTTCAGAAGAAGAACTATACCTTTGCCGGCTGGTACATGGATAAGGACTACAAGAAGGCAGCCGATTTCTCCAATGTTGCCTCCGATATGACGGTCTATGCCAAGTATATTAAAAACACCAACATTACGCTGACGCTGCAGAAGAAATCCGTCAGCGGCACTACCACAAAGTTCAACGCGGCCGTGACCGTAAAGAACAAGCCCTGTGCGGTGCGGGATGTGAAGGTGACCGCTACTTACAAGAAAAAGGACATGACAGGAAAGCTTAGCAGCAGATCTGTGACCAAGTCCGGGACCAAGGCCAATATCAAATATACGACCAGGTATTCCGGCACCGTTTCCATCAAGGGGCTGGCTAAAAAGGATTCTTTCACGGCAGTGATCTCCTGGGTAACGCCCGACGGCACAAAGGTCACATTAAATGCTAAAAAGTGTACTTATAAGTCCGGCAAGGTTACCGTCAAATAAGAAAGGGAGGAGAAAATGAGAAAGAAATATTCTGATCCGCTGATGTTTTCATCAGTCCTTCTGACATCGCTTCCGATCCAGCATTCCGGAGAACCCAGCCCTATTGATGACTGGGACTCCGTCAGTCCGGGCCCTACGTCCAAGGGATTGAGGCTGAATTCGTCTCCGGCCAGTGAGGAACCTGCGGTTTCCATCGAGAACCCTGTGGAACAGGCTGTGACCGCGCCGGAAATCATTCAGGAAGAAGCTCCTGCAGCAGAGCCGGATCCCGCTCCTGCCGCACCGCTGGAGGTGGAGCCGGTCATCGATACTATCGTTCCCGAAGAAACTCTCGAACCTGCACAGGCAGGCGAATAAGCATGCTGAGAAGCAGGGAAGCCGCCCCCGGCAGCTTCCCTGCTTTCCCGGTAACTGAGAAACAGACTTATGGAAAACAAGGCGTTTATCACGACCCTGGCGGACACTGAAGTGGCATTCCGGTTCCATCTGCACGGAACTGGAATGCTGTTTCATAGTTGTGAGAAAAAAAGAATCCCGGAAGGCTACCGGGGTGCTTTTTTGTCTGTGGGTCCGGAAAAGTTTTATTCCTATGCGCAGGAAAACCGGTGCACTCCGGAGACGGCTGAATTCAGCTGCCTTATGATGGAAGCGGCAGATTTTCTTGCGGAGAGGAACAGGACTATGTTCCACGGGGCGGCTTTTGCCTGTGAAGGCGCTGCCTATATTCTGACAGCGCCCAGCGGCACAGGAAAAAGCACCCAGCTTCAAAACCTCCGCCGTCTTTATGGAGACAGGATCCGGGTCATCAACGGCGATAAACCCATCCTTACCCTGGGGCCGGAAGGAAGGATCACCGTCTGGCCTTCTCCCTGGAACGGAAAGGAAGGCTGGGCCGGCAGGGACCATGCCCCCTTAAAAGGCATGGTCTTTCTGGAACAGGGAGAGGAAAACAGGCTCCGCCCTATGGAGGGGCAGGAGGCCGCCGCAGCGCTTATAGAGCAGTTCATCTATTCTGCAAAGACCGCGGTCAGCGTGCATACCGTATGTGCAGCGGCAGACGCCGCGGCCCGGACAGTTCCCCTGTATTACTTCGTAAACAGAGGAGATACGGCCTCTTCCCGGGTCCTTTTTGAGGGAATACGGAAGGGGGGATCTGTATGAGAGGAAAATACTTTCTTCATCCTCAGGTAGTCTGTGAGCAGGTGGCGGGCAGATACTTTCTCATAGCCTTCGGCTCTGCCCTGGAATCCCTGCCCTACCTTCGGGAGATCAATGAGACCGGGGCCTTTTTTTGGAAAAAGGCAGGAGAGGGATACGATCTTTCCACTATGGCCGGGGAGGCAGCCGGGATCTACGAAACTTCTCCGGAAGAGATGGAAGAAGGGCTTCTCCTCTTTTTTGATCAGCTGGAAAGGGCCGGCTACGTGACCCGGGATGAAACCGGGGAATAATCCGTTTTCTCAAAGGAAAGGAAATTCAATGAAAAAGAAGATTCTGGCACTGCTGATCCTCTGCACCCTTTGCACCTTTACCGCCTGTAAAAGCAAGGACGCTTCCGCAGAAGCAAAGGCAGAAGAAACAGAAGAAAAAACAGAGGAAGAGGTCGAAGTCAGGGAGTCTCTGG
This sequence comes from Lachnospiraceae bacterium UBA3287, assembly GCA_002362155.1. Classification (GTDB taxonomy): domain Bacteria; phylum Bacillota; class Clostridia; order Lachnospirales; family Lachnospiraceae; genus CAG-791. The sequence continues at coordinate 9,829 of DETN01000073.1, read as the reverse complement.
AACTGGATCTGGGACCCGGATCCGAGGGCGCCGTAGCCCCTCAATAGTTCTATGAAGGGCAGAAGTACCGTGCAGGGCACGGGCAGGAAGAACGCCTTGGGGCGGCTCCTGGATTCCATCCGGGAAGGGACCTTCTCCGAGATCATCGATGACTGGAAATGGATCTTTTCCTACAGCAGCCGTTATAAGGGCGCCATCGCCTTTTATACCCTGATAGGAGTCCTGACCACCACCCTGGGCCTTGTCACCAGTGTGGCCTCCAAATATCTGATCGATATCATTACCGGCTATCAGGTGGAAAAGCTGGGTCTGATGGCCCTGATCGTAGTGACCAGTTCGGCCTTTTCCCTCCTGTTTTCCAGCCTGGTCAAACGCTTTTCGGCAAAGCTCAGCATCCGGATCAGCAACGATATTCAGGCGGATATCTATGACAAGATCATGGACGCCAGATGGTCCGACATCATCCGCTACCGGAACGGGGATATCCTGAACCGCTTCAATTCGGACGTGGGTACGGTCTCGGGCAACGCCATCAGCTGGCTTCCCTCCGTTGTCATTGCGGTCTATAAATTCATCGCCACCTTTCTGGTGATCTGGCATTACGACAGGATCATGGCCCTCTTATCCTTTCTGAGCGCCCCTGTCATGCTCCTTATGTCCCGCTTTCTGATCAGCCGGCAGCGGGAGTACAGCCGCAGGGTCCGGGAGGTCTCCAGCGAAATGATGACCTTCGAGTCCGAAAGCCTCTACAACATGGATACCATCAAGTCCTTCGGCATTATGGACCTTTTCGGAGAAAAGCTCCGGGGGATCCAGGAGCGCTATAAGGACCTGAGCCTGGAATATAATCTTTTTTCCATCCGGGTGGGGATCTTCTCCTCGATTGTTAAGATGGTGGTCCAGTATATAGCCTTCGCCTACTGCCTTTACAGGCTCTGGACCCATCAGATCACCTACGGCACCATGACCCTCTTTCTGGAGCAGAGGGCTTCTCTTTCCGCAGCCTTTTCTTCCGTGGCCGGGATCCTGCCGGGCTTTTTAAACAGCTCGGTGTCCGCCCACAGGATCAGGGAACTGGTCCAGCTGCCCAGAGAGGTCCATAAGGAGGACATGAGCCAGATCCGGGATATGCTGGAGGACGGCTGTCTTTCCGTCTGCATGGAAAACGTGACCTTTTCCTATACGGAGGGCGTTCCTGTCATAAAAAATTCCTTTTTCCATGCCTCTCCGGGGGAAATCGTCGCCCTGGTGGGCCCTTCGGGGGAAGGAAAGACCACTCTGATCCGCCTGATCCTTGGGCTGGTCCGGCCCCAGGAGGGGAGGGTCTTTCTCAGGGATTCGGAAAAAAGAGAAATGGATATGGACGCGGACTCCAGGCGTCTCTTTACCTATGTGCCCCAGGGCAATACCATCATGTCCGGCACCATAGCCGAAAATATGCGGATCGTGAACCCGGAGGCCGGAGATGAGGAAATCATAAGAGCCCTGAAGATCAGCTGTGCCTGGGACTTTGTGAAAAAGATCCCGGGCACCATAGACAGCCGGCTGGGGGAGCGGGGCAGAGGCCTGTCGGAGGGGCAGGCCCAGAGAATCGCCATTGCCAGGGCCCTTTTGAGGGACGCTCCGGTCCTGCTTCTGGACGAAGCCACCAGCGCCCTGGATGCGGCCACGGAAGGCCGGGTCCTGAAAAATATCAGAGAGTTCTGTCCTGACAGGACCTGCATTGTCACGACCCACCATGCGGGGGTCCTGGACCAGTGCACCCGGATCTGCCGGGTACAGCAGCTGCAGGTCACAGAGCTGACCCGGGAAGAGGGAGCCAGGATCATTATGGATACCTGACGGCCGGACAGGACTTACGAATAGGAGAAAACGATGTACTTACTCAGAAGATGCAGCAGACTTCTGCTGATTGCGACGCTGGCTGCTTTTGCCTTCTTTCTGTATACGAACAGAGCAGGCGTGGATAACCGGGGACCGGGCATCAGTGTGAAGGAACCGCTTCTGGAGATCAGTGTGGAGGATCCGGAGGAGGCGCTTCTGGAAGGCGTCACTGCTTCCGATCCGACAGACGGAGACGTGACGGATTCCGTGGAGGTGGAAAATATCTCCACTTTTTACTCCGATAAAAAACGCCTTGTGACCTATGTGGCCTTTGACAGCGACGGTCATGTGGCCAGAGCCACCAGGGAACTGCACTACAGCGATTACGAATCCCCAAGATTCTTCCTGGAGGAGCCCCTACAGTATCTGCCGGGGTCGGTCAATCTGAAAGTCAGCGCCCGGGACTGCCTGGACGGAGACATTACCTCCGCCATCAAGCTGGTATCGGACGATGTCATTACCACCGACCAGCCGGGCTCCTACAAAGCCACCTTCCAGGTGGCCAACAGCGCCGGGGACGTATCCTCTCTGCCTGTCACCATCGAGATCCTGGACAAATCCATGCAGGGAGCGCCTTCGATCCATCTGTCCACCTATCTGGACTATGTTCCCCTGGGCAGTGCCTTCGACCCCTATGCCTACGTGGAAAGCGTGATGATCGGAAACCGGGAGTACCGGGTGGTGCCGGGGGAAGGCAACTATAACCGGAACGACGTAGACCGGGATGAGGAGATCGTGGTGGGCACAGAAATGGTTCCTGTCAGGAACCCGGTGAATACCTCCGAGCCGGGGACCTACAGGGTCACTTACAGCATTACCATCGACAGGGGGCATACCGACGTGGTCACATCCTCTGCCAGTCTTTACATTGTGGTAAGGTAAGCAGGCTGTCAGGATACTCCGGATAAAGGAAAAGAACAAAGCAGATGGAAGAAAGAATTGAACGGTCCTCCTATCTGGGAGGCTTTGCCGATTATTACAATATAGTCAGGGACGTTTCCAGGGAATGGCTGACCATTCTGATCGTGACACTCTGCAGCGGCCTGATCGCATACATGGTCCAGGTCAGTCTGTACAGGCCCGTCTATCAGACCCGTACCACTATGGTCATCACCGCCACGGGAACCTATAATGATATCTTCAGCAATATCCGGTCCGCTTCGGGATCGGCAGAGAGCTTTTCCCAGCTGCTCAACAGCAGCGTCCTCAGGAACATGGTGGCCAAGGAAATGGGACAGGATAAATTTGTGGGAAATGCCAGGGCAGAGGTGCTTTCCGATTCCAACCTCCTGGTGCTGACGGTGGAGGCGGATACGCCCGAGATCGCATTCAAGGAGATGAAGGGCATCCTGCAGTACTATTCTGTCCTGACTTACGAACTGATGGGAAACATCCGGCTGACCCTGCTGGAGCCGCCCAAAGCTTCCGACGCTCCGGTCAATCCCCTGAACGCCAGGGTCCTGGTCTTCAAGGTCATGGTCATCACCTTACTGGCCATGATCGTCCTTCTGTCCGCTTTGTCTGCCCTGCGGGATACCATCCGCAACAGCAGGGACGTGGAAAGAAAGCTGGACACCAGGCTCCTTGCCACTGTCCACAGGGAAAGAAAGACGGTTTCGCAGCTGCCGCGGTTCAAAAAGGACAAGCGGTCGATCCTGATCACCAACCCGGCCACAAGCTTCCGCTTTACGGAGACGCTCCGCAAGCTGGCCAGCCGTACCGTCAATCTCATGAATGAACGGTCGGCTTCTTCTCTGCTGATTACCAGCGTCACGGAAAATGAAGGCAAGTCCACCATTGTCTCCAACCTGGCCCTGGCCATGGCGGAGGAGGGAAACCGGGTCCTTCTGATCGATGCGGACTTTCGAAAGCCGGCTCTGTACAAGGTCCTGAACATGAAGGAAGCGGACTTTATGGGCCTGAGCGACTACCTTCTGCAGGACATAGAACCGGAGCAGGCAAAAAAGCTTATCCTGACAGTCCCGGGAACCTCTCTGGACTGCATTCTCAATAAAAACGCCATGCCCCAGACCATGGAGATGCTTTCCTCTTCCCGCATGAGGGATCTGATCCGTTTCCTGCAGAAACGCTATGACTATGTACTGGTAGACTCCTCCCCCATGCAGATGGTGGCGGATGCGGAGGAGATCGCAGACATGGTGGATGCCTGTATGCTGGTGGTCCGCCAGCATCTGGTGGAGGCCAGGCAGATCAACGACGGCATCGATGCCCTGAGCAGCAGGAAGGACAACAGGGTATTGGGATGTGTATTCAACTATGCCAGATCGGGCCGTTTCGGCAGCGTAGGCAGCTTTGCCTACGGCAACAGCAGCTACGGCTACGGTTATGGAGGACATTATGACAGATGAGACCCAGAGCTTCGTAGAGTCCCGCAGCAGTCAGATCGATTATGAGATCGTGCTGGACGACATGCTCAAATGCTTTCTGAGGAACTGGTGGAAGATCCTTGTCCTGATCTCGATGGTATGCAGCATTACCTATTTCACGACAAAGGCAGTCTACAGACCGGTCTATACCTCTACCTCCACCTTTGTGGTAAACAGCGTCAATTCCACGGGCCATGACCGGAACCAGTACAATACCGCGGTCACCTCCCAGCTGGGGAACGTTTTCCCTTACCTTCTCTCCGGTGATCTGATGAACAAGCTGGTGGCGGAGGATCTGGGAAGAACTTCCGTTCCCGGCAGGATCAGCGCGGAGGCCCTTAAGGGAACGACCCTGATCACCTTAAAGGCCCAGGCCTCGGAAGCGGAGCTTGCCTATGATATCCTGCAGAGCGTCATCCGCAACTATCCGGAAGTCAGCTCTTACGTCATAGGGGACGTGGAACTTAAGCTGATGGACGAAGGCGGGATCCCCGAAAGGCCCTCCAATCCTCTGAGGGCAAGATTCTACGCCCTGATCGGGGGAGCGGCGGTTTTCGGAATCGTTCTGGTCCTGCTCTTTCTCTATGCCATCACCCGGATGACCGTCCGGTCGGAGAAGGATCTGAAGGTTCTCTTCAACGTACCGGCCCTGGGGGCTGTCCCCAGCGTCCGTATGAAAAAAAGGTCCAGAAAAAAGACCATGCGGATCGCCGTGGACGAGTCGGGCATTCCCTACTTTTTTATTGAGTCCTTCCGCGCTATCCGCAACCGTCTGGAAAAGGAGATGTCGAAAAGGGGCTTTCAGACTGTCCTGGTGACCAGCGCCCTGCCCTCCGAAGGAAAAAGCACGGTGGCTGTCAACCTGGCCATGTCCCTGGCCCATAAAGGGAGAAAAGTCATCCTGGCGGACATGGATCTGAGAAATCCCTCCGCGGGAAAGCTCCTGCAGCTGGAGGAAGGGGGCAGAGGGATCAGCGATGTCCTTATGGGAAAGGCTTCTCTGAAGGAGGCCCTGGTCCCCTGCAGAAAGAACCCCGGCCTTATGGTCCTGGCGGGCCGCGGCAGCATGCAGAGCCCGGCGGAGCTTCTGAACACGGACATCTTCCGGGCCATGATGAAGGAAATGAAAAAGGAAGCGGATTATGTGATCCTGGATACCCCTCCCAGTGCGGTGGTATCGGACGCCTCCATTATCGCCAAGAACACGGATGCCTGCTTATATGTGGTCAGGCAGGACTACGCCAAGCTGGACTCCCTTCAGGAAGGGATGGACATGATGGCGGGGACCGGGGCGGCAGTGGTCGGAACGGTCCTGAACGGTATTGAAACCACGGTCTTTTCCGGCGGCTACGGCTACGGTTACTATTCCTACGGGCACTATGGCAGATACGGCTACAGCTCCGGAAAGGGTTATGCCGGCTACCAGGGCTACGGAGAGAAAAAGGGAGGGAAAGAAGATTCACAAGATTCTGAAAAGACCTGAGAGAAAAGGCGCCGGCACCGGAGAGCAGCATGGTAAAGGCTTCTATGAACGCTATATCAAAAGGCCCCAGGACATAGTCTGCGCCGGGACGGCCCTGGTCCTGCTCAGCCCCCTTATGGCCGCCGTCGCGCTTCTGGTAAAGACAAATCTGGGGGCTCCTGTGATCTTTGCCCAGGAGAGGCCCGGCCTGAACGGAAAAGTCTTCAGGCTCTATAAATTCCGTACCATGACGGACGAAAGAGACGGGCAGGGATATCTTCTGCCGGACGCAGACCGTCTGACCCCCTTTGGAAAGATGCTGCGGGCCACGTCTCTGGACGAGCTGCCGGAGCTGATCAATATCCTGAAGGGAGATATGTCGGTGGTGGGCCCAAGGCCCCTTCTGGTTCATTATCTGCCCCTTTACAATGTCCGCCAGGCCAGAAGACACGAGGTCAGGCCGGGCTTCACGGGCCTGGCCCAGATCCACGGCCGCAACAGCATCTCCTGGGAAGAGAAATTCGAATGGGATGTGGCATATGTGGATGACGTCACTTTTCTTGGCGACTGGAAGATCATCCTTTCCACCCTCATCATGGTCCTGAAAAGAGAGGGCATCAGCTCGGATACATCCGAAACCATGGAAGAATTCAGAGGGACCTGTCCTCAGAAACCCTGAAAAGGCCATCCGGCGTCTTTGGGGAAAAACAGTATTTTAAGAGAAAGGGACATAAAAGGAGGAAGATGGAAAAAAGAGGCATGTCTGCAGGCGGCAGGAGAATCTTCGAAATCCTTTATATTGCCCTTGCGGCCCTGGGGGCCGTAACAATCTGCAGCAAGTGCTCCTTCCTGTATCCCTTTAACGACTGGATGGACATCAACTGCTTTATGACTATGGGAAAAGGACTGCTCAGGGGCATGATTCCCTACCGGGATCTGATGGAACAGAAGGGCCCGGCCTTGTATTTCCTCTCCGCCCTTGCAGCATGGATCTCACCGGTGTCCTTTACCGGCTTTTACCTGCTGGAGGCAGCGGCAGCTTTCTTTTTCCTTTTCTACTTCCGGAAGACCATGCTCCTTTTGTCCGGCAGGGCCTCTCTTGTCTGGATCCCCCTGGCTGCCCTGATTGTATACAGCAGCGGGTCTTTTGCCCACGGAGGGAGCACAGAGGAGCTCTGCCTGCCTTTCTTTGCCTATGCCCTCTATACAGGCATCCGGATCCTTCCTGACGGGGGCTGCATGAAAAAGGGGGAGGCTTTTGCCCTGGGAGTGACGTCGGCCCTTGTCCTGTGGATCAAGTATTCCATGCTGGGCTTTTATGCGGGCTGGATTCTGGTGCCCTTTTACCTGGCAGTCAAAAACGGAAAGCTCAGATCCTTCCTGACAGGGCTTTTAATGATCTTTCTGGGGATACTTACGGTCAGTCTGCCGGTCCTTTTCTGGTATTACCGGAAAGGGGCTCTGGGAGATCTGCTGGGAGTTTATTTTTACAACAATATCTTTATCTATACAGCAAAGGAAGGGCTGGCAGCGAAGCTGCGCCATCTGATCTCGGGTCTTCATCTGACCCTGGTCTATCTTCCCCTTCCCTTCCTGGTCTTTGTCTTCGGCTTTCTGTATGAAGTGAGAAGGCACACAGAGGCAGCCTTTCTCTGCCTGTTCTGCGGCATCCTGATGGGATGCCTGGCCTTTTCCGGAGGACAGGGGATCCTGTATTATCCTCTGCCCCTTTCTGCTTTGTGCGTTATCGGAATGGCTGCCCTGCAGGATCTTTTCGAAAAAAGAACGGGGGGCAGAAAGGAACCCGGGGCCCTGCCGGCCCTGGCCCTGGCTGCCTGTTTCCTGGGCATGTATCTGCTCAGCTCCAACACCTATATGATGAAGTATGAGAAGGAGGATCTGCCCCAGTTTCAGTTCGCCCGGATCATCTGCCGGGAAGAAGATCCCACCCTTCTCAACTACGGATTTATGGACGGGGGCTTTTATACCGCATCCGGCATTACGCCGGAGTTCAGATACTTCTGCAGGTTAAATATTGAGCTGCCTGAGATGCTTGAAGGCCAGGACGCCTATATCGACGAAAGGATCCCTCTCTTTGTCGTCACAAGGAACAGCCGGCCTGACCCTGCAGGCTACCGCCTGGCTGCGGAGAGCTCCTGTTTCCACGAGGGAAGGATCCAGTACTATTACCTTTACAGACGAAACGACTGCGAAACCGATTATCATAACTGACTTGCGTCTTTTTCCGGCATGCACAGACCCGGAAAGAAAGACCGGTCTGTATCACAGAGGTATTATCGAATGAGAAGAATTATTCCCTGCATACTTGCCCTGATCGCCGTTCTGAATCTGGTGTGGCTTTTCGGATTCGATTATAAGATTCCCTCTTTCCTTACCCGCACTGCAGAGCGGGAGGCCGGGGGCATAGTGGAAGAAGAGCCTGCTGCCAAAGAGGAAGAGGCCGGGGCGCCCGAACCGGAGGAAGAGGCCGTGGTGCCCGAACCGAAGGAAGAGGTGAAAGAAGAGGAAAAGAAGGCGGAAAGTCAGGCCGCTGAGGAGTCTGCAAAGGAGGAGGCGGAGGAAGAGCCGGCCCCGGAAGCGGAGGAAACTGCGGACCAGGCAGAAGAAAGGACCTGCCGTCCCCTGGAGGGAAATACTCCCAATATCCGGTCCGGTCCCGGACAGGACTATGAGATCATCGGAATGGCCGAATCCGGCCAGGTCATGACCGTCAGAGGAGAGGAAGAAGAGGGATGGCTTCCCATCCGGACCGGGGACGGTCTGGAAGGATATGTTTTTGCCGGCCTGGTAGCCATAGATGAAGAGGAAGAGTAAGGCAGAGCAGAGGGCGGCTGCAGATCCACAGCAGGATATGCGGCGGCCCTCTCTTTATAACAGGAAAGGGGCCTGAACCTCCTGCAGGAGACAGAGTCAGGGCAGAGAGATGTCCGCTTACTGTCCGGAGACTTTCAGGAAGGAGCATATATTCCCCATGAACAAGAGATACCTGTTAATACTGTTCAGGTTTATAAAAGAAGGCTTTTCCTTTTTCTTCAGCCTGCCTCTGCGACTCTGGCTTTTCGGGCTTGGCACAGCGGGGGCCATTTTCCTTTTTCTGGTCTGGCAGAAGGCAAGAAGAAAGGAAGAACTGAGAGCGCGGAACCTGGTCCCTCTGGCAGCCCTGCTCCTATACCTGGTCCTGGTCTTTATCATCACCACCATTGCCAGGAAGCCGCATCCTGTCAGGATGCACAACTTCCTGTTTCTGCATACCGTAAAAGAAGCTCTGTCCGGCAGCTGGTATGCCGTAAAGCTGATTTTCTTCAACCAGGTCCTTCTTTTCCCCCTGGGCCTTCTGACCCCTCTGATCCTGGAATACAGATGCGGCTTTAAGGACATCCTCTTTCTGTCCTTTCTGGTATCTTTTTCCATCGAGTGCACCCAGTACATTTTCCGGCTGGGCCTGCTGGAGGGAGACGATCTGATCCACAACTGCCTGGGCGCTCTTTTTGGCTATGTCCTGGCCCTTGTGCTGAAAAGGATTTTCCTCCGTTTCCGGAAGGAGGAAAGGGAAGGGTGACGGCTGCATTACGATTTCCGTAGACTGTGACTGGCAGGACGATCTGCATGCCATAAGGGAGCGGAGGCGGCCTGCGGCGTCCGAAGCAATCGGGAAAGCGGCAGTTCCTTTCAGAGAAATACCGCACAGGCCTTTTATAAATTCATGGATCTGATGGGCGCTGAGGTCAAATATAATACTGCCGGTTACCCGCCGGTATCCCCCGGGATCATCGGAGAGTATGCGGGGAAAATACATCCTGAAACACAGGAACGGCCGCGGTATATGGTGAGGAAACGGAAAGAAAACAGAAAACAGTGATCTGCTCCCGGAGCCCTGAATCTGCATCCGGCAGTAAAAATCCATCATCAAAGATCTGCACCCCTTAAGAGAGGCAAAAGGCAGAAAGCCCTGCCGGAGCCTCTTTTAAGGGGCTCTTTTGGCAGGGGCCCTTCCTGTGACGGATAAAAAATGTTAATTGAAAATTTAAATTTCACTTTGCAAGGTTAAATGTACAGTGTAGATAATGGGTATTTC
>DETN01000034.1 GCA_002362155.1 Lachnospiraceae bacterium UBA3287 | reverse complement strand
AAAAAGCCTTCCGAAAGCATCTGGGAAAAGCTGGAAAAAATCCCCGACAGGATCGACGATCTGATCTGGAAGAAGGATTATTATATGAAGGTCCTGACCGGCAGCTGCGGGCGGGACACTCTTAAAAGAGTAAAGAAGGAAGTCCTGCAGATCCTGGCCTCGGTTCTGCCGGCCCAGTGGGTCTTCGGCGGCACCATAGGACTGGGGGATATCGAACGGGGCGCGAATCTGATGGAAGCGGCGGGATATACCTATCCCGTGACGGCGGGACATCTGTTCATCAGTCCCAACTGGGAACAGTACCAGTTCGACCTGACGGCGGCCTTTGACGGAAAGATCACCCTCTGTGTGATCGTATTTGCGGGCATACGGCTGATCCTGTCGAAGAACGTAAGACGCTTCATCAAAAAGATCCGAAAGGGTCCCGGACCCAGGGGCGCCGCGGCAGGCCAAAATGTAGATGCGGGAAAGGCCGCATGAGATAAGAAGAGAAAGTTAAGCCGGAGGGCGGAAAGAGGTAACATAAATGGCGGAAACAAAAAATAACATCACGACCGTTGTCAATTCACTGGTGGAAAACGCACAGGGGCTTCTGACATCCAAGACTGTAGTCGGCGAGCCCATCCATGTGGGCGATACCATTATCATTCCCCTGACCGATCTGACCATCGGCATCGGGGCCGGCGCCAACAATACAGCCAACGGCCTGAAGAAGGACAACGGCATGGGCGGCCTTTCTGCAAAAGTATCCCCTTCCGCAGTCCTGGTCATCCGTGACGGATATACCAAGGTCGTCAATATCAAGAACCAGGACACCCTGGGCAAGTTCGTGGATATGATCCCCGAGATCATGGACAAGATCAAAAACAGGAAGACCAGAGTCTCCGACGAGCAGGCAGCCGATATCGCCTTCCCGGACGGAAAGCTCCAGCCGGAAGCGGAGGTAGTGGACGCTCCCGAAGCAGAATAAGGAAAGATCACAGGGCCGGAAGCACGCAGGTGTTTCCGGCTCTTTCTGTATGCATGCATTTTTCCGGATAAAAGAAAAGACCGCATGCGGATTGCATGCGGTCTCACACATTCATTTTAAAGCGATCAGCCACGTTCTACTTTGCCGCTTCTCAGGCAGCTTGTGCATACGTGCATTTTCTTCTTGGCACCGTTAACCTTAACGGATACTCTCTGAACATTAGAATTCCAGATTGCGTTGGATCTTCTATGAGAATGGCTGACGTTGTTGCCAAAATGAGCGCCCTTGCCACAGATATCACACTTTGCCATGCTTAACACCTCCTAACACTTTAAATCAGGTAAACAACATTAGTATATTAGCAAATCCTTTTGATAAATGCAAGATAAATTTAGGGTATTTTCTTTTCAGTCATTACAAGGTATAATCTAAGAGTATTTTAGACCCCTTTGGACTGAGATCAAATAACCAGGAAGGAGTAAATTCGGGATGAAATTATCCAATCTGAATACTCATATCGGAAGTATTTCTATTGATAATGAAGTAGTTGCCCAGTATGCGGGCAGTGTGGCTTATGAATGTTTCGGAATCGTGGGCATGGCCGGCGTGAACATGACCGAAGGCTTTGCGAATCTGCTAAAAAGAGAAAATATGACAAAGGGCATCGATGTCAAGCTCAACAAGGACAACAGGCTTGTGATCGATTTCCATGTGATCGTATCCTACGGCGTGAATATCCAGGCTGTATGCGAGAACCTGATCCAGAGCGTAAAGTACAAGGTAGAAGAGTTTACCGGAACGAAAATTGAAAAGATCAATATTTACGTCGAAGGCGTAAGACTGATCGACTGACTCTGAATAAAAATACAGGAGGATAAGTGCGATGAGCGTTAACGCAATCGACGCAAAACTGCTGACACAGATGTTTCTGTGCGGCGCTAAGGAACTGGAAGACCACAAGGAACATATCAACGAACTGAACGTATTCCCCGTACCGGACGGCGATACGGGTACAAATATGTCCCTGACCATTCTTTCCGCAGCCAGGGAAGTCAATGATCTGGGCGACGCTTCCATGAAGGATATCAACAAGGCCATGTCCTCCGGGTCCCTCCGCGGTGCCCGCGGCAACTCCGGCGTTATTCTTTCCCAGCTGATCCGCGGCTTCGGCAAGGTGGCAAGAAGCCAGGATACCCTGACGGCTCCCGTGATTGCGGATGCTTTTGAAAGAGCCAGAGATACCGCTTACAAGGCTGTTATGAAGCCCATGGAAGGCACCATCCTGACTGTAGCCAGAGAGGCTGCAGAAAAGTGCCGTGAGGTGGTGGACGGCGGCGAGGAAGATCTGGACGTGATCTTCAAGGCGGTTCTCCAGGCGGCAGAGGATGCCCTGAACCGTACACCCGAGCTGCTTCCCGTCCTCAAGCAGGCAGGCGTCGTGGACTCCGGCGGAGCAGGCCTTCTTTGTGTGCTGAAGGGCGCCTATGCGGGCTTTGGCGGCAAGGTCGTGGATTTCGCGGCACTGACCGAGGAAAAGAAGGAAGAGCCCGAAGAAGCGGCTGTGGAAGAGCCTCAGTACTTATATAAGGAAAAGTTCACCATCTATCTGAAGAACGTGTCCGGCAAAGCCGGCAGCCGGATCGAGAAGGATCTGACCGAATATATCAACAGCGTGGGTACAGGTCTTGTCTGCATGCTTGGCAGCGACAGGATCAGCGTCAGCGTAAATACCAACGATCCCGCTCTGGTCCTGCAGAAGGCTCTGGTCTACGGCGATCTGGCCAGGATCACCATTGACAACGTGGTCTTCGATTCCAGGGACCAGGGCGAAGAAAGCGCTGCTGCACAGGAGGAAGCTCCCGCTGAAGAGGAGCCCGCTCCCGAAGAGCCCAGAAAGCCCGTGGGCTTTATTACCGTGGCTGTGGGCGACGGCATTGCAGAGATCTTTACCGGACTTGGCGTAGATTACATTATTTCCGGCGGCCAGACCATGAACCCCAGCACGGATGATATCCTGAAGGCTGTGGACAAGGTCAATGCGGATACCATCTTTGTCATGCCCAACAACAAGAACATTGTCATGGCAGCCAACCAGGCCGCTTCCCTCTGCGAGGACAAGAAGCTGGTGGTCATTCCCACAAAGACCATTCCTCAGGGCATCACGGCCGTGATTAACTATACGCCTGATCTGGATGCGGACGCCAATAAGGAAAACATGATGGAGGAGATCGGCAGGGTAAAGACAGCCGAGATCACTTACGCCGTAAGGGATACCGAGATCAATGACATTCAGATCCACGAAGGTGACTTCATGGGCATTGCCGACAAGGGCATTGTCAGCGCCGGCCCCGACAGAGAAGCCACCATCATGGAGACCATGAGAAAGATCGTGGACGAAGAGACCGAGATCATCAGCGTATATTACGGCGCAGACGTTACCGCCGAAGAAGCAGAGGCTCTGGCAGACCAGATCCGGGAAGAATTCGAAAGCTGCGACGTGGAAGTCCAGAAGGGCGGCCAGCCGATCTACTACTACATTCTTTCTGCTGAATAAAAACCACAGACAGTCTCAGGGACAGGATCTCGGGTCCTGTCCCTTTTTGCGGAATACAGACAGCTTCAAGCACCGACATAAAGGCATATGACAGAAAATGAAACCAGGCATCTTTACACATGGTATTCCCTTTGAATTTATCAGCCGTAAAAGAAAGGCCCTGATGGGCCTGTCCCTTCTCTGCCTGCTGCTTTTCCATCTCTGCGAGGACCGGAGCGGGGCAGGCTATTCCATGCCCCTTTTTATGAAGTATTTCAAGACATATATAGGAAGCGGGGAAGTGGACATGTTCCTGATCCTTTCCGGCTTCGGTCTCTGCTATTCCTACGGGAAGATCGGAGACAGGAACCGTTTCCGCCTCCATCATGTGAAAAAGATCCTTGTCCCCTACCTGCTTTTCTGTGT
>DETN01000183.1 GCA_002362155.1 Lachnospiraceae bacterium UBA3287 | reverse complement strand
CCGGGGGAAGACTGTCATGGACATTCGAGTGGGGGATACCATTACCCTGAAGAAACAGCATCCCTGCGGAAGCAGGCAGTGGACCGTCCTCCGGTCCGGGGCCGACTTCCGGATCCAGTGCCTGGGATGCGCCCATCAGCTCATGCTGAGCCGCAGGGCCCTGGAAAAAAGCGTAACACAGATCGTTCACGGAAATGGAGAAGCTGCAGATGGCTAAGAAAATCAACGAAGTGCTCTTCCAGACAGGCGTGGTGCCTGTGATCAAACTGGACAACCCCGAACGGGACGCGGCCCCTCTGGCAAGAGCCCTGTGCGAGGGAGGCATTCCTCTGGCAGAGGTCACCTTCCGGGCGGCAAGGGCGGAGCGCACCATCCAGATCATGAAGGAGACCTGCCCCGAAATGACCGTAGGGGCCGGCACCGTAGTATATACCTCCCAGGTGGATATCTCCGTGGAGGCCGGAGCGGAATTTCTGGTCTCTCCCGGTTTTGATCCGGAGCTGGTGGATTACTGCCTGTCCCAGCGCCTGTCCTATTATCCAGGCGCTATGACCGCCACGGAATACCAGATGGCCGCCAGGTACCGCCTGGACGTGCTCAAGTTCTTCCCTGCGGAATCCGCGGGCGGCGTTGCCAGGATCGAAGAGATGGCCGATCCCTTCCCCATGTTCCAGATCCTGCCCACCGGCCAGATCCCCATGGAAAAGCTGGGGGACTACATCCGCTGCCGCCATGTCATCGCCTGCGGCGTATCCTACCTGTCCGATCCAAAGCTCATCGAGGAAGGCAGATGGGACGAGATCACAGACCTGGCCAGACGCTCCAGAGAGATCGTTACGAGGGCCAGGGCGGAAAGAAGGCTTCTGACCTAAAAAAAGAGCGCTCTGCCCCCCAATAAGAACCGGAGAGGAAGGCAGGGCTGGTCCCGACATCCTGACTGCTTTCAAAAAACAACACAAAATACCCCTTTGGAGAGTGCCGGTTAACATCTCCAGAGGGGTTCTTTGATTTCAAGCAAAGAATGCTTCATAGAACCTGCTTTCCAGCCGCGGCTCTCCCGGAAAAAGGGGGAACAGCCTCTGAGAGGCAGAGAGCTTTCAGAAACAGCTTAAAAATATTTCTGCCTGTGCAGATACACTATGGAACAAAGCGCGATCTGACAGCCTGACAGCAGTTCTTTTCATCGGCCGTCATAAGGCAGGAAGATTCCGTTCAAAAGCCTCCTTCACAATGCCCTCTTTCCTATTTCAGCTGGTCCAGGATATAGGGATCCTTGATCTTTCTGTCCTCTGCCAGCAGCAGGACCTTGGAGAGGATCTCCGCGGTCTTGGGATCTTCGTCGATGAAAGGTAAAAAGAGCTTTCCTCTCTGCTGGGAGTGGACCGGCAGGATGTTGATCATGGCGCCGCCCTCTTTGTGGATCACGCCGCTGCCCAGCTGTACGGTATAGGATCCCAGCTTTCCTTCGATAAAGGCGTGGGTGCCTTCGATCCTTACGTTGTCCAGGCCGAAAAGCTCTTTGTTGAACTCCAGGATGACCTTTCTCATCTCCACGGTGGAATGGCTGGTCTCCGGGTCTACGCCGCCCACGTGGGCCACGCTGACGGCCAGATCCACATCCCGCATGACCTCCGAATAGAGGACTTCGGGCACATCCTTGATCTTGATCTGTTTATAGGTCTTCCTGTCATAGAAGGACACGAATTCCAGAGTGGGCGCCTCGGTATCCGCCGGCGAGAACCAGTCGGCCAGGGCATAGATGGTCACGGCGATGTTCTGTCGGAAGTAGATCTTCTGCAGGCCGCTCTCGTAATCGGCCACCCACCTTCTTCCCTTAAGGGCTGCCAGGGTCTTTTTCGGCTGGATCTGATAGCCCGCGAACATCCTGGAATCCGCCGCCTCCATTTCTTCCTCCAGCTTCACATAGAATTCCCTGAATACCTGCTTGAAGGGCTGCTTTAAGCCGCTCTCCCGGTTCTTTTCAAAGAAGAGCCTCTGATATGCGGGAAGAAGGCCTCTGCGGTAAAGGGCGATAGGATGGGCCACCAGAAGCTTTGCCTCTCTGGAAGGGGCCTTCCCGGAGATCTCCTCCAGAGTCCCTGTCAGGGCAGGGTCCTCCCCCTCTGCAGAGATGAAAACAAGGCGCCTGAGGATCCCTGCGGTAACAGGATTCCTGCAAAGATCCGAGAGCTCGCCATAGCTGTAGGCGTCCTCTTCCTCCATGGCCCGCTCAAACATGGCAACGCACCTGGAGTACTGGTTCTTGAGCTTCGCCGCAAAGTCCTTGATCTCCGTAAAGACAGGATCCTTTTTGAGAGCAGCGGGAGCGCTCTTCAAGGCCTTCCCCTTCTTCATGACGATCAGTTCGGCCTTTCCGTTTTCGTCCACCTGCACCTTTGCAAGGATCTCTCCGATCTGGATCCCCTCGAAATATTTCTCTCCCGTGCTGACCAGCTCGGTCTCCATGGCCAGGGTCAGGCGCAGCTCGTCGGCGTAGCCTGCCGTGGTGGCCATGTTCTTGAGGGCGTACTGGACGCACTGGGCTTCGCTCTGCCGGCGCTGGGCCCCGAACTGTCTGCTCTCCTTTAAGAACTTCTGCAGGAACTCGTAGCGGTGGAGGGCGTCTTCCCGATCCTTCATGGGGATCAGGCCGTAGCTTAAGACCAGATCCTTGTTGCGCTTATCCTCTATGGTCTTTTCCAGCTGGTCCCTGTCCACCTTTCCGGTGGCCGCGTCGGCAAACTTCCTGGCCCTGGTATGCTTGCTGCCGTCGGCTATGTATTTGGCCGCCTTGTAGAGCCTTGCAAAGTTCTTCTCTCCCAGCTTCTCGTAGACTTCGAAGAACCAGTTTGTATCGAAGCACCCGTTGTTGAGCTCTTCCGGGGAAAGAGGGGTATATCTGGCGATGACCGCCTTCTTTTTGTCGTCAAAACGCTCGTTCATGTGGGCCATGAAATAGTAGCAGCCGGAGGTAAGGCCCTCTATGCCCAGGACTTCTTCCATAAGTTCCATCCACTGAGGGGCAAACATGACCACCTCGATCAGGCGGTCCGTTGTGGTCCCCGCAGCCTTGACCGCCTTTTTCAGATCGGCGGCGCTCTCTCCAGCTGCCGGATAGCAGACCTTTAAGAGGTGGGATAGGCACTCGGTGCGGCCTGTCCCGGCGGAGTAGGAATAAGCATAATAGGCGGACCGGTCCAGGGGATCCGTCCCCAGGGCCCGCAGAAGCTCCATGAGGCGGGGGATCCCCTCGATCCTGGTAATGCGGGATACGGCACTGGAAAATACGGTGGGACTGTCTCCTCTCTTCAGCTCCACGTCCAGGATCAGATCCGTCAGGGTCTTATAGAGTTTTTCGCCGGTGACAAAGAAGGCAGAGGTCCGGTCTATGGTCCGTTTTTCCCTGTCCACCGGGGCGTACTTTACAAGCTCGTTTGCCGTACTGACATAGAGAAGGGGCCGCATCATATCTCCCAGCTTTCCCATGGAAGGCCGAAGGCCCACGATCTCGAAGACGGCCTTATATAGGAAGTCCTCCGAAATCAGGCCCAGCTCCCTGGCCCTGACATAGTCGTAGATACACAGAATTCCCGAGGAGGAATTGCCGGTCCTGTCGGGGGAGTTCTTCGCAAAGTCATAGATCCTGTCCGTCTGATAGAAAAGGGGGAAGGTCTGGCGGAACCGGCTCTCGTCCCGGGCGGCGTAGAGCTGCTGCATCAGATACCGGAACTTGCCGGTCCTGATAAAGCAGGCCTTCTCGCCCTCGTTATAGGCCCTGTACTTTGCGGGTACCCTCTCCATCCACCGGATGTCTTCCGGAAGCGTAAGACTCTTTATATAGGCCGCAAGGGCCGCCTCCCGGGGCAGGGAGATGCCCTGCTGGCTCATGATGATGGCCAGGATGGTCTCATAGACGGAATGACGGTAAGGGCCGGAAGAGGTATTCCCCGAATAGGAATAGCCTGCCGCTTCCCCGAAAAGAGTCTTCTCCCATCTGCGGAAGGCGTAGATGTCTTTGATGTCGGACTCGCCGTATTCGCTCTGCAGGGCGAAATAGAGTCCCCACACCACTTCCGGCTCCTTCAGGATGGTCTCGTAGACCTCCTTCCACAGGTCCGGGAAGGGATAGCGGTCTTCTATGGGAGCGGTGTATTCATAGTTGGTCAAAAAGAGCCCGTGCTTTAAGAGCTGCTTTTCCCCCGAGCAGGAGGTATATTCCAGATTTCCGCGCTCCGCCACGAATTCCCTGATCTGATCCAGATATCTGTCCATCTGGGCTGCGGTCAGAGAGAAATGCTCCTTCAGGATCTCTCCTGCCCTGTCACTGCCGCTGCCAAGGACCATCTCCATGGCCTTTCCGAAAAGGCCTTTTGAGGAGGCTTTCTTTTCCTTCTTTTCGGGAAGGAGGCCGGACAGATCCGGCTGATAGTCCGCGCCGGGGTCATAGAGGCCGTAGCCGGGGAGGTTCAAAGCGGACTCATCCCCGCCGCTTCCCCCTATGGCTTCGTAGAGGACCTTTTCCTTTTCGCTGAGGACGGATTCGTCCGGCAGCACCTTTTTAAGGAAGGCCCTGCCTCTTTCCTGCAGGGAAGGATCCTTTTCCAACCTTCGCTTTAACATATCAAGGCCCGCCAGGCGGATGTTCTCCTGACCGGAGGAAAGGAGCCTTTCCATGGTCCTTTGAAGGGCCTCTCCCTCCTGCCTCTCCAGAAGCTCTATGACATTATGCCGGGTCTCCTCGTTCTTAAGGCGCAGGTGCTTTTCCAGCTTTTCGTAGTCCTCTTCCGTCAGGGGCAGGAGCTGCAGGATCTGGAAGGCGCTGTTCCTGGTCATGCTCTCCTTGTCGGCGGCGTAGCCGATCAGGGCATCCTTCTGGACAGGGGTCCTGGGGTCGTGGAGAAGGATCCTTAAATAGTTTCTTCTGGTGTTGTAGTAGGAATCGGAGATATCCGTAAGCCTTACGCATACCTGGTCGATCAGGCCCTGGTCCTGGAGGGCGTAGGCGATCAGGACCATGCGCTGGACCAGGTCGGACTTTTCAAGACTGGCCCCGTACCAGGGGAAGATCATGGGCGAGAATTCCAGCTTTTTCTTCTTCATGGAATCCGCCAGATTCCGGAAGATGCCGTAGAAGCACCAGGCCTCCGCCTCGCTGTCGAAAAGCTCTTTGACCGGCACGGTCTTATAGACCGCATCCTTTTCCTGCAGGTTCCAGGTATCCTTGCCGCTCCTGCTCTTGATGCATCCCCGGACCATGGTATCCGTATAGTCCAGGAAGGTGGGCAGGAAGGCGGCCGCCATCTGGGGATCGTCCGGATAGAGGGAAAGGACCTTTTTTGCCGCCTTTTCCCTCAGGTCCGAGTAGACCATGTAGTGGTTATAGTAGGAAATGGCAAGGCGCTGGGGCCTTGTGCCCTCATCCGCGATCTTTGCCATGCGGCTTATAGCGTCGGAAGCCTCGTAAAAGCCCAGGGCCCAGAGGCCCGTCACGATCTGCACCGCGTCGTCCGTCTCCGTCATGGCCAGGGCCGCCTTTTTGTCCCGGAGGCCTTCTCCGATCAGGGACAGGGTCTTGGCGGAGACTCTGTCTGCGGAGTCGGCGTTAAAGATGCCGGTCCAGGTGGCCACGGCTCTCTTTACGGCGGAAAAGCGTATGAGGTTATTGTCCTCTATGACCTTCAGGATGGTCATAAAGGCTTCGGGCCTTCCGCAGTCCGCGTTCTCGCAGACGGCCTGGCGGACTCCCTCCTGCAGCCTGGCGGCCAGAAGAAATCTGCCCAGCAGATCGTGGAGCTCCGTGTTTTTCGATTTCACGATGGCCCGGATCATGGGGACGGAGACCAGGACCGTGTTGTTGTCACTGAGGATGGCCTCTCTGATCTCTTCCACCACATCTTCGTCTCCCAGGTCGATCCTGGCCGCCAGGATATCGTCCAGAAGAGGCAGATGAAGATCCCTGCCGTAGGAATCGTTGCTTATAAAGTCGGCCAGCTCCGGGTCGTCAAAGGAGGGAGCAGGGCCCTTGGCCGTCAGATACTGGGCGGGAGTAATGCCGTAGATGCCCAGCACCTTATAGGCCTGCATGAGGCCGAAGGCGTCCGTGGTATGGGCCAGGGGCTCTGCCGTGCGGACCGTGGGCCTGAAAAGGGCCCTGGAATACTGGTAGGAAGGGAGCTGGTCCAGGAGATAAAGATAGTCCTCCCGATACCCCTCGGGCACCAGAAGGCGGAGCAGGTCTGCGGCGTCCTCCGTCATGATCTCCATAAGGGTCCGCTCACTGCCCTTCACATGTTCCCTGGTCCATTTGCGGATGACGGGAAAACTCCCGGTGGGATAGGTGCTGAACTTTCCGATCTCCTCCAGCAGTTCCTTTGAAGAAGCGGAAAGAAAGGCTGCCTGCATCTTTTTTTCCGCATTCCACTTTTCTGTTTTTGCCTTTTCCCATCTGGTTCTGGAATTGTAGTCAAACCCCATATCTCTTTACCCCCTTTTAATTCTGTCTACCACATGCGTCCCGCCAGGAAGGTCAGCCTGACAAAGGTGACTTCGCTTCCTTCATGAAGGGGCAGGATCTCTTCTCTGTCTTCATATCTTTTTCCGTCCGCGAACAGGGCGATGAGGCCGTCCTCAAAGGCCAGAAGGGCGTCGGAGACGGCCTTTTCCTCATCGGCCTTTTTTCTGTCCAGGGGGTCCCCGAAGGACACCCGGCCGGACAGGGCCATATCTTCCATTTCATCCATAGAAAAAAGGCGCAGAATCTCTCCTGCGTCTCTTTTTTCGTTGTACTGCCCAAGGCAGATCCTAACGGTCTCTGCCAGGAAGCCGGAAACGCTCAATGGGCCTTCCGGGTACTCATATATAAGCTGATCGATCTTCGCCTTTTTTCTGGATGCTCCCTTTACGTTGATGCTGATCTTCATACCTTACCTCCAGAGCCGTAAATGCCAGAAGGAGCCGCATCCTGAAAGAGCTTTCTATTCGAAAGTTTTCGGGGACGCGGCTCCCAGCCGTCAGGACCTTTTGTGTCAGGCCTCGTAGCCTGCCAGGAAGGCCCTGGAGTTAATATCGACAGTCTTGGGCGGAACCTTGGCTGCGATGACTTTCAGCCATGCTTCCCTGGGAAATTCCATATGCCTTGCGGCCATGCCCAGAACAATGTTGTTGAAGACCCTGGAATTGCCCAGCTTCAGGGCTTCTTCCATGGCGTTGATGGAATACACGGTATATTCCTTCTCCAGATCCTCGATGATGTGATCGGGATACTCTCTGGTGCCCATGACAACGCTGATGGGATCGATCCTCCAGTCGTTGCAGATCAGGACGCCGTCCTTTTTGAGGAAGTTTGCATAGCGCAGGGCTTCCAGCCTTTCAAAGGCGATCAGCACGTCCGCCTGGCCTTCTTCCACGATGGGCTCTGCCACCTGGTCGCCGTAGCGGACGAAGGTAACGACGCTGCCGCCCCTCTGGGCCATGCCGTGTACTTCGGATACTTTTACCTTATAGCCGGCGTCCTCGAAGACGCCGCCCAGGATGCGGCTGGTCAGAAGGGTTCCCTGGCCGCCGACACCAACGATCATGATATTTTTAGTCATTGCACTTCCCTCCTTATTTCTCGACCTTCTTCAGAGCACCGAAGCGGCACAGGTTCTCGCACAGGCCGCAGCCGTTGCACATGGTCGCGTCAATACGGATGGAGCCGTCAGAATTCCTGGTCAGAGCAGGGCATCCGGGAGAGAGGCAGGCGCCGCAGTGGACGCACTTCTCGGGGACAGTTTCCATCCTGTAAGGGAATACCTGGTCCTTTAAGAGGGCGCAGGGTGCCTTGGAGATGATGACGGAGAGGGCGTCTCTTTCGCACTCTTCCTTAATGGCCTTTGTGAGAGCGGGCAGATCGAAGGCGTCCACCACCTGGACGTTCTCGATGCCGATGCCCCGGATCAGCTTTACAAAGTCCACGGCGGGAACGGTCTGGCCCTGGAGGGTCTTTCCGGTGCCGGGATGGTCCTGATGGCCTGTCATGCCGGTGGTCCGGTTGTCCAGGATGATCACGGTGCCGTGGCTCTGGTTATAGAACATGTTCACCAGAGAGTTGAGGCCGGTATGCATGAAGGTGGAATCGCCGATGACGGCCACCCAGTCCTTGATATAGTCGTGTCCCTTGGCCTTCTCCATGCCGTGGAGAGAGGAAATGGAGGAGCCCATGCAGACGCAGGTATCCACCACGGAAAGGGGCGGCAGCGTGCCCAGGGTATAGCAGCCGATATCGCCTGCGGCGTGCTTTTTCAGGCGCTTTAAGGCGAAGTAGGTGGACCTGTGAGGGCAGCCGGGGCAGAGGATGGGAGGACGGGGCGGAATGTCGGGGACGGCCCTGATGCCCAGATCCTGCTTTAATACTCTTTCACGCAGCATGTTGGCGGAGTACTCGCCCTGCACGGTGAAGAGGTCCTTGCCGATGCAGTCGATCCCCCAGGATCTGACCTGCTCTTCGATGACGGGCTCCAGCTCTTCAAAGATGTAGAGGACGTCCACAGTCTTTGCGAAGTCTTCGATCAGCTTCCTGGGCAGGGGATTCAGGATGCCCAGCTTGAGGATGGAAGCGTCGGGGCAGGCTTCCTTTACATACTGGTAAGGGATGCCTTCCGTAATGAAGCCCACTTTCCTGCCGTCAATGGTCATGGTGCCGGGCTCAACCCTGTTGAGGGAGGAGGTGCAGCCCCATTCAGCCATCTCTTTGTTTCTCTTTTCCACGTAGATGTGGCGGGCCTTGGCCATGCCGGGCATCATGACGTTCTTCTGAACGTTCTTGACGTAGGGCTTATCCTCCGGCACCACTCTCTCGCACAGCTCCACTTCACACTGGGAGTGGGCCAGACGGGTGGTGGAACGGATGACCACAGGAGTATCGAACTGTTCGCTGATCTCGAAGGCAGCCTTTGCAAAATCCTTGGCTTCCTGGGAATCGGAGGGAGACAGGCAGGGAACGTTGGCCGCTCTGCAGACCATGCGGGTATCCTGCTCGTTCTGGGAACTGTAGAGGCCGGGGTCGTCCGCTACCAGAAAGACCAGGCCGCCGCCGGCGCCGATGTAGGAGATGGAATAGACCGGGTCTGCCGCCACGTTGAAGCCTACCATCTTCATGCAGGCCATGGCGCGGACGCCGGAAAAGCTGGCGCCGATGGCCACTTCGGCAGCGACCTTCTCATTGGGCGCCCACTCTGCGTATACATCGGGGAGCTTTGCGAACTCCTCACTGATCTCCGTACTGGGCGTTCCGGGATAGGCGCTGGAGACTTTGACGCCCGCCTCCCATGCGCCTCTGGCAAATGCTGCATTGCCCAGCATCATTTTTTTCTCACTCATACTTGGTTTCCTCTTTGTCTTTGAAAGTATTTCTTTTTATTCTCAGGCCCTTCCGTGCAGCTTGTCGACGGCTTCTTTCACCTGGTCCTGGTGTTCTTTCAGCCATTCGTCCGCCGGCAGATCCGGGTCAAAGATCAGTCCGCCGTGGTCGGCCGTGCCGATGACGAACTTCATGTAATCGCCGTACTGGCGCTTCAAGTGGTTTTCGTAGTCTCCGTAAAGGGGGACCTCCAGCATCTCGAAGGGGGCCATGGTGAAGGTCTCAAAGCCCTCCCGCAGGTCATACATGCGGCGGTCGCCGCAGGCATAGGCCACCTTGGCCACATATCTGGTGTTCCTGTCGTTGAATCTCTGAGCCTCCTTAAAATAGGCCCGCATGATCTTCTTATAGTCCCATACCTTTCCAAGGACGGGCATGACGGGATGGAGCAGACGGTTCTTCTTCCAGGCGGTATCCTCATGATAGCCGGGGCCGCTGAAATAGGAGTCCCAGGCCTGGGTCATGAGAGAGGCCAGTCTCTTTTTCTGCTTCTGCAGAAGCTTTTCGTTTGGAGCCGCCGCGTCCAGGGGGAAGATGTCGATAAAGATGCCCTGGTTGTAGGGAAGCTTTAAGGCCAGCTCGCTCCTTACGATGCAGGTGGTCTGGGTGTTCCTCAGCTGGGCGTGGCCCCTCAGATACCCTTCATCCGTCTCCAGGCTCTGGAGCAGGTAGGGGGCTTCGAAGGCGTCCGCGTGGGCCAGGAGTCTGTCATAGTCCTCCCGCAGCATCATCAGATCGATGTCGTCGTCCCAGGGAATAAAGCCCTTATGGCGGACGGCGCCCAGGATGGTCCCGCCGGATGCGAAATAGCGGATGCCGAATTTACTGCAGACCTGCTGCAGCTGATAGAGCAGGTCCAGCTCCACCGCCCATACCTTTTTCATATGTTCGGATACGGTATAGCCGCAGAGCACTTCTTCCTTATAGAACTCCTCGGGGATATAGAGTTTTTCCATTACCTGCCTCCAAATTTGCGGTTGGCCCTTGCCAGGTCCTCCGCGTCGTCGATCTCACACCACATATCTTCGGGGACCTCCACGATGCGGAAGTCGCACTCGCGGTAGTACATAAGGGAACCCAGCACCTTTTCGTAATAGGAGTTCTCTCCCATGTGCTCCACGTACCAGGCGATTAGGGGAGCGTACCTGTTCTGTACGAAGTCCTTTGTGAAGCGGTACATGTTGACGGTCTTTCTGGTACCTGTGTAGTCGAAGTCCTCTCCCTGCCACTTGCCCAGGATCAGTTCCAGGGCTCTGTCGCCGTCCACGCGGATGACGGTGCCGTCCATGGTCTCGGGATTGAAGGGGCTGACCAGAATGGAGCAGTCTCCCTCACCCGCCATAAGGCGCTTTATCATCTCGGGGCCGTAGAAGAGGTCGCACTCCAGCATCAGCATGTCGTCGTCGCAGAAAGGCAGGGCCTTGTAGAGGGAGACCACGTTGTTGGTCTCCAGATATCTGGGGTTCTCGTAGTAGGTGACCGGAACGCCCTTCCAGGAGTCTCCGATCCTTTCCTTAATGTAGTCTGCCATGTGGCCCACCACAATGCCGATCTCGCTGATCCCCAGGTCTGTCAGGTTGTTGAGGGCGTTGACCAGAAGGGGCGTTCCGGCGACCTCCACCATGGACTTGGGCATTGTATTGGTAATGGGGCGGAGCCTCTTTCCGAAGCCCGCTGCAAGTATTAATCCTTTCAAGGCTGAAACCTCCGTTTTTATTGTATTTATGCGGTGATA
>DETN01000130.1 GCA_002362155.1 Lachnospiraceae bacterium UBA3287 | reverse complement strand
TTTAAAGCTCTGGGAGGGCCTTGGCTACTACAGCCGGGTCCGCAACCTCCACAAGGCGGCGGTCAGGGTCATGGAAGACTTCGGAGGTCAGCTGCCGGAAAAGGCCGCTGACCTTAAAAAACTGCCCGGGATCGGAGACTATACCGCGGCGGCCATAGCTTCCATTGCCTTCGGAGAAAAGGTCTGCGCCCTGGACGGCAATCTTATGAGAGTCTTTGCCAGAATGACGGCAGAAAAAAGGAGCATCAAAGATCCCGCTGTCATATCCGCCGCCTCCACCTACTACATGGAAAGGATGCCGGATGAGCGGCCGGGGGACTTTAACCAGGCCCTCATGGACCTGGGCGCCATGGTCTGCCTGCCTTCTTCCATGCCAAAGTGCGGCATCTGCCCCTGGAGGGATATGTGCAGGGCCCACAGGGAGAGGGAAGAGACCCTCTATCCCAATATCCCCGCGAAAAAGCCAAGGACCGTCACGGAGATGACCGTCTTTGTGATCCGGAAGGGAAAGGACCTGGTCATCCGCAAAAGGCCTCCGGGAGGCCTTCTGGGAGGCCTCTACGAGCTGCCAAATGCCGAAGGGCTTATGACAGCGGAGGAAGCCGTGGGCTACTGGAAGGAGAAGGGGCTTCTCCCCCTCCGGATCCGGGACCTTGGAAGGGCCAGGCATATCTTTACCCACAAAGAGTGGCACATGACAGGCTACGAGATCCTGACGGACGAGGTGCAGGAGATCCCCGGCAAGGACCTTCTCACGGTGAGCCTCTCCCGGATCGACCAGGAATTCTCCATCCCCTCCGCCTTTTCCGCCTACATGGCCTTTGTGAGGGAAGGAGGCTGAAGGCGGGGGCCGGAAGCCGCAGGGAAAGGAAAACAGGACCCGGAACAGGAAAAAAGCAGAAAAATGCGGGAA
This sequence comes from Lachnospiraceae bacterium UBA3287, assembly GCA_002362155.1. GTDB lineage: Bacteria > Bacillota > Clostridia > Lachnospirales > Lachnospiraceae > CAG-791. Next base: position 3,620 of record DETN01000130.1, on the reverse strand, counting down.
AATCTTAAGGTCTTTGCAGTAAAAATTTGTGTTTGCCGCGGATCTGTATTATAATGCTCTTTTGCAGACAAAAGACAGTCAATTAAGACATCAATAAATCCGGAAAGGTAAGATAATGAAATTACTGACAATAGCGGTCCCCTGCTACAATTCTGCGGCATATATGAAAAACTGCATCGAGTCCCTGCTGCCCGGCGGAGACGAGGTGGAGATCCTGATCGTCAACGACGGTTCCACAAAAGACAATACCGCCGAGATCGCGGATCAGCTCCAGGCCATGTATCCCTCCATCGTCCGGGCCATCCACCAGCCCAACAAGGGCCACGGCGGCGCGGTCAATACCGGCATCGAGAACGCCACCGGCCTCTACTTCAAGGTGGTGGACAGCGACGACCATCTGGAACTCAGGGCCTATAAGGAGGTCCTGGACAAGCTCAGAGAGTTTTCGAAGGAAGAAGAGCCGGTGGACCTGCTCATCAGCAACTTCGTCTATGACAAGGAGCTGGAGAACCGCCACAAGGTCATGCAGTACAGAAGCTCCCTGCCCGTGGGCAGAGAGTTCAGCTGGGACGAGGCCAGACGCTTCCGCAAGGGCCAGTACATCCTCATGCACTCCGTCATCTACAGGACCCAGGTCCTGAGGGACTGCGGCATGAAGCTGCCCGAGCACACCTTCTACGTGGACAACATCTATGTATTCGAGCCCATGCCCTACGCGAAAAAGCTCTACTACCTGGATGTGGACCTCTACATGTATTTCATCGGAAGAGAAGACCAGTCCGTCAACGAGAAGGTCATGATCGGCCGCCTGGACCAGCAGATGCGGGTCAACAGGCTCATGTACGACTTCTTCTGCGCCCCTGAGAACCAGGAGATACTGCACCGTTCGGAGCCCTGCTACAACTACATGTTCAACTACCTGGAGATCATGTGCGTCATCTCCGACGTCCTGGCCAACCGGTCCGGCACCGAGGAGCACCTGAAAGCCAAGGAAGAGCTCTGGAAGTATTTCGAAGAAAAGGATCCTGTCCTCTATAAGAAGCTGCGCCACGGTATTTTCGGGACCCTCCTGCTTCTGCCCGGAAAAGCCGGCCGCAGGATCATCGTGACCGTCTATAAGATCGCTCAGAAGATCTTCAACTTCAACTGATCCCAGCCGGCTGAAAGACCTGCCATGCCGGGGACCGGTCCGGGCCCTGCCGGGGCAGCGTCCTTCACGGAAGGATCTGTATAATATAAGAAAGGAAATGTATGGGTAAATATTTTGGAACAGACGGCTTCCGCGGGGAAGCAAATGTGGGACTGACCGCCGATCACGCCTATAAGATCGGCCGCTTCCTGGGCTGGTACTACGGCGAGCTGAGAAGGATGAACGGCCAGGAGGAGCCTGCCCGCATCGTCATCGGCAAGGATACCAGAAGATCCAGCTACATGTTCGAGTATTCTCTGGTGGGCGGCATGGTGGCTTCCGGCGCGGACGCCTACCTGCTCCACGTGACCACCACTCCCTCTGTCTCCTACGTGACCAGAGTGGATGAATTCGACTGCGGCGTCATGATCTCCGCCAGCCACAACCCCTACTATGACAACGGCATCAAGCTCCTCAACAGCGCCGGCGAAAAGATGGACGAAAATACCATCGCCCTGATCGAAGCCTACCTGGACGGCGAGCTGGAGCTTTTCGGCAGGACCTATAAGGAGGTCCCCTTCGCAAAAAGAAACCATATCGGCCGCACCGTGGACTATGTGGCGGGCCGCAACCGCTACGTGGGCTATCTGATCTCCCAGGGCATGTATTCCTTCCGGGGCATGAAGGTGGCGCTGGACTGCGCCAACGGCGCTGCCTGGTCCATCGCCAAGGCAGTCTTTGACGCTCTGGGCGCCCAGACCTATGTCCTCAACGCAAATCCCGACGGCTTCAACATCAACCAGAACGCCGGCTCCACCCACATGGAAGGCCTGCAGAAGTACGTGGTGGAAAACGGCATGGACGTGGGCTTTGCCTACGACGGCGACGCCGACAGGTGCCTGTGCGTGGACGAAAAGGGACAGATCGTCAACGGCGACGGCATCCTCTACATCTACGGAGCCTACATGAAGGAGCGGGGCAAGCTCCTGGAGAACACGGTGGTGACCACCGTCATGTCCAACTTCGGCCTCTACAAGGCCTTTGACAGGCTGGGCATAAACTATGCCAAGACCGCCGTGGGCGACAAGTATGTCTATGAATACATGACCAGCCACGGCTGCAGACTGGGCGGCGAACAGTCCGGCCACATCATTTTTTCCAAGTACGCCAGGACCGGCGACGGCATCCTGACTTCCATCAAGATGATGCAGGTCATGATGGACAAGAAGATGACCCTGTCCGAGCTGGCGGCTCCCTTGAAGATCTATCCCCAGGAGCTGGTCAATGTAAAGGTGGCCGATAAGAAAGAAGCCCAGAACGACCCCGACGTGAAGGAAGCCGTTTACCGAGTGGAGGTAAAGCTGGGCGATACGGGCCGCATCCTGGTCAGGGAATCCGGCACGGAGCCCCTGATCCGGGTCATGGTGGAAGCGGAGTCCAAGGAGATCTGCGACCGCTACGCGGGAGAGATCGTGGACGTGATCAAAGCCAACGGCCACGCCGTGGACTGACTGCACTGAAATTTATACCGGTTTGAGATACAGGAATCCAATCTTTCTCTTGCAAAGAGAAGGGGAGGGGAGTATATTATCGGTGTAGAACAATTATATTGCACACAATGAATCAAACTTCATTGATATAAGAAACGAGGAAGAGATATGGCAAACGAAACAGCTCTCGAGAAGAAGCCCCTTACAGGCGACATGCTGATCGGCGACATCCTGATGCAGTATCCGGAAGCCTCCTATATTCTGATGAACTGCGGCATGGCCTGCATCAGCTGCCCTTCCGCCCAGATGGAATCTCTGTACGAGGCCTGCATGGTCCACATGATCGACGGAGAGGAAGTCCTCAAGTACCTCAACTACGAGCTCGGTCTGATCGAGTGGGACGGCGAGGAAGAATAAGAAAAGCCTGTAACGCCCTGCTGCGCCTGCAGCAGGGCGTTATTATTGACTAACTTACAAAATCACATTTATGATGAAGCTGTAAAAAATCTCTGACGGAGAAATGTTTTTTGATCCGGAAGTCCTGAAAACACAGTTATGAAGCGCGGAAAAGGGCGGACTATACCCTCATTCTGCGCCCTTACCATGCTCTCCAGGCCCTTCCGCGTCGGCGGAAGGGCTTTTTATTTTCTCTTTGTTTTGTTTTCTCTTTGTTTTTTTGTTTTCTCTTTATTTTTTGTATTTTCTCTTTATTTTTGTATATTCAGGAAGGAAGACGTTCATGCTTAAGATCGCTGTATACGGAAAAGGCGGGATCGGCAAATCCACCATCACCAGCAACCTGGCCGCTGCCTTTGCAACCAGAGGCCTGAGGGTCATTCAGATCGGCTGCGACCCCAAGGCGGATTCCACCATCAACCTGCTGGGAGGAGAGCCTCTCCGCCCCGTGATGAACTACCTGCGGGAGGAGGACGAGGAGCCCGACACTCTGTCCCAGATCTCCAAAGTGGGCTACGGAGGGATCCTCTGCATAGAGACCGGCG
>DETN01000148.1:1569-6046 GCA_002362155.1 Lachnospiraceae bacterium UBA3287 | reverse complement strand
TTCTTTTGAAAAAAATGTCTTTTTCGCTTTCGGATTCTCCAACCGTTATGATCGTATTTCTGCCGGAACTTTTGTGCCCATATTCTATTGTCTGCCTGAAATTATATTCATCAAAGAAGGCATTGATTTCATCAGGCCCTTTATCTTTCAGATAATGAATTATGGAAAGATTCTGTCTTCCGTAGGATACAATCTGCTTTTCAAAGGCATTGATATAGACAGAGCCGCTAAGAAAATCCATCCATTTCTTTAGTACCGGACTGAATGAAAATCTGGTATTAAAATACAGAGTTCTCAGAAAAAGTATTTCCTGATCGACTTCCTCTCCTTCATATAGTTTTCCTCCGGGATCCGTAATATATACACGTGCTGAATTTCCCATGCGCTGTAAAATCTGTTTCCTGTCCAGATACAGATTCTCGGTGATGCTGTGTCTGTGTGTATTGACGATGAACTCATATTCTATTTCTTTACCGTCGATTCTGAAAAAATAATCCAGTGAAAACTCAGGATCGGGATTAAACAGACATTTATACAAAGAAGAATTAATGTCCCGTTCCATAAACAGCATGTCAAGAAGAATGCGTACAGCCATCAGCACATTAGATTTTCCGGACGCATTTGCTCCTACAAACATAACTCCTTTTAAAATCCCCTCTTCAGTACAGTTCTGGGGAAGAAGGGAGTAATTCGTTTTCGTAAAGTCTGCAGTAACCTTCCCTGCAAAAGATTTGAAATTTCTAATAGTAATTTTCTCCAGCATAGCCGCACCTCCATACATAGATGATAACATTTCCGTTTCCGTATCCGCAATTATTTTTCATTAAATCTTTTTATATTCGTAATTTTTTTACCATCTTTCCTACGTGCATAGAAAATAATCCACTTTTATGTTGTTCATTCGTCCGGTAATGAATTCAGACTTATCAGAATTTTCTGATAATAATGAGATGTGCTGCAGACAGGCCGTTAAGAAACAAATTCATAAACCATTCTTCTCTTTTACGGTGGAAAGAAGAACGTAAAAAAGCTGCGGCACGAAGCCGCAGCACACAAGGTCAGATTATAAGCGGAAGAAGTCCGTAGAAGAACATGCCCAGCAGGGCAGAGCTGATAATAACGGCGGGTACGGACCATTTCCTTTTAATGAGCAGGTAAAGCATCAGGGCAGCGATTCCGGCGGACCAGATCTGGACAGAGCGGCCCGAAAAGTAGGTCTCGGAGCCCAGGGTCACGATGACCCCCAGGATCATGGCGATGCAGATGGGCTTTACGAAGTACATGATGGACCGCATGACGGAGCTGTTCTTGCATTTTTCAAAAAAGATGGCGATGACCATGGTCAGGGTAAAAGCCGGCATGAGAACGCCCAGAACGGCTACCACGCTGCCCGGAAAGCCGGCTGTCTGCATGCCGGTGAAGGTTGCGCAGTTGATGCCCAGAGGGCCGGGAGTCATCTCGGCTATGGCCACCAGGTTGGCCAGGTCCTCGGCCGTCATCCAGCCGTGGGAGGACATCTCCTCCAGGATCAGGGGCACCATGGACATGCCGCCGAAGCTGGTAAAGCCGATCTTCATAAAGGAAACAAAAAGCTGCAGATAAATCATTCCTTACGCCTCCTTCCTTTCTTCCGGCAGAGCAGTCTCCTGCTTCTGCCTCCTGATGAACCACCATACCAGGGCGCAGGCGACGCCCAGAAGTACCAGGATGATGTTGCTGATTCCCATGAAGAGGGACAGGCAGAAGGCCACTGCGCAGATGGCAATGGCGGGAGGGGTGCTCAGAGCGTCCTTTCCCAGGGAAAGAGCCGCACTGCCGATAATGGGCACTACGGCGGCCCGGATGCCCACAAGGGCCGCATGGACCCAGTAGCTGTCCTTAAAGGCGTTATAGAACTGGGCCACGATGGTCAGGATGATGACCGCCGGGCCGATAATGCCGAAGACCGCGCAGAGAGCTCCGAAGACTCCTGCCACGTGATAGCCGAAAAGAAGGCTGATGTTGGTGATCATGATGCCGGGGCAGGATTTGCCCACGGCCACCATCTCCAGCAGCTCCGCCTTGGTGATGACCTGTCTTTTATTGACGAATTCCTGCTCCATCTGTGCCAGAATGGCCCAGCCTCCCCCGAAGGTGAAGCAGCCGATCTTGAAAAAGAAGGCAAAGATGGTAAGTCCCTTTTTTAATTTCTCCATGCATGGCTCCTGTATGACTTATTCCGTCAGAGAATAAAGGTTATTGAATGCATTCATATTTTTCTATACCTTATCATTGTATCCTGCATTTGTATAATATATAATTTTGTCATATTTTCATAGTTTAAAACTATATTTTTGTTTTTCCTGTCTCTTCTCCTGTCTGCCATTGTATGTAGTATTTACGAAAGGAGTCCCCGTGAACTGGAACCAGCTGCAGTATATCGTCACCACCGCCCAGGAAGGGTCCGTCACCAGGGCCGCCGCCAGGCTCTTCATTTCCCAGCCCTCCCTGACCCTCAGCATACAGAACCTGGAAAAGGAGCTGGGCATAAAGATCTTCGAAAAAAGCCGGGGGACCCTGTCCCTGACCTACGCAGGCCGCCTTTACTACGACTGGGCCCTGAATACCCTCCATTCCAGGGACATACTGGAAGCAAGGCTGGGCGATATCAAGGAGGAAAAAAGCCATCAGATCCGGCTGGGCATCAGCCCCCACCGCAGCCGCATTCTCCTGCCGGCCATCCTGCCCCGCTTCTATGAAGTCTTTCCCGCCTCCGAGATCCTTCTGGAGGAGCGACCCACCTACCAGCTCCGGTCCATGCTGGAGGAGGAAAAGCTGGACCTGATCATAGACGTCCCCCATCCGGACTCTCTGAACTACCAGAACATCCTTCTGGCCCAGGAGCACCTGGTCCTGGCAGTTCCCGAGGTCTATTTAAAAAAGCTCCCGGAGATCTCTCCGGAAGCTTCCATGGTCACAACGGACCTTGAGGATCAGGCGGGCGGGGCCGTGCCCATCCGGGCCTTTTCCTCATTTCCTTTCTTTACTCTGGCAGAGCCCCAGAACCTTTCGGCTCTCTCCCGGAGGATCTACGAGGCGGCGGGTTTCCTGCCCCGGACCAGACTGGTCTGCAGCAGCATCGAAACGGCACTGGATCTGTCGGCCCAGGGCCTGGGAATTGTGCTGGCTCCCGAAATCTATTCCCATTCGGAACGGGCCGGAAAAGGGATCCGTTTCTTCCATATGGCTCCCAGGATGGCGGACCGGCTGGACATGCGGCAGATCTGCCTTGTCCACCGCAAGTCCCTCTACCTGCACGCAGGCCTTAAGACTCTGATCGGCCTCTTTCTGGAAACCGCCCCGCAGATCTACGGGCAAGAAAGACAGGCGTCATCCCCCCGCTCCTGAATGTCCGGCATCTTCTTTCTTTTCAGGCGCGGAGATCCGCCTTAGTCTCATTGCCTTCAGCGGCAGTGCGTCCTTTTTTTCCTTCCGGCCGCTGAAAGCGCAGCCCTGGGTCAAGAGATCATGTCTCTTTCCATCTTCCTTATCTCCTGCCTTACATTTTGAAGATACCAAGTCCTCTGCAGTATCCCGGTTTTATTTTTTGCCGGTACTGCTGCAGATCCCGCTTCATTCTGTCACAGGAAAGACAATAATGCAGTGGCAGGCGGGAAAAGTCAGGGCTTCGGGGAATCTTTCATGATCATAAGGGTTTCTCAGAGTCAGGCAGACGAATCTGGTCCAGTATCCCGTTGTCCATGTACCATTTCTGTCCGTCCGTCATTTCCCGGGTCAGAAGAATGACCTGAATGCCGCTGTCCGTTCTTTTCACGATCTGGGCCAGGTCGATCCCGCTCATGGTCTCCAGCTCGTTCTCTGTGATCAGAATATCGCAGAAATGTTTCTTCTCCTGCAGACGGGAGATCACGGCCGCTTCATGGGACCGGTATTCGATCCTGGTCCCCAGGCTGTCCAGCCATGCCTTCCAGGGGGCCAGATTTTTCTGGTCCCTGCAGACACATACAGTGCGGACCTGGCCGGCTCCCATATTCGCCCGGTACATATCCTCCTGTCTCTTTTTTCCCTCAAACTTCATCAGGAAGGAAGTGCCTTCTCCTTCCCTGCTCTTCACCTCTATGCTGCCCCCGGCATTCTCCACCATAGTCCTGACAACAGAAAGGCCCAGGCCCGTTCCCTGGCTGGATCCCTTGGTGGTATAAAAGGGTTCGAAAATATCCCTCAGGCTCTCCTCCCGTATGCCGCATCCCGTATCCGAAACGGACAGAAAGGCCTTCCTTTCCTCTCCGCTCCCGGATTCCTCCACTCTGTAAGTGATCTTCAGTTCCTTTTTTTCACTGTTCTCCATGGCATGAAAGGCATTTTTGCACAGGTTCATCAGGATGTGCTGCATCATGCCTTCCCGGCCCCGGATCCAGACTGAGTCCGGAGAGATCTCCGGCCGGAAAGTGATCCTTGCAGGCACCAGCTGTCTGAC
>DETN01000148.1:0-1456 GCA_002362155.1 Lachnospiraceae bacterium UBA3287 | reverse complement strand
CGGGAGAAATCCAGAAGCTCTCTGGAAAGAGAGGCCGCCTGATTCACGGACCGGAGCATCTCCGACAGGATCTGGCGGTTGTCCTCCGAAACGGACGGATCACTCTCCAGAAGCTCCCCGTAGACCATGACTGGGGTCAGATAGTTATTGAATTCATGGGCGATATGGCTGCTCATCATGCCCATGGACTGGACTCTCTGGTAATGCCGTATCTCGTCGTTCTTTCTGGCCAGGGCCTCCATGCCCCGGTTGATCTCCTTCAGGTAGGAGATCTCCTTCTTCTGGGACTCTTCTCTCCGGATGGCGGAGGAGACCCAGATCAGGATCAGTACGATGGCCGTCAGATAGACCAGGGTCAGGGCCGACATCAGAAGAAGCATGCGGCGCAGGGGCCCCGACAGCTCCGAAATGGGCAGAGTGGAATTGACGATCCACTTTTCCCCGTCCATGTCAATGGTGGTATAGGCTACGATCCTGCGGACAGGGGTAAGATCCGGATCGTCCCATACATAGGAATCCAGGATCCCTGTTCCCTCCTCCTGCTTCCTCTGCAGGTCCAGCCAGGCTTCCAGGCTCTGCAGGTCCAGATCGGGATAGGCCTCTTTTCTGTCATAGAGGGCGTCCATGCCGATCTGGCTGACAGCATGGTGCATGATAATGGCCAGGGAAGCGTCCTTGACGACGGAATAGCCTCCCTCTCCGATCCTGACCGGCAGGACGATCTTCTTATGGACCAGACTCAGGTCCATGGCAAAGACCAGGTCGCAGGGGCCCCCTTTCATATCCATCCTTCTTCCGATCAGCATCTCGTACCAGCCGCTTCCCGCCTGATACTTGCCCAGAATGGAAGTGTGGGAAGAAATCTCTTCCGAAAGGGCAGGCGCTTCCTCCGGCCATGTCCCCAGGGTAAAGAGGACTTCCTCTCCCTGTCTGCAGATACAGGCGGGATAGAGTCCCTCCTCTTCCTCCATCAGAAGGGATGCGGCACGGGAAAGGTCCTCCGGGGATGCCTTTTCCCCCTCCCCCAGAGCCGTATCCAGGCTCAGATCGATCTTTTCCATCTCCTGGGTAATATACTGGTCCAGGCTCCTTCCTATGGTCCTTGCCATGGTCAGGAGCTGGCCCTCTTCGGTTTCGATCAGGTTCTTTCTGTATCGGCTGTAGACCCCGGCATTGGCCAGGATCATGACAGCAGAAAGGACCACCGCCGCGATCACGGTGATGATCCTCATTTTTCTTCCGCTCCAGACATTTCGAAACTGACTGGTCATGCCTTCTCTCCTTCGTCCATCCTGTATCCGATCCCCCGGACCGTCTTCAGATAGACCGGATTTCTGGGATCCTCCTCGATCTTGGCCCGGATCCGTTTGATATAGACAGTGATGGTATTGTCGTCCACCACCGCGTCGTTCCAGATCTGCCGGTAGAGCTGCTCCTTGGAAAAGACCCTGCCGGG
>DETN01000045.1 GCA_002362155.1 Lachnospiraceae bacterium UBA3287 | reverse complement strand
AGCTGGGACTGAATACCTGCTGGGTAGGCCTGACCTTCTCCAGGATCCCCTCCGCCTTTGAAGTGGGCCCGGGAGAAAAGCTGGTCCTGGTCATCGCCGTGGGCTACGGAGCAGACCAGGGACTTCCCCATAAATCCAGAAAAAGCCAGGAGGTGGCCCACAGCAGGATCCAGACCCCCGGATGGTTCCGCAGCGGGGTCGAATACGCCCTTCTGGCCCCCACGGCCATGAATCAGCAGAAATTCACCCTGACCCTGACAGGCCCCCGTACCGTAAAGGCAAGGGCCGGCCTGGGCTTCTTTTCCAGAGTGGACCTGGGCATCGTCAAATACCACTTCGAGATCGGCGCCGGAGACGCCTGCTTCGACTGGGAATAAGGCAGGAAAAATGCATTTAAAAAGGAGAGAAGGCACGCGCTTCTCTCCTTTTTCGTTCAGGGATGTATTTCTTATTCACCAGGTGGTGGCTATATCCAGCTGATTGGGATCGTGGGCCGCAAAGCCGCCCGTATCACATACGATGCAGGTGCCCAGGGAGCATTCCACCAGGCTGCCTCTGGGATGAACGCCCAGATTGGCGGCGCACATGATATAGTCGCCCAGCATCTTGCAGCCGTCGTTCCTGACCCAGTACTCTCCGTAATAGCCCATCTGCCGCATGGTGGCAATGACGCCGTTCATGTTCAGGTTGTAATAGGTCTCCTTGCCGTTGGGTCCGTATACGGCTCCCGCGCTCTTGGAAAGGACCGGACCGTCCCAGTAGTAGGATCTGGTCTGGCTTGCCAGAGACTTGCGCCAGAGCTCTGCTTTCTTCTCGTCGGTCAGTTCCTTTCGGGTGATCTCTCTGGCCTCGTTCTCCGCCCTGGTCTTCATGGCCAGCTGTTCCTGCAGGACCGATCTGTCTTCCGTCATCTCCTTGATCAGGGCTGCCGTGGTGGTCAGGGCCGAAGACCTGACATAGCCCTTCGTTCTGCCCGCTCTTACCTCCCAGTAAGGACAGCTGTTGACGCCCCGGATTTTGACCTCATCCAGCTTTTTCAGCTCCATGACGTCTTCCGCTTCGTCATAGGGGTCTGCCTTGAGCACTGTATCCTCCAGAAGCCAGGCATTCTTCTTCACGGGACTGAAGATATATTCTTCGATCCCGAAGACCTCCATGGTGTCGGCCCGGCTCATGCCCAGACCTGAGACAGTCTCCCCTCCGCCGGAGAAAGGATCGCTGACGCCTGTAAAGGAAGTCTCCTCCGAGTCTGTATTCTTTTTCTGATCTTCAGTCTCTTCCGCGCCGAATCCGTTGGGAAACACCATGGCGGTCTCTGTTTCGGAGGCAGAGACCGGAAGAGGCCTGCCCATCGCCGCAGAGCCTGCCAGGAAAACGGACAGTGCACAGCAGGCGGGAATCCATGCTCTTTTCATAAGCTTCCTTTCAAAAATTCAGAACCCGCAGGTCCGTCAGTCCGATAAAACTGACATTTGAAGGACATTAGTAACACCAACTACGCATTTTACGATAATGTTACATCTTTGTAAACAAAACCCCGGGATTGTTTATTGAATTTTCAGAATTCAGCCCGGCTTTGCAGAAAATAACAAGGACCTGACCCTGCCGCAGCGGCAGGATCAGGTCCATTAAGCATGTTTCCTTAAAGCTCAGGGCTGTTCGGGGGTCTGGACTTCCTGCTGAAGGAGCTGAAGCTCCTGCAGCATATCCAGGTCCTCCTGGGTGACCAGCATGTTGGTGATCACCGGCTCGTGGGCGGGCTTGGTGATGGTGATCTCCAGGACCGTGTCGGCGGGAAGCCCGGTCAGGATCTCGTTCTTCACAAAGGCCACCGCCCTGGGATGACGGGCCTTGAACTGGCTCAGCATGCCCCGCAGCTTAAACAGTACCATAGGATTGAATGCCATTACTGTTCTCCTTTCCTTCCGGCAGACAGTTCTGCCAGAATCTTACTCTCTTCCGGAGTCAGGTCCCTCTCCCTCAGCAGATCCGGCCTGTACTCCAGAGTCTCCCGCAGGGATTCCCTCAGCCGCCAGGCCCGGATCTTTTCATGATTTCCGGATAAAAGGACCTCCGGTACCCTCTGCCCCTGATAGTCTGCGGGCTGGGTATACTGGGGATACTCCAGGAGACCGTTTTCAAAGGACTCCTCTTCGGCGCTCCCCTCTTTCAGATTTCCCTTTAAAAGGCGCAGGACCGAATCCGCCACCGCCATGGCAGGGATCTCTCCCCCGGTCAGGACATAGTCTCCCACGGAAAGCCTCAGATCCACATGATCGTAGATCCTGGCGTCCATGCCCTCATAGCGGCCGCAGATCAGGATCAGATGCTCCATTCCGGCCAGAGAGCGGGCCCTCTTCTGGTCATAGGGAAGACCTGCCGGCACCAGGGCGATCCTGAAGGCGGGTCCCAGGCCCTCAGCCCTTCCTTCCTCTTCTGCTGCCTTCAGGGCATCCAGCACAGGGCCGCAGCGAAGGACCAGGCCCCTTCCCCCGCCGAAGGGGGAATCATCGATATGGCGGTAGGAACCGCCCGCATATTCTCTGATATCCAGGATCCTGACCCGGCCGGCTCCCAGCTTTTCCGCTCTTTTTACCACATGGGAATCCAGAAAACCGCCAAGGAGTTCCGGACACATGGTCAGAATACTGATTCTCATGGCTTCCTCTTATTTTTCGGTCTTTTTGGACGCTTCCTCTTCCGTCTTTACCGGCTCCTTGGGCAGCCTTCCGTAGGTCTTTGCCAGGCCGTAGATGCTCAGGGCCAGATCTTTGGACAGGAAGTTGGGGATCAGGCGCCACTGCCAGTTGGTCCCCAGGGTGCCGGGCTCGTTGATCCTGGCTTCCTTACCCTTGACCAGGTAATCCTGCAGGGGAACGATACACAGATCGGCACAGCTTCTGTAGGCCTCACGGATGAAATCCCAGACAAAGCGGCCGTAGTCCGTATTCTCGGAATTGATGAAGCGCCTTGCGAAATCCCTGTCGTGGTCCGGGATCTCCTCGATCCAGGCCCGGGTGGTGGTGTTGTCGTGGGTGCCGGTATAGACCACGCAGTTCTTTATATGCTTGTAGGTCAGGTAATAGGAGGATTCGGACCAGTCGAAGGCATACTGCAGGACCTTCATGCCGGGGAAGCCCGTATCCTTCAGGAGCTTTTCGGAGCTCTTCGTGATCTCGCCCAGATCCTCCGCGATGATCTCCAGCTCGCCCAGTTCCTTTTTCAGAGCCCTGAAGAAGGCCATGCCGGGGCCCTTTTCCTTTTTGCCGTTCTCGGCGGTCTCGTCTCCGTAGGGCACTTCATAGTATTCGTCGAAGCCGTTGAAGTGGTCGATCCGGATCACATCCATCAGCTCATAGCTGCGGCGGATCCTTCTGATCCACCACTGATAATTATTCTTCTTCATGGCCTTCCAGTCATAGATGGGGTTGCCCCAGAGCTGGCCGGTCTTTGAGTGGGCATCCGGAGGGCAGCCTGCCACCACGGTGGGCACCAGGTCCTTGTCGAACTTGAAGGCTTCGGGATGGGCCCAAGCATCCACGGAGTCCATGGCCGCGTAGAAGGGGATATCGCCGATGATCTTTACCTTCTTTTCGGCGGCGTAGGCCCTCAGGGCATCCAGCTGTACACTGAACTCATACTGGACAAAGCAGAAGAAGGCCACTGTCTCTTCGCTTTCCTCCAGGATCTTTTCCAGAGCCTTTTCGTCCCTGTCCCTGTCCTCTTCGTCCCAGTCTGTCCAGGCCTTGCCCTCGTATTTTTCCTTGAAGGCCATGTAAAGGGCGTAGTCACGGAGCCAGAAGGCTTCCTTTTTCACGAAGGCCTTATAGTCTTCGGACTGGTCCAGGCCTTTTTCCCTGAAGCGGCCGAAGGCGATCTTAAGAACCTCCAGACGGTTGTTGTAAAGGGCGCCGTAGTCGACCCTTTCCCGGTCAGAGCCGAAATCCCTCTTATGGCATTCGTCCCAGGTCAGCAGTCCCTCTTCGATCAGGGTCACCAGGTCCACGAAATAGGGGTTGCCTGCGAAGGCAGACACGCACTGGTAAGGGGAATCCCCGAAGCCTGTGGGGCCGAAGGGCAGGACCTGCCAGTAACGCTGGCCCGCGTCATGGAGGAAATCCACGAATTCATAAGCCTCTTTGGAAAAACAGCCGATCCCGAACCTGGAAGGCAGGGAAGAGACCGGAAACAGAATACCGCTTTCTCTGAACATATCTATACTCTCCCTCAATATTTTCTGGCTTTAAAGCGCCAACGTTAAAAGTATACGAGGGAGAGGGGCAAATGTCAAACGCCCCGCCCGCCGGCAGAGGCCGGAGGGCGGGGCATCAGATTCCAGATCACAGCGGCCGGCAGGGACATTCTGCCTTCCCGGAATAAAAGGGGGCTTTCCTTACAGGGCGCCGTGCTTTCCCGCCTCTTTCCGGACCACGCCCGTAAGGGCTATAAGGGCGCAGACGTTGGGAATGACCATCAGACCGTTGAAAAAGTCGGACAGATCCCAGACCAGCTGGACCTTGAGGGTGGAGCCGATCACGATAAAGAGGACCACCAGGAGGGAATAGATCCTGGAAGCCTTATCGCCGAAGAGGTAGCGCACATTGGTCTCCCCGAAGAAATGCCAGCCCAGGATGGTGGAAAAGGCAAAGAAAAGGAGACATACGGCAATAAAGATGGTGCCGAACCTGCCAAAGCTCGTTGCGAAGGCCTGCTGGGCCAGGGCTACGCCCGTCTTGCCGGAATCCATGGCCCCTGTGGTCAGGACCGAAAAGACGGTCAGATTCAGGATGATAAAGGTATCGATGAAGACGCTGACCATGGCGCACATGCCCTGATGATGGGGAGAAGAAGCCCTGGCTCTGGCGTGGGCGTGGGGGGTGGATCCCATACCGGCCTCATTGGAGAAAAGGCCTCTGGCCACGCCGAAACGGACGGCTTCCCGGACGCCGATGCCGGCACCGGCTCCCAGAACGGCTTTGGGACTGAAGGCGCCCACAAAGATCATGGCCACGGCACGGGGAAGGGCCGTGATGTGCAGAAGGATCAGGATCAGGCTGCCGAAGATATAGATGATGGCCATGATGGGGACCAGCTTTTCCACCACGGCTGCCAGGCGTCTGGTGCCGCCCAGGAAAATGAAGGCGGCGATCACGGCCAGGATCAGGCCCACCGCCACAGGGGGAACGCCCAGGCCGAACTCGGCGAAGACCTCCGCAAAGGCGGCCCCGATGGAATTGGACTGGACCATGTTGCCCATAAAGCCCAGGGCCAGGATGATAAAGACGGCAAAGAGGCCTGCCATGACCCTGCCCAGAGTCCCCTTAAAGGCTGCCTTGATATAGTAGACCGGGCCGCCGGTGATCTCACCGTGCTTCTCGGTCCGGTAGGTCTGGGCCAGGACAGCTTCCGAATAGATGGTGGCCATGCCGAAGAAGGCGCTGACCCACATCCAGAAGATGGCGCCGGGACCGCCGCCGATCAGGGCCGTTGCCGCGCCGGCCAGATTTCCCGTTCCCACCTGGGCCGCTATGGCGGTGGCTATGGCCTGGAAGGAGGTCATCTCGCCCTTTTCATGCTTCTGGCCGCTGAGGGAGAAGTTGCCGAAGACCTCGTGCCATCCCTCCCTGAATCTGCGGATCTGGATAAATTTCAGCCGGATGGTATAGTACACGCCGGTACCCACCAGCATCACGAGCAGAAGAAAGCTCCAGAGAAACGTGTTGCCTTTGTCGATCAGAGTCAGTAATGCATCCATAAAAAATGTTTCCTCCTGTTGATGAATGCCTGTCCGTTCCCCGGAGAAAATAAAAAGGACCGGATACAGGGTATCCGGCCGGGCAGCTGCCGCTGCCGGCATCCCCTGTCCTTTTGCCTGAGAGATC
>DETN01000166.1 GCA_002362155.1 Lachnospiraceae bacterium UBA3287 | reverse complement strand
CATCTTCCTCTGGCACAGCTATCTGACATGCCTGGAGAAGGGAAGGTCCAGGGAGGACGCCATGGCGGAGGCCATTGACGAGACCTTCAGCTCGGTGGTAGGCTCCTCCGTCACCACCATCGCGGGCTTCATAGCCCTCTGCTTCATGAGCTTTACCCTGGGCCTGGACCTGGGCCTGGTCATGGCCAAGGGCGTCCTTTTCGGCGTTATTTCCTGCGTGACCGTTCTGCCTTCCATGATCCTGATCCTGCACGGAGCCCTGATGAAGACAAGGCACAGACCTCTGCTGCCGGACCTTAAGGGGATGGGAAAGTTTGTCACGAACCATTACAGGATCTGCTTCCTGGCCTTCCTCCTTCTTCTGATCCCGGCCCTTTACGGCTACGCCCATACAAAAGTCTACTACAACCTGGATTCCTCCCTGCCCAGGGACCTGCCCGGCATCGTGGCCAATGAAAAGCAGGCGGAGAAATTCAATACAGGCGCCACGGATATGATCCTGGTCAGCTCCTCCGTCAGCGAGAGGGACGTCAGGACCATGGCCAGGCAGCTGAAAAAGATCGACGGCGTAAACTATGTCCTGGGCCTGAATACCATAAAGGGCGGCGCCCTGCCCGGGGAGCTGATCCCGGAAAACCTCAGGGAAGCCCTGGAGAGCGAGAACTGGCAGCTGCTCCTTCTGGGATCCGAATATCAGATCGCAAGCGACCAGGTGAACGCCCAGTGCGATCAGATAGAAAGCGTGATCAAGGAGTTCGATCCCTCAGCCATGCTGATCGGGGAAGCCCCCTGCACCAGAGACCTGATCCATGTGACGGCCAATGACTTTGCCACCGTCTCCACCGTCTCCATCGGGGTGATCTTCGCCATTATCCTCCTGGTCTTCCGGTCCCTTTCCCTGCCCTTTATCCTGGTGGCGGTCATTGAACTGGGCATCTTCATCAACATGGGGCTTCCGGCCTATACAGGGACCGTGATCCCCTTTATCGCCTCCATCGTCATCGGCACCATCCAGCTGGGATCCACCGTGGACTACGCCATCCTGATGACCACCAGGTACAGGAGAGAGAGGATGAAGGGAACAGAGAAGAAAGAAGCGGTCGTTACGGCCGTGGACGCCAGCGCCAAGTCGGTCCTGGTCTCCGCCCTGGCCTTCTTTGCGGCCACCTTCGGCGTAGGCCTCTATTCCAATATCGATATGATCAGCTCCCTCTGCACCCTGATGGCCAGAGGCGCCCTGATCTCCATGGGCTGCGTCATCTTTATCCTGCCCTCCTTCCTGATGATCTTTGACCGGGTCATCACGGCCACCTCCGCAGGCGGCAGGAAGAAAAAGGACAGGAAGGAAGCCGAAGTGCAGACAGCCTGAGAAAGATAAGGATACATAAGAAAAAATAACAGTGACCGGTTTAAAAAGGACCGGTTTAGAAACAGCAGTTTTCCGGACCGGCCCTGTGAGGCCGGCCCCGTATGAAACAGAGGTGTTGATACAATGAAAAGATGGAATCTGGCTTTAAGAAAATCCCCCCGCGTACTGAGCGTCCTGCTCTCGGTGACCATGGGCATGAGCATGTTCGGAAGCTTTGCCCGGACGGTGCAGGCAGCGGAGAATACTTCCGGCGAAGAGCAGGTGCTGACAGAGAGTGAAAAGGCTCTTCTTTCGGAAGAGGATAAAAACAGGTCCCATGCCGCAGACAGCGGCAAAGAGGAAACGGTCTACGTACTGGCGGATCCTCAGGGCAGATCCAGAGAGATCATTGTCAGTGAATGGCTGAAAAACAAAGAGGGAGCCGGAGAACTCTCCGACAGATCCTCCCTTACGGACATCGAAAACGTGGAAGGCTATGAGACCTTTACGAAAAAGGAAGACGGGACTCTGGTATGGTCCGCAGACGGAAACGATATCTACTACCGGGGAAAGTCCGACAGGGCCCTTCCTGTGGACGTGAAGGTGACCTATAAGCTGGACGGAAAGGAAATATCTCCCGAGGACCTGGCCGGAAAGAGCGGCAGGGTCACCATCCGTTTCGACTACGAAAATCATGAGACCGTAAAGGCCCTGGTGAACGGTAAGACGGAAAATATCTATGTGCCCTTTGCTATGGTCAGCGGCGCTCTCCTTCCCTCCGACCACTTCAGCAATATCGAAGTCACCAACGGCAAAGTGATCTCCGAAGGCGAAAACAGCATAGTGGTTGGCCTGGCCTTTCCGGGCCTTAAGGAGAGCCTGAATCTGCAGTCCGAGAAAGAGAATCTTTCCGATGAAAAAATGAAGGAAAGACTGGACGAGATGGAAGAGGACATCCCGGACTATGTGGAGGTCACGGCGGATGCAAGTGACTTCGAACTGGGAATGACTATGACCATGGCCGGTTCCGACCTGATGGACCAGCTGGACCTGGATCTGGATCTGGGCAGCGGCAGTCTTAAAGATTCCGTTTCGGACCTGGAGGATGCCACGAATCAGCTGGTCGAAGGGACAGAGGCTCTGAAAGACGGAGCGGACCAGCTGAAGGATGGGACCGACGCTCTTTCGAAGGGAGCCGATGAACTGAACGAAGGCGCCGGGACCCTGAAGGAAGGGACGAAGGCTCTGGCAGGCGGTGCCGGAGATCTTAAAAAAGGCTCGGATACCTTAAAGAGCGGTACAAAGGCCCTTTCCGAGGGCACACAGGCCCTGGCAGGCGGCGTACCGGCTCTTACCGGGGGCATCTCCCAGCTGGCAGGCGGCGCAGAAAAGCTCCATGCAGGCACAGGCACGCTTTCGGAAGGCGCGGGAACCCTTTCCCAGGGAGCTGCCGCCGTGGACCAGAACCTGCAGACAGTTCTGTCTGAAGTGGAAAAGGAGGGCGGCCTGGTGGACGGGACCAGGGCTCTGGACGAGGGCATCGGCCGTCTCCTTGCCGGCATTGGCTCTGAAGAGGAGGGTCCTGATCAGAAAGGCCCTGCCACTCTGTACGCAGGCGCAGCTCAGCTTATGGCAGCCGGCGGGCAGCTCTCTCAGGGGGCCGCAGACCTGAAGGACGGTGCAAAAGGCGTATACGGCGGCATCTCCCAGGTGGACGAAAGCCTGAATGAACTTTCAGATGGGCTGGACAGGGTCGCCGAAGGCACACAGGCCCTGCAGCAGGCTCTGGAGGGAAATGAAAATACCCCCGGCCTTGTAAAGGGCACCGAGGCCATTTATCAGGGCCTGTCCACAGTGGACCAGAGCGTAAAGACCATGGACCGGGGCCTTGGTGCGGCACTGGGCACCATGGACCCGGACCAGATCAGGAAGAACCTGTCCGCTCTTTCCGATGTGGACGGAAAGGACCTGGAAGATAAGGCTCAGGCACTGTCCCGGGCAGCCCAGGCACTTTCCGGCTTAAAGACCAGTCTTTCTGCAAAAAAGAGCGGCCTTGACGAAAAGGCGGCCGGGGCCAGCCAGGAAGCCGCGGACCATAAAAAGGCCATGGACCAGGCCATGGAAAGGATGAACAGCGCTGTTGAGAGCGTAAGATCCTCGGAAAACAGGGAAGCTCCCGCCGCTCCGGATGCGGAGGCCTTAAGGAAGGCTCTCTCCGGCCTGGAGGCAGAGGCGGAGGCCGGTCTGGACGGCGAAGGAAACGCCGTCGTGACGGGAAAGAGCGTTGCCGGCAGGGATGAAATGGAAAAGGCCGTCAACGATTATATTGGCGCCGTAAAGGACTATGCTTCAAAAATGCAGGCCTATGCCGACGGAGAAAAGACGGACAACGAAAAGGCAAAGGCGGACTACAGGGCAGCCCGCGAGGAATATCTGGCGGAAAGAGATAAGTATACGAAGGCCCTGACAGATGCCGCTTCCCTGCAGGGCGCATCTTCTGCCCTGGCAGAAGTGACGGAAAGCCTCTCCGGCTTTGATACCCAGAGCGCATCCGGGGCTGCCGCCCAGCTCTCCGGCCTTCTTACAAAGGTCGCGGAACTGAAGGGACAGTCAGACCAGGTGGAAGGCATGCTGGGAAAGATGGACCAGCTGCTTGCTCTTAAACAGGGCCTTCACGCCCTGTCCGATGAAAAGACAGGACTTCCTTACCTGCTGGCAGGCATGGGAGAAATCAGGGACGGCGTGGCCGCTCTGGATAAAGCCGGAAACGTACCTGCCCTGAATGCGGGGGCTTCGGCTGCGGCAGGCGGCCTTGACAGGATTCTTTCGGCCATAGAATCCCGGGACGATCCAGAAACGGAGGAGGACGAGACAGGACTTCTGGAAGGCGCAAGGAGCGTCTATAACGGAGCGGCCACCCTTTCTTCCGCTATGGATCAGATGGATGCAGGGACCAAGTCTCTGACAGAAGGGATCCATACAGTCAGTAACAGCGTAAAGACCATAAAGGCAGGTTCCGAGGCCCTCAGGGGCGGAGCCCAGGCTCTGGACCAGGGACTGGGACAGCTGCAGAGGGAAGGCACTTCCCAGGTCGCAGCGGGCGCTTCGGACATAAAGGAAGGCGCGAATGAGCTGAATCAGGGAGCCGCCGCACTGGATCAGGGCATCAGCGCTTTAAATGACAAGTCCGGCGAACTGGCGGGCGGCATCAGCTCCCTGAATGAGGGCGCCGCAAAAGTCGACGAAGGCATGGGAGCTCTCTCAGGCGGCATCGGGACTCTGCAGGACGGAGCCCTGAAGCTGGATGAAGGCGCATCCAGCCTGAAGGATGGCACTTCTTCCCTGGCAGAAGGCGCAGGAAAGCTGGACGAGGGAACAAAAAAGCTGGACGACGGCGCCATGGAGCTTCTGGACGGCCTTATGAAGTACAAAGAAGAGGGCATCGAGAAGATCACGGATCTTCTGGGAGAGAGCCTGACAGTGGTCTCCGACAGACTGGAGGCCATCAGAAAGGCAGCCGGTTCCTACACAAGTTACGGCGGCGCCCTGGAAGACGAAAATAATGAAGTCAAATTTATTTTCAGAACAGACTCCATTTCAAAGGATGAGGATTAAGGATCCGGAAAGGACCTGGCTTCAGTAAAATGAGACAAAGCCGGAGGGCAGCGGGAGAGCCGCAGCGCCCTCCGGTTTTTTTTGACTGGAAAAGACGAAGGATAAGAGAAACGGGAATAAAGAAAAGCGGCAGGAGCGGGAAAGTAAAGGAGAATCATAAAACGGAAAAGAAAAAGAGGGCGCGCCCCGCGGGGCACGCCCTCCTGTCAGATGAATTATATCAGCTTATGTTTTGCTTTCTCAGCTCAGAATGGGCTGGCAGGCTGCTGCAAGAGCATCCTTTTCAGCCTGTGCTTCTGCCAGATCCTTGCCCAGGGTGGTGAAGTAGGTCTTGATCTTGGGCTCTGTGCCGGAAGGACGGACGATAACGGATGCGCCGTCTTCCAGAGTGTAGATCAGAACGTTGGCCTTGGGAAGGCCTGTCTCTTCGGGCTTCGCATAGTCGACCACCTTGACGACGGCCTTGCCTGCGAATTCCTTGGGAGCGTTGGCACGAAGGCCTGCCATGATGCCGTTCATCTTGTCCATGCCGGAGAGGCCGGGGAACTCATAGGAGTCGACCTTGTTCAGGTAGCGGCCGTACTGGGCATAGATCTCTTCCAGTCTCTGCTTGATGGAGGAGCCGATGCTCCTGTAATAAGCAGCCATTTCGCAGATCAGCATGGAGCCGATGATGGCGTCCTTATCACGGACATAAGGGCCTGCCAGGTAGCCGTAGGACTCTTCGAAACCGAAGATGAAGCGGTCGACTTCGCCTGCAGCTTCCAGCTGTGCGATCTGGTCGCCGATCCACTTGAAGCCTGTCAGGACGTGACGCAGCTCGACACCGTAGTGCTCTGCGATCTTGTCAGCCAGAGGAGTGGAAACGATGGACATGACAGCCACAGGGTTCTTGGGCATGGTGCCCTTTTCGATACGGCCTGCGCAGATGTAGTCCAGAAGCAGAGCGCCCATTTCGTTGCCGCTTACCAGCTCGTAGGAGCCGTCGGGACACTTCATGGCGATACCGACACGGTCAGCGTCGGGGTCTGTTGCCAGCATCAGGTCTGCACCGATCTCGATGGCCTTCTCGACGCCGTACTTCATTGCCTCATAGATCTCGGGGTTCGGATAAGGAGCAGTGGTGAAATAGCCGTTGGGATATTCCTGCTCGTATACGATGGTGATATCGGTGATGCCCATATCGCCGAGGACCCTGGTCACGGGGACCAGGCCTGTGCCGTTCAGCGGAGAGTAGACAAGCTTGAGGCCTGCGGTCTTGCAGAGGCCCGGACGGACCTGTCTTGCTTCGATGGCTTCATACAGAGCATCCTTGCAGGCATCGTCCACATATTTGATCAGGCCTGTGTTGACGCCTTCTGCGAAGGACATCTTCTTGACGCCGGTCAGAATATCGGTGTTCTGGATCTCGGCATAAACGATCGCTGCGGCATCGTCTGTCATCTGGCATCCGTCGGGGCCGTAGGCCTTGAAGCCGTTGTACTTGGCGGGGTTGTGGGATGCGGTGATCATGATACCGGCATTGCAGTTATAATAACGGGTCGCAAAGCTCAGTGCGGGAACAGGCATCAGGGCATCATAGATCCTGACATTGATTCCGTTGCCTGCGAGTACGCCGGCTGCTTCCTTTGCGAAGACGTCACTCTTTAAGCGGCTGTCGTAGGAGATGGCGACAGTCTGGTTGCCGCCCTGGGTCTTGACCCAGTTTGCGACACCCTGAGTGGCCTGACGGACGACCCAGATGTTCATGCGGTTGGTGCCTGCGCCCAGAGTACCGCGGAGACCTGCAGTACCGAATTTCAGAGCTACGGCAAAGCGCTCCTTGATCGCATCATCGTCGTCTGCAATGGCAAGAAGCTCGGGCTTCAGATCGGGATCTTCGAGATCCGCAGCCAGCCAGCGTTTATAATCATCCTGATACATAATGTCCACCTGCTTTCTTTCAATTTTGTTGATTTATTGATACATTATGGAAAAATTTCCTAATAACATATTATTGCAACTGGTGTTAGATGTCAATAATAGCCAATTTCTTCTCTTTGTGAAAGAATATTAATTATGGGCCGCAGTGGGAATTCAGGAGCGGGCGCATGCATTATTTTATAGTATTTTAATAGCAGAAACTGTAAAATACGGGTAAGATAGAATAAATGGGCCGGACCCGGAAGGGGGATTTTCTGCCCTGCCGCGCAGGGAAACGGAATGCCCCGTAAATGTCTCTGGAATACTGTTTTAAAGGAGATCCGGATCCCGGCAGCAGGAAAGGCAGGGAAAGGCGGAAAGGCCGCCGGCATAAGTTATGACTGGTTACGGAGAAGAGTATTACAGAAGAAAGAATACAAAGGATCAGGCAGGAGGCCAGATCGTGGGCTATTACCACGCCTGGTTTTCTCACCATGCCCGGGAGATCGAAAGAAAGCTCTCCGGCATGGACCACAGCGAAGGAGAAAAGCTGACCTGCGGCGTGGTCCTCTATTCCCATCTGAAGAACTATATTCTGTCCGGAGAGGAAAGACCGGACATTATTGTGGCCTGCGATGACGACGGCTGTCTGACAGACTATGCCCTGACCCTGATCAGGGACTATTTCGCGGCCCATCCGGGGATCAATCTTCTTTACGGAGACGAGGACAGGATCACCGACGACGGTGAATTCATGGATCCCTGGCTCAAGGCCGACTGGTCGCCGGATACTTTCCTGTCCACCTTCTATTTCGGCAACGTCTTCGCCATCCGCAGCATTGCCCTGTCCGTGATCAATCCCGGCGCCAGAACGGCGGCGGATATAGAGGCCATGGCCTCCATCAGGGCAGACTCCATCGAGGAGCAGCTGGCCAGGAAGGACGAGCCCGACGAGGCTCTTAAATCCTGGATCTACGGACAGCTGTGCCTGAAGCTGGCCCAGGCGGACGGAGGCTTCTCGAAAAGAACCGTCAGGGAGGGGAAGGAAGAGATCCCTCCTGTGGGCCATATTTCCGAGGTCCTTTTCCATGCTTCCCAGAGGCCCCAGCCCTGGGACTCCAACCTGATCAAGGAATCCCTGACCGGCCGCTACAGCATCGAGTCGGCAGCTTCCCGTCTGATCAGCATCATTCTGCCCAGCCGGGACAATCCCGAGATGCTCTCCCGCTGCGTCAGATCCATCGAAAAGCATACCCGCATTCCCTACGAGCTCATCATCGTGGACAACGGCAGCACTCCGGCCAATATCCGCAGGGTGCAGGAGCTGGTGGAGGAATTCAACGAGCACGGCAGTGCCCAGTATATCTACGAGGAAATGCCCTTCAACATGTCCGCCTTCTACAACCTGGGCGCCACCCATGCCAACGGAGAGCTCCTGCTCTTCATGCATGACGACGTGGTGATCCAGAGGCAGGAATGGCTTTCCCATCTGTCCGAAAAGGCCAAGCTCCCCTATGTGGGCGTGGTGGGCGTAAAGCTCCTCTATCCCGCCTCCAACATCATCCAGCACGCCGGCATCTTCAGCGTGGCCGGGACCCCCGTCAGCAAGCTCCAGTACAGGCGCAACGAAGAGACCCAGTACTTCGGCTTCAACAAGGGGATCCGCAACGTTCTGGCCGTCACCGGTGCCTGCCTCATGGTCAGGGCCACGGTCTTTGCCAAGGCCGGAGGCTTCAACGAAAAGGATTTCCCGGCCTGCTATTCCGACGTGGATTTCTGCTACAGGGTCCACGAGATGGGCTACTACAACGTGGTCCGCAACAACATGTACCTCTTCTATCAGGAGGTCTCCGCTCCGGTGGAGGGCACCAGAGCCCTGCGGGACTCCATGCGGGAGAAGGAACTGGAAGCCTTAAGACAGCAGCATCCCGCCCTTACGGCAAGGGATCCCTACTACAACCCTTATCTGTCCCAGGATGTGAACGAATCCCGCTTCATCCTGGACGCCAGAAATATCAGCTACGGAGAGGACTGACGCAAGCGGTCACATCCTCTGCCGGCTTTGAATTTGGAGAAAAGATTTGTCTTTTGTGAGCCGAGTGACCGGCCTGTCTGCCCGGGCGGGGAGATCAGTCTACCGCGGGGCACGCGCCGGCGTGAATAAACTGAAGAATCTTACCAGACAGAAAGCATACCGCTACGAAGAACCTGCTCCCGGGACCGTTTTTTCCCAGAGGGCCCAGTACGAACGCCTGCATCAGGGAGAAAGCCCCTCCGAGGTCTTTTCCGGGGACATAGAACTGCGCAGGGCGGCCAAAGTGCCCGCCTTCACGGTCATCATGGCCGTCTCCGAGCCCAGGCCCGACCGGTTCGAGGATTCCATGATCTCGGTCCTTTCCCAGACCTGGGCGGGATTCGAGTTCATCGTTGCAGACTGCGGCATGAAGAGCGCCGTGGGAAATGTCCTGGCCGACTACGACGACGACAGGATCCGGCATTTCAGGATGCAGGGCATGGCCAATGTGTCCGACGCCATGAATTCGGCGGCCCTTCATGCGGCGGGAGACTATATCGTCTTTCTGGACTACGGAGATCTTCTGGCCACGGACGCCCTCTTCGAGACGGCCCTGACCATCATGGCCACCGGCGCGGAGATCCTCTATTCCGACGAGGACTGCTGCGACAGCGCCATGCGGAAGTTCTCCGCCCCTTACATCAAGCCCGATTTCAACAAGGATTATTTATTTGCCAGCCCCTACATCACCCATATGCTGGTGATCCGCAGGGAGCTTTTCCTGGCCCTGCGCTTCCGCTCCCGCTTTGACGGGGCCAGGGACTACGATCTGATTCTCAGGGCCCCCAAGTCCGGCATCTGCCACATCCCCAGGGTCCTCTACCATGTGCGGAGGCTCCCGGAAAGAAAGTCCGCTTCGGGGGACGCCAGAGCGGCCCTGGAGAACTATTTCAGCGTCCGGGGACTCAGGGCCAGGGTCACCCAGGAAGGCAGCAGCGCCTTTCTGCACGTGGATTACCTGCCTGACATCTTTACGGTGCGCAAGGAGATCGGAGTCATCGGAGGCAAGGTCCTGGACAGACGCCGCAGGATCATCGGCGGCATGATGGACGAAGACGGCAGCGTTGCCTTCGAGGGCCTGGACGAGCTGGACCAGGGCCATCAGAGAGGGGCCGTTACCGCCCGCAACGCCGACGCCGTGGACGCCAGGTGCATGCGGATCCGGCCCGAGCTCTACGGTCTCTACCAGGAGGTCTTCGGATCCTCCTACAATACGCCCATGCGGGGCAGGGCCTATGAGATCCGGGAAAAGAGCCTGCAGTTCTGTGAAAGAGTCAGAGCCAAGGGCTATCTGATCCTCTGGGATCCGGCCATGACCGTATCTGTCAGGAGCAGAAGGAGCACAGAGTAATTTTCATGGAGAAAGCCAGTCGGATCACGGCAGTGATCGTAAATCACAACGGAGGAAAGAAAGTCCTCCGGACCATCAAATCCCTGAAAAGGCAGACCCTGCCCGTCAGCATCCTGGTGGTGGACAACGGGTCCTCCGACGGCAGCCCGGACAGGATCCGGAAACACTTTCCGGATGTCCTGATCCTTCCCGTGGAGACCAATACCGGCTACTGCCACGGGGCCAACAGCGGCCTCTTTGCGGTGCGCACGGACTACGCTCTTCTGGTGGACCAGGATATCCTCTGCGGCAAAGGCATGGCCGCAGCCCTTTACGAATGCGCCCTGGCCCATCCGGACTGCTACGCGGTCCAGGCCAGGATCATGTCGGAAAAAGAGCCCGGCAGAGTCCTTAGCTGCGGCAGGCAGTACAGCGCCTTCGGAAGAGCCTACGACCAGAAAAGCAGGAAGGCAAAGCACGTCTTCGCCCCTGCCGGAGCGGCCCTCTATTCCATGAAGGCCCTGGAGGAGATCGGCCTTTTCGACGAGCGCCACTTCAGGGGCCTTCACGAGGTGGACCTGGGCTACCGGGCCCTGCTCCTTTCGGGCCGGAGCGCCGTTTTTGAAGAAAGGGCGGTGGGACGCAGACAGGACCTGGAGGAGAGCCCTTCTTCGGAAGGCTACAGGAAGACCCTGGATGCGGGCAACAACCTCTATCTTCTGTACAAGAACATGCCCAGGGGCCAGCAGATCCTCAACGCCCCCTTCCTGGGAGCCGCAAAGCTCTGGGAGGAGTTTTCCGATGAGGGAAAAGCCTTCCGGGAGGAGATCCGCAGGGGCAGGGAGAGAGGCCGCTATCTGATCGCCCGCTCGGCCTCGGCCGATCTGATGCGGAGCGAAGGGACCTCCGTTACCAGGGGGACCATGGAAGAGGAGACGGGCCTGGAAGGGTCCGATCAGAAATTCGCGGACATCTATCCCCTCTATCTGGGAGGCAGGATCTATTTCTCTCCGGACCTTTACGGAAACGCCGTCAGGGTCCAGAAAAGGCTGGTGGAAGCCTGCCCCGGAGCGCTCAGACAGGCCCTGGAGAAGAAGGACGGGGAAAAAGACTGAACAAACCCTTAATTTTCTGACACATGGGCGCAGGTGGGGGAAAGGGACTGATTAAAGCCCGGAATTAACAATCCCGGAACGTGACAAAGCGGCAATGGAGGGTAAAATGCTCCGATAAAGCCTTTTTTCGGGAGGCTTTGAGAGTACCCCGGAGATGAAACTGAACCGGCGTTCGATTGTAAATGAAAAATGTAAATGCTATTATGTGGTAGAATCCAGGATAAAAGAAAAGTACCGTACAGATCAGTGCGGACTGTCAATAGATAACAGGAAGTGGACATGAGCGGAACCGTATCTGCAATGAATCTGGAAAATCGAATTCCGGCTGTGGACCTGAATAATCCCGATGAACTGATCCGCGCCAACGGGGCGGCCGAGGCGGCCCAGGCGGACAGACTGAAATCGGAAGTGACGGATTACGCCGGGATGGTGGCCCAGCTGGAGGAACTGTGCCGGAAGAACAACGAACTGGTGCAGAAGCTCCATTTCATGAATCTGAGCACAACGGAAAACATCCGCGGCATGCTTTCGGAGAACAGCAGCCTCATTTCAGAAAAGCTGGAGGCCCTGCAGGACTTTGACACCCGGGGGCTGGAGGAGCGCCTGACCTCTTCCTTTGAAGGGGCGGTGGCAAGGTCGGACGAGAAGCTCACGGGAGAAATGGAAAGATCCCGGGAGAAGATGGCCCAGCTCACGCAGCGCTCCGACGAGCTTGGCCACAGGGAGAGCGTCCGGGTATACCGGAACGTGCAGGCTTCCATGGTGCAGGAGCTCTCAAAGCAGACGGAGGAGCTCTCCGGCGCGATTGCCCGCCTGGAAGAAGCCCAGCGTCAGTTCATGGAAGAGAACAGGCCGGATGAAAAGCAGAAGTTCTTTACGAAGGTGACCTTCGGCCTGGCCGTCGGTCTTCTGATCCTCCAGATCCTGGAAGGTGCGGGCCTTGTTCTGTATATGATGAATCTGATTCATTTCTGATCGGCCTTGCAGAAAGCTCCGTCCCCGGAGGCGGGGCGGCAGGAGAGCCCTATGGCAAGAATACACTGGAAGCCGGCAAATATGCTTTATCCGGCGCCCCCGGTCATGATCAGCTGCATGGACGAAGAAGGCCGTGCCAATATCATGACGGCGGCCTGGGCCGGAACGATCTGCTCGGATCCCGTCATGGTCTCCGTGGCCATCCGCCCGGAGCGCTATTCCCATGACATCAT
>DETN01000171.1:5543-8355 GCA_002362155.1 Lachnospiraceae bacterium UBA3287 | reverse complement strand
ATCGATGGATTCCACCTGGATGTTCCTTACGAAGCAGATCCTGTTTTCATCGAACCACTCCTGCTTCTCCACGGCCATCTGGTCGTCGGAGAAATCGGACAGGAGGGCCTTGGTCAGCATGGGACGGTTGTAGGGCAGGTGGTCCTCACCGGAAAGGATGGTGATATAGCCTGTCCTGTCTCTTTCCCGGATGGCCCGGGCCGCTTCCAGTCCGGCAATGCCGCCTCCCAGGATCAGATAGTTCCTTTCGGTATCATTGGTGAAGCCTGTGCCCTGATCGCCGGCGGGAACGAAGTTCTCGGGGCCCACGCCGCAGACGGGGCATTCCTCCAGGGAGGAGTCGAAAATGGCACCACAGACCAGGCACTTGACCAGCTGCCTTGTGCCTTTTGCAGTCTGTTTCACTTCCTTTTTCAGAAGGACGCAGCCGAAGTTGTAGCCGAAATCATAGGCGTCGGTCAGCTGATTGGCGTCGGGCTTGAAGCGGACACGGAAGCCGTCCACCACCCTGAGGCGGATCTGTTTCAGCCTCTCGATGATATGGGGAACGCCCTCGCCGGACCAGCCGTAGCTGCCGAAGGCGGAAGCCAGCCTTCCCTTGAATACGGGAGGATACATGGAAAGGGTCAGGTCGTAGACGGGTTCCAGGGCTTCGCCCAGGATGGTGGGAGTACCGAAGAGATAGCCGTCGGCGGCGGCCATATCCGCGGCCAGGTTCTTCTTATCGTCGAATACAAGGTCATAGCGGCGGACCTCTGCGCCGGCGTCCTCCACGCCCTTTGCGATGACTTCGGACAGCTCCCTGGTATAACCGTAGGCGCTGACGTAGGGCATGACCACCAGCTTCTTTTTCTTCTTCGCGGGAGCCTTGCACCACTTCCGGTACCAGCCGAAGATCTGATCGAAATGAGAATCCAGAACGGGGCCGTGGCCGCAACAGATGTATTCGATCTCCAGATCCTTAATGCGTTCCAGGGCGTTGTACATGTAGGGATAGGCGAAGGGGCCGATGATGCAGTCGAAATAGTATTTGGTGGCTTCGGCGTAGCCTGCCTCGTCCGTAACGGAGGATCTGACGATGCCGTCTGCGGCATAGTGGGAGCCGAAGGAGTCGCAGGTGAAGAGGGTCTTTATCTCCGGTACATAGGTATACATGGTGTCCGGCCAGTGGAGGTTGGGCAGGACCATGAATTCCAGGGTCTTGTCTCCCAGGGACAGGGTCATGCCGTCGGAAACGGAGATGCTGTTGAAATCCTTGTTGATGATGTGCTTGAGGAACTGGATGGCGGTACCGGTGGCCACCACGGTGATGTGGGGGTTCAGATCCAGGAGCTTTTCGATGGACCCGGCGTGGTCGGGCTCCGTATGGTCCATGATCAGGTAGTCGATCTGGGAAACGGAAGCCACGGATTCGATGTAGCTTACCATTTCGTCGAAGAAGGAGAGCTTGGCTGTTTCGAAAAGAGCCGTCTTCTGACTGCCCTCCAGCAGGTAGGAATTGTAGGACGTACCGTATCTGGTCTCCATGATGATGTCAAAGACGCGCAGATCCGGATCCAGGACACCTGTCCAGTACAGATCCTGTCTGATTTTGAATGCTTTCATACATAATCCTCCATATTTGGCAGATAAACAGTTGCATCTGGTAACAGAATATCATTTTCGGATGTACTGATAAATATACAGAATGACACGGAATATTAAGTAAAGCATGATGTCTGCTTCAGGATCCGGCGTAAAAAGAGAAAGGCGGCAGGACAAAAGAGGGCGGGGCGGGAGGAAGCAGGAAGGGGAGAGAAGGCAGCATCCCGGGGGAAGACAGTAAAGGGAAGAAGAGGGGAAAAGTTACATATGAAAAATAAATGCTCAAATAATATTGCCAAAATGTAAACATAAATTTATACTGAATTTGTGCAAAACTTTACATTTTTTTGCATTTCCGGGCCGGAACGGCAGGTTTGGTCCGGAATTCACCTATTTATACCCGGTGTTTTAAGAAAGGTGTGTAATCTATGCGGACAAGAAAAACTATTCCCATCCTCTTTATGATCCTGGCTCTCCTTCTGTCAGCCTGCAGTTCCGAAGCGCCTGCGGGAAATCTGCCGGACGAGCCCTATGAACCGGTGGCCTACAATCTTTTTCCCATTCCCGACGACGCATACGTAGGCGACGTCATGCCCTTCGTGACAGAAGACGGGACCCTGGAGCTGTATTATCTCTATGATACGGACCACAACGGCCAGGCCTATCACCCCGTATGGAAATACAGCACGGCAAACCTTTATCAGTATGAGAACCACGGAGAGGTCATGCCTTTCGGCCTTATGTCGGATCCCGATCCCGCCATCGGTACCGGCTCAGTCATGCAGGACCAGGAGGGGCTCTATCATCTCTTCTATACCGGACACAACGATACCGGCAACGGCGGAAACGGCAAGGAATGCGTCATGCAGGCCGTCAGCACCGACCGTGAGAACTGGGAGAAGCAGGGCGTCGTCTTCTTTGCTCCCGAGGGCTATTCCAAGGATGACTTCCGTGATCCCGAAGTCTTCTGGGCAGAAGAGGACCAGTGCTACTGGCTCCTGATCGCAGCCAGGAACGATATTGACGGCGGCGTAGTCCTGAAGTTCACATCTCCGGACCTGAAGGAGTGGACCTGCGAAGGACCCATCTTCTCCCCCCACGCCCAGTACATGCTGGAGTGCCCGGACCTTTTCAATATCGACGGCACCTGGTATCTGACCTATTCCTGGGACTGCCGCACCTACTATGCGGTGGGCGGCGCATCCATGAAGGATCCTTTTACAGCTCC
>DETN01000171.1:3367-5451 GCA_002362155.1 Lachnospiraceae bacterium UBA3287 | reverse complement strand
GCGGCCAAGACCGCCCAGAAGGACGGCAATACCTATCTCTGCGGCTGGATCGGGCGGGCCGGCCTTTCCGCGGACTCCGCCGTATACCAGTGGGCAGGCAATGTCCTGAACCACCAGCTGGTGAAGCTGGAAGACGGAAGACTCGGCGTCAAGGCTCCCGACACCTATGCCCAGTACTTTACCGCGGACAAGCCCTTCCAGGCGGTCAAGAAGGAAGGCAAGGTCCAGATCAAGGACAACAATATTACCCTGTCTGCCCAGGAGGGAGCCTATGCACTGGCGGATATGGGCACAAGAGCCCCTTCCATGACTCTGGAATGCGACGTGACCATCGACGAGGGCGGACGCGCAGGCTTTGCCTTCGGCGGAAGCGAAGCGGACGAGACCTATACAGTCCTTGCCATGGATGCGGGAGAGGGCCTGATCCGCTACGAAGGCTACGAGATCCCCGATCTTGCCCAGTTCCCTGCCCAGGCCTTTACCCGCTTTGATTTCTCCTCTGCGGAGGTCCATCATGTGAAACTGGTCTGCGAGAACGAGATCGTGGTCTGCTATATCGATGATACAAAGGCTCTCAGTTCCAGGATCAGCCATTCCACGGGCGGAGCCCACATCGGCGTCTTCTCCGACGGCTGCGGCGCTTCCTTCCAGAACATCACCGTAAAGCTTCCGGAATAAGTGAGCATTTCCGTGACCTGCTGCAGAGGAAAGGGCAAAATACTTTTCCTGCGGGCGGCAGGGCCGCGGCACGCCCGGCCGGAAAACGGATGTCATCCTCTTTCAGAGGTATATTGAATCTTACACAGTAAGGAAGAGCCGGATTTCCGGCTCTTCTTTGCATCTGGCCGGGCGGTTTTTGCAGGCCGGAATTTTTGCTTTACAGACCGGTCTGTCTTGTTGCACCGTGCCGGATATGGTATTCTTGTTATAGCAAGTCTGATCATTTCTTTCGGCCGGTCCCGGCCGCCTTCGGTGGTATTCTCCACGATTCTCCTTGCTGTTTAAAAATTTGATACTGCAGGGAAGCGTGAAGACAGCCATGATGCCTGGAAGTGACCGGGAATCTGGCCCGGATGCTGACAGAAAAGATAATATTCAGGCCTCCCTGCCATCTGCTGAAAGCAGTGTTCTGTTCTGGAAGGGAGGTTGACATCCATGAGTAATGCAAACAAAGAGTACAGTGACAGGCTCTTCCATTTCCTGTTCGGAAGGGAGGAACGTAAAGGCTGGACCCTCAGCCTTTATAATGCAGTCCGGGGATCGGCCTATACGGACAAAGACGACATTCAGATCAACACAATAGACGAGATCCTGTATCTGGGCATGCATAATGACATATCTTTTCTGATCGCGGGTGAAATGAATCTGTTCGAGCAGCAGTCGTCCTTTAATCCGAATATGCCGCTGCGCATGCTGCAGTACATTGCAAAGCTTTATGCGGGTTACAATAAAAAGAATCATCAGAATGTTTACGGAAGCCGTCTTCTGGAGCTTCCTGTCCCCAAACTGGTGGTATTCTACAATGGAAAGGGCGGGAAGCCTGATGAGATGATCCTGCACCTGCGGGATTCCTTCCCCGCCGGTGCGGATCCGGATATCGACGTACGCGTTCGGATGATTAACATTAACAGAGGCCACAGTGAATCTCTTCTGGAATCCTGCCAGCCCCTCAGGGAGTACAGCTGGCTGATCGACAGGATTCGTGCAAACAACGAAGAGATGCCTCTGGTGGAAGCAATCGACAAGGCTACCCATTAGATGCCGGAAGATTTCGAGATACGGGATCTTCTGATAAGCCACAAAGCGGAGGTGAGAAAAATGCTGGAGACCGAATACAACGAAGAAGAGGTCCTGAAAATCGTTGCCGAGGATGCCAGGAGAGAAGGAGAAAAAAACGGAAAAGAACTCGGAACTGAAATGGTGCTTTCTCTGCTGAAGATGCTTTCGCCGGGAAGCGATGAATTTGACAGGGCCCTTAACGGGACGCAGGAAGAACGCGAGGCATTATATAAGAAGTACGGAATTACAGAAGAAAAGTAACGAGAATCCCGGGCAGCTCCTAAATGCCTCTGGTGGATGTAATC
>DETN01000171.1:2956-3297 GCA_002362155.1 Lachnospiraceae bacterium UBA3287 | reverse complement strand
TGAGATGCCGGAAGATTTCGAGATATGGGATCTTCTGATAAGCTGCAAAGGGAGGAACGAAAAATGCTGGAGACCGAATACAACGAAGAAGAGGTCCTGAAAATCGTTGCCGAGGATGCCAGGAGAGAAGGAGAAAAAAACGGAAAAAAGATTGGGAAAGAACTCGGAACTGAAATGGTGCTTTCTCTGCTGAAGATGCTTTCGCCGGGAAGCGATGAATTTGACAGGGCCCTTAACGGGACACAGGAAGAACGTGAAGCATTATATAAGAAGTACGGAATTACAGAAGAAAAGTAACGAGAATCCCGGGCAGCTTCTAAATGCCTCTGGTGGATGTAATC
>DETN01000171.1:572-2869 GCA_002362155.1 Lachnospiraceae bacterium UBA3287 | reverse complement strand
AGATTTCGAGATACGGGATCTTCTGATAAGCTGCAAAGGGAGGAACGAAAAATGCTGGAGACCGAATACAACGAAGAAGAGGTCCTGAAAATCGTTGCCGAGGATGCCAGGAGAGAAGGAGAAAAAAACGGAAAAGAAATCGGAAAAGAAATCGGAGCTGATATGTTAGCTGCACTGCTGAAGAAGCTGACGCCGGGAAGCGATGAATTTGACAGGGCCCTTAACGGGACGCAGGAAGAACGTGAAGCATTATATAAGAAGTACGGGATTTCCTGACATTTTCCAGGTATCCTGAATACATGATCCGGGCCGTCTGCAGACAGATCCGCCTCATTCAGGACCGGTCTGGGTATATCTCCGTAAGAACATGGAGGAAGGGGCTTTGAAGCATACGCCTGTCACTGTATTTTCGGATCAGGATGCACTAAAGATCAGATCTGCGCCGCAGGAAGCAGCGGCAGGAGATGCTCTTAGGATTCCCTTAGGGAGAGGCTGTGACAGGAAGAAGGCAGATGCAGCTATGCGGTATCATATCACCGTGGCTCACAGCTCCAGGGAGACAGATGCCGTATTCATGGAAAGAATCGGAAACTTCCGCTTTCCGGGGCAATGTCGGGTATATGTAGCCGGGACAGGCCTTATGCCCGGAAAAAGGACAATCTTGTCCTTAAAGTACTGTCCTCTGCCCGGAAGTTTCCTTTTCAGAGGAATACAGGGATATGTGCACCGTGATAGGACAGGTTCTGGGAAAAGAGTC
Source organism: Lachnospiraceae bacterium UBA3287 (assembly GCA_002362155.1). Taxonomy (GTDB): domain Bacteria; phylum Bacillota; class Clostridia; order Lachnospirales; family Lachnospiraceae; genus CAG-791. The sequence continues at coordinate 2,112 of DETN01000171.1, read as the reverse complement.
AGCAGGGCATCCTCATATTACTCCGGCGGTGAGCAAAGATCAGGGTCAGATCAGAAGAATCAGAGAGTCCCTGGACAGAGACGTCCGCTTTCCCTTTGATCTGACAGTCACAGGGCTTTATCTGTACAGGATATGGAATCCGGTAAGCCTTGTCGGGATATTTAACTGACAGGAAGCGGCATCGCCGGATCCGGGGCAGAACCATAAACACAGCAGTATATTGATTTTATAAGGAGGAAATGAAGATGGCAAAGCAGGAGAGATTTAAAAAAGTATATTCCCAGGGTACCCTGACGGTAACGGAGATCTGGGTGGACAGGGAAACGGGAGTCAACTACCTTTATCATGTCAGCGGTTATTCCGGAGGACTGACGCCTCTTCTTGACAGGGAGGGAAAGCCTGTGATCTCACCTGTCAGGACAGATTACGAAGACTGACGGCAGGAACTTTTCCGGGAAAAGAGCAGTCATACCGTAGAAAAACGGATGGTAAAGGGATCTGAAGCGCCGGTTTACGGGACGCTGCAGAGTTCTTTCTCATCCGTTTTCTGTTTTGTACGAACTACCGCGGAACTGGAAGTCGGGAGTTTTGTCCAGGCACCTCCAACGTTTGGAACGGTGCCTGGGTGAATCGTTCAGGTGACTTCCCAAAATACGGAACATACATGGAAAATTTCGTCTGTTAAAGTGCACTGACTTCCGTTCTTCCGGAACAGGAGCTGTGGGTTATGTTCATACCAGGCGCAGCATAGGAGGACGGCGGGTATCACAGAAGGGGCATCCGGAGCCGTTCGTGCGGTTGTTTGCTGACGCGTACCAGTGATGGGAAGGGTCGCAGGGGCAGGTCCACCAGAACCTGCGGTTGCTGTGGAGGCTGAACTGGGACGGAAGGTCAGGATAGTTCCGCTCTTCGTCCCATTCGAGGGCGAGGTCCGGCCTGAGGGTGGCCAGGTCGTTCTCGCCGGGCATCACTGCGTTCCCTTTACAGTAAGGACATCCGGAGCCCAGGCGTGTCCGGTTCTTGACCATGGCCATGAAATGGTGGCCTCTGGCGGAGCAGATCCAATGGACCTTTTTAGAGGATCCGTAGGAGACCGCCTCCGGCGTAAGCGGGGCATTGAATTCCGCGTCCCATTCCCCCAGCAGATGAGGGGAATGGTCTGCCAGGGAGATGAACGGCGCCCTGCCGGCGCTGTCAGTCCCGATGCTGTTGTTTCTATTATTATTATTACTGCTCCCGTTCATGGTCTTCCTCCGTGTTCTTCCCACAACTCGTCCAAGATGTCACAGGCCGTATCCGGGCGGCCGCTTGGTGATATAGGTCTTGATATCATAGCGGATGTCCTGTATCATGAAGATGCGTCCCCCCTCCTTTCTCTGATCGGCGGGCCGGAACGTTTTTTGTGGAGAGGACAGCTGTCGCCTGGGAATGCAACTGAGCTGTCCTCTTTTTTTGTTCCGTTTTTCATCTGTGCCATAAGGGCATCATACCAGAGATGCCTCAGGACATCCATAAGGACATGGCCGGGAGCATCAGGGAA
>DETN01000171.1:0-535 GCA_002362155.1 Lachnospiraceae bacterium UBA3287 | reverse complement strand
TCAGGGAACTGGATACGCAGGTCCCACCGGAGCGTACGTAGGGCAGGAAGGGGCCCCTGAATCGTCCATCACCGGAGGCTCCTTCAGGACCAGCCTCCGGGATCCGCGCTCCCGCAGGGGACGGAGTGCCCCGGAAGGCTCCAGGTACCGGCCGGAATGCCGGCAGAGGGCATGTCTGCTGGTTCTGTTCACAGGAGGATCTGGTCTCCTTCTGATGTTTTGTACACCGGTCCCATGGATGGAATCGTCCATCTCCGGTACAGCTTAAGCAGTGGAGCAGTGGACTTCCGGTATTTTTGTTCTGTCCACTAAGAAAAGATGTACAGAATGAACAAAACCCTTCTTTCAGCTTAAAAAAGCCAAAAGAAGGGTCTGGAAAGTTTTGTTTAAGAAAGGGTTATTCAAGATTTCTTCTTTTTCCGCAGGCGGGCTCAGGAACAGTACCAGAAAATGTCTTAAAGACTATATTTTTACAGGGACGGTCCGGAGGGCCTGTCAGACTTTCGGGATCTTCAGATGGAATCTGTCTGGGGAC
>DETN01000122.1 GCA_002362155.1 Lachnospiraceae bacterium UBA3287 | reverse complement strand
ACCTGGGATACCTTGTTGTCCGTCTCCTCGGAGATCTCCTCCATCATCAGTGAAAATACAGATTCGCTGGTAATGCAGAGCCTCTGAAATTTATCGAACTGGGACAGGTTGATATAGTGATCGGTGCCCGTATCGTCGTCCCGGATGCTGAGCTCGACGATGTAGGTCTCCATCGGTTCGTTGTATCCGCGTTCCACGCTTTGCAGTATAGGTCTCATATGTAACCCCTTTCCCAAGTAAAAAAATGCAGGGGATCCGGGAACCCCAAAATCTCCCGAATCCCCTGCATTCATTATACGTCAGCAGGATAGACATTACCAGTTGTTAGCCTTTTCTAACATTGCAGATGATCACAGAATGATAACCTTCTGATGACCGCGCATATTCCAGAACATCCAGTAGGCGTTGCTCAGAGACATTCTGACGCAGCCCTTGCTGATGTCCTCTCCCAGCCTCTCGTCGATCTTTTCGGAGGCTACGGGATAGTCGTATCTCTGGGTATAGGGCGTGGAATGGAAGAAGCCCGAGGATCCCAGGATGGCGATGGGATAGAAGGCCCTTCTGGTACCGAAGTTGATATAGATCCTGGAAGTATTGCCGGTAAAGAAGGTGCCTCTGGAGGTGGAATAGCCTTCCTTGCCTACGGAGCAGGACATGTAGCGGATGCAGTGGAGAGCGCCTTCCAGCTTCTCGTAGATGGCGATCATATGCTCCTTCCTGTCCACGATGGCCAGGTATTTTGAGGTCATGGCCGTTTTCTTGGCAGCCTTGTAGATGGTCTTGGTCTCCTTGATGCCGCCGCCCTTGCCGTCCAGGACGCCGTTCTTGTCGAACCAGTAATATTTCGCCTTGTTCTTTTTCTTCAGGTATCTCCAGCCGGTGGCCCGGTGATAGTGCTTGTCAAAGTAGTAGGTCTTGCCGTCAATGACCTGCCAGCCCTTGACCTTCTTGCCGTTCTTTCTGTAGGCAAAGAAGTCTCCCTCCTTGACCCAGCCGTTATCGGCGGCCTCGGCGGTGACGGCCGGCATGGTAAAGGCGGCCAGGGCGGATGCGGCAAAGGGGGCCGACAGAGCCATGACCAGTGTAAGTATCATCAGCATCAGATTCTTTTTCTTCAAAATGTACCTCCTGTGGGGGCAGCCGGGGCTGCCTTTCGGGTGCTTGTATTTATCTCTGAAGGGGCTGGGTCGCCGCCCTGAGCCAGCTGCATTCCTCGAAGGTGAGGAAAGGCGAAAGCAGTCTGTAGACCTTTTCGTGGTAGCTGTTCAGGATCACGATCTCCTTCTCCGTCAGACGGGAAGGATCGATGGCCCTTCTGTCATAGGGGACCATGGTCACTGTCTCGAAGTTGAGGAAGGTGCCGGTCTCCGTCTCGAAGGCCCTGGTGCAGAGCATGAGGTTCTCGATCCGGATGCCGTATCTGCCTTCCAGGTAGATGCCCGGCTCGTCGCTGGTCAGCATGCCCTCCTCGAAGGGGACCATGTTGCCGCGGTTGGCGATCCTCTGGGGGCCTTCGTGCACATTCATCAGATAGCCGACTCCGTGGCCGGTGCCGTGATTGAAGTCCAGGCCGATCTCCCAGAGAGGGGCTCTGGCCAGAAGATCCAGCTGCAGTCCGCAGGTCCCGCTGCGGAAAACGGCGGAAGCCAGATCCAGGTGTCCCCGCAGCACTGCGGTGTAGTGCTTTTTCATCTCCTGGCATGCGGTGCCGATCACCACCGTGCGGGTGATGTCGGTGGTGCCCTGCATGTAATGGCCTCCCGTATCCATCAGGAGGAAGGTGTTTTCCTGCACGGGGATGTTGGTCTCCTGTGTGGGCTCATAGTGGATGACGGCTCCGTGAGGGCCTGCCGCTATGATGGAGCCGAAGCTCTGCTCCACGAAGCCGCTCTGCTGCCTGCGCAGGGACAGAAGCTTTTCGCTCACGTCCAGCTCCGTAAGCTTTCCCTCGGAGATCCGTTTTTTCTGCTCCGGCTGGTCCAGCCAGAAAAGAAGTTTGGTCACGGCCACCCCGTCCCTGATGTGGGCCGTGCGCTCGTTCTCCATCTCCACCGGGTTCTTTCTGGCCTTGGCCGCTGTGGTGCAGCAGGGCCTCTCGAGCAGGGTGCAGGTGGAAGGCAGGGCTTTTGACAGGGCTGCGGAGCAGGAGGACAGATCCATGATGACACGGACGCCTGCAAGGCCTTTCAGATCCTCGAAGATCTGCAGGTAGGGCCTGATGAGGACCCCGTCCTTTTCCAGGGCCGCTCTGACAGCTGCGGGAGCCGCGGAGGGGGCAATGTAAAGAATGGTCTCCTCTTTTCCGATCATGGCGAAGGCCAGGGGGACCGGATTGAAATCGATGTCGCCGCCCCGGATATTGAAGAGCCAGCCGATATCGTCCAGAGAGGCGATGACCTGCCAGTCGGCTCCTTCCTTTTTCAGGTTCTCCCGGACCATGTCCAGCTTGTCCCTGCGTTCCTTGCCGGTGTAAGCTGTGTCCAGAAGCCAGATCTCTTTCTCCGGCAGGCCGGGCCTGTCCTTCCAGATCCTTCCCACCAGGTCCGTATCCTCTCTGAAGGAGACGCCGGAAAGGAGCTTTTTCAGCTCTCCTGCCCTGGTACTGCTGACCGTTCTGCCATCATATCCCAGACATCCTCCCTTTTCAAGAACTTTTTTGAGCCAGATGTCAATGGTGGGGACCCCGGGCTCTCCCATCTTCATGAGTTCTATGCCCGTATCCTGAAGCTGATCTGCAGCCTGCAGGAAATAGCGGCCGTCCGTCCAGAGACAGGCCTCCTGCTCCGTGACGGCCAGTACGCCCGCGGATCCGTCGAAGCCGGATATGTATTCCCGGCATTTGAAATAATCGCCTACGTATTCGGAGGCGTGAAAGTCATCGGTCAGGATCATGTAGGCGTCTATGCCTTCCCTTCGCATCTCCTGCCGCAGCAGCTCCACCCTCTGTCTGTACATGCTTTTATCCATAATCAGTACCTTATGTCCTTCTTTTCAGTCATGATATGCCTGCGCATACCTTGGGCCATTATAGCACAGTTTTTTTTCTTTTTTAACCATTACCGTAAATCTTATGCCGGAACTTATGGTAGAATACTGCCGTTGTCCCCAGTAAAAACAGCCTCTCCCGCCCGGGGAAGGGCTCACCTGCCGGACCCCCGGCACGAAAGGAATACCATGCAGACTCTTGACCGCATCATGGGCGCCCTGGAAGAAAACGGGCACCAGATCCTCCAGCAGTATATCAGAAAGACCGAGCTGAGCCGGGAGCTGATCCGCTTCCAGAGGCAGCACGGCCAGTGGCTCCGCGCCCAGGAATATGAGCATTTCCTCTCCTCCCTCTCAAAGAGCCGTGAAAGAAAGGAAGACCCTTTCGTGGTCTACCAGGGAGAGCCCGGATCCTTCAGCGAAATGGCCGCCATAGATTTCTTCGGAGAATCCGTAAGGGCCAGGGGCCTCAGGCAGTTCGAGGATTCCTTCAAGGCCGTCACGGGGGGAGAAGCCGACTATGCGGTCCTTCCCATAGAGAACTCCTCTACGGGAGCCATCCGCCAGGTCTATGACCTCCTGGCGGGCTACGACTGCTTCATCACCGGAGAGACCTCCGTCCGGGTCAGCCAGAACCTGGCCGTCCTTCCCGGCACCCGCCTTCAGGACATCCATACCGTCTATTCCCACGAGCAGGGCCTGTTCCAGTCGGAGCGCTTTTTGAACGATCATCCCGACTGGCGCCGCATCTCCCAGCCCGACACGGCCGGCAGCGCCAAGATGGTGGCGGAGCGGGGAGACCCCAGCAAGGCGGCCATCTGTTCCGAGCGGGCCGCCCGGATCTACGGACTGGAGATCCTGGCCCCTTCCATCAACTATAACAGCGCCAATACCACCCGCTTCGTGGTGGTCTCCCCCAGGATGGAGCTGCCCCCGGGAAGGGACAAGATCGTCATTTCCTTCAAAACGGCCCATAAATCCGGCTCCCTCCAGGAGGTCCTGACCATCTTTACCGTCAGGGGCCTCAACCTGGTCCGGCTGGAATCCAGGCCCATTCCCGAACACAACTGGGAGTACATGTTCTTCGTGGAGTTCACGGGAGATCTGACCGCCACCGGCATGGACGACGTCATCCGCCTTCTGGCAGAATCCACCAATGAGCTCAGGATCTACGGCAACATAAAGTCCAACATCTCCTGATTTAACAAGTAAAGGCGGGCGCTTCTCCCTCTGTATGGTAGAATACAGATGAAACAGAAAAGCATTCACATTCAGACGGGAGGATAATTACCATGAAAAAGAGATTACTGATCCTTGTTTCTGCCGCGGTCCTTCTTCTTTCGGGCTGCAGCCATAAGATCACCAGCGCCGTCATTGCCGGCCAGACCTACTCCAACCTGCAGAAGACCCAGTCCGCCGAAATGGACCTGGATCTGAAGCTGGGAGCCGACGTGGACACCTCCGCTCTGAGCCAGTCCCTGCTGGGCATCTCTCTCCCCATGGGAGAACACGCCACCGGGACCATTGCCCTTACCATGTCCTGCGAGACCACATCCGAGCCCTCCGCCATGCACGGGACCGGCGGCCTGAACCTGGGCATTCCTCTTCTGGGAGACATTCCCATGGAGGTCTATACCGTCCGGGAGGGCGGAGACAATGTCATGTATACGAATATCATGGGCATGTACGGACGGAAGGTCCTTCCCGCACCGGAGGAGGGCGCCGAAGAGAAGGATTCCTGGTACAAGTCCCTGTTCGGGGCCTGGAAGGCCGTCTCCGACGATACCCTCAGCATGGAGGAAGAGACCGTGGACCGGGACGGAAAGGAATGCTATCTGCTCCATGCCAGATTCCCCTCCTCTCTGCTCTATGAATTCCTGACCTCCTCTGCAGACCTTTCCATGCTGCAGAAGGAAGAGGCCGGCGTGGATTTCGGCGACCAGAAGACGCCCGTGGACATCTATGTCGACAAGGAGTCCCTGCTTCCCTACGTCCTGGCGGTAAGCGATACGGACTTCGTCAACACCATCACTTCCCAGACAAAGTTAAACGGCGTCACCCTGAATGCCATGGATCTTACGGTGACCTTCAAGAGCTTCAACTCCGTGGAGGCGATCACCGTGCCCCAGGAGATGACAGAGGCCGCGGCAGGCCGCTGATTCCCGAAAAGCAGGCATAAAAGACATTGATAAAAGCATGAACATAAAGACACACCGGCCGGATTGCTCCGGCCGGTGTGTTTTTATGCCCGCAGATGTCTTTTGCCTCTCAAAGGTACACCAGGACAGGACTCTTTCCGCCCCTTACTTCTTTACCCGCTTAAGCAGGGCGGAGGAGGCGATCTTCACGCCCCTCTTTGCCGCGTAGGCTCCGATGGGAAGGAACTTTTCCTCGCAGGAATACATTCTGCTGGCTTCGGGCACATCCCTGGTCAGATGGATGGCGTCGAATTCGCAGCGGGTGGTGCAGAGGCCGCAGCCGATGCAGCGGTTGTAGTCCACGGTGGTGGCGCCGCAGCCAAGGCAGCGCTTTGCCTCGGCCTTGACCTGTTCTTCCGTCAGGGTCAGGCGCAGGTCCTCGAAGGTCTTCGCTGCCACGCCCGCCTTCCTTCCGGGGATCTGGCGCTTTGCGTTGTCGAATTCCTCCACCACGATATCGTCCTTGTCGAGTTCGATGAAACGGCGCAAGTCTCTGGCCAGCGTCAGGGAATTGCCGGGATGGACGAAACGGTGGATGGACTCATATCCCTCACGGCCCGCCGCGATGGCGTCGATGGCGAACCTGGGTCCCGTAAAGACGTCGCCGCCCACGAAGATATCCGGCTCGGCGGTCTGGCAGGTGATCGGATCGGCGATGGCCGTTCCGTTCCTGTTCAGCTCCACTCTGCTGCCCGAAAGCAGTTCTCCCCATTCCACGGACTGGCCGATGGAAAGAAGCACGTTCCTGCAGGAAAGGGTGATGGTATCCTCCTCGTCGTAGGAAGGATTGAAGCGCCCCTCTTCGTCCCTGACGGATGTGCACTTCTTAAATACGATGCCGACCGCCTTTCCGTCTTCTGTCAGGATCTCCCTGGGCCCCCAGCCGTTCATGACGGCAATGCCCTCTTCTTCGGCCTCTTCCACTTCGTCCCTGGCTGCGGGCATCTCCTCCCTGGATTCCAGGCAGATCATGGTGACCTTGTCCGCACCTGCCCGAAGGGCCGTCCTTGCCACGTCCACGGCCACGTTGCCGCCACCTACCACAACGGTCTCTCCATCGAGGGATACGCTGTTGTCCAGGTTGACTTTTCTCAGGAATTCCACGCCGGTCACAACGCCTTCCGCGTCCTCGCCGGGAACACCGGCCTTTCGGCCGCCCTGGGCGCCGATGGCCACGTAGAAGGCCTTATAGCCTTCGCTCCTGAGTTCATCCAGGGTGATGTCCTTTCCGACCTCCACCCCGCAGCGGATCTCCACGCCCATCTGGCGGATGACGTCGATCTCGGCTTCGATCACGTCCTTTTCCAGGCGGAAGCAGGGGATGCCGTTCATCAGCATGCCGCCGGGCCTCTTTTCCTTCTCGAAGACCGTGACGGGATAGCCGTTCCGCCTCAGATAGTAGGCCGCGGACAGGCCGGCGGGGCCGGCGCCCACAACGGCGATCTTCTGGGGATAGAACTTTCCTTCCCCGTTCTCGCACAGAGGGATGTAGCGGTCCTGGGCCTTCAGATCCAGGGAGGCGATATATTTCTTGATCTCGTCGATGGCCAGGGGCTGATCGATGGTGCCCCTGGTGCAGGCGTCCTCGCACCGCCTGTTGCAGACGGCGCCGCAGACGGCGGGGAAGGGATTATCCTGCTTGATCAGCTCCAGGGCCTCCCTGTAGCGGCCCTCGGAAGCCATCTTTATATAGCCCTGGATGGCCAGGTGGGCCGGGCAGGCACTCTTGCAGGGAGCCGTGCCGGTGGGATAGCAGTTTATCTTGGCGTCGTCCCTGTAGTTGTAGTTCCACTTGTCGGGTCCCCAGGACCGGGCGTCCGGGAGCTCTGTCAGGGGATAGGTCACGGGGCCGCTCCTGGTGCAGAGCTTCTGGCCCAGTTTGGCCGCGCCCACGGGGCAGACCTCCACACACTTGCCGCAGGCCACGCACTTATCCTTTTCCACGTGGGCCCTGTAGGCGGATGCGGACATGTTGGGGGTGTTGAAGAGCTGGGAGGTGCGCAGGGCGTTGCAGACGCCGGGAGCGCAGTTGCAGATGGCCACGATCTTGTCTTCCCCGTCGATGTTGGTGATCTGATGGACATAGCCGTGGCGCTCGGCCCTCTTCAGGGTCTCGATGGCCTCGTCGTAGGTGATGTAGCGGCCCATGCCCCTGTCCACGGAATATTCCGCCAGGTCCCCCAGGCCCATGCAGTACTCGCCCTCGATCTCGCCGCTGCCCTCTCCCCGGATCCTCTGCTGCTTGCGGCAGGTGCAGATGCCGATGGAGATCTTGTCGTATTTCCTGAGCCAGTGGGAGATGTGCTCCACGGAGACCGACTGGTTTTCAGTCTCGATGGCCTTCTCCACGGGAATGACGTGCATGCCGATGCCGGCGCCTCCGGGCGGTACCATCTGGGTGATGCCGGCCAGGGGCAGCTGGGTCATGAGGTTGAAGAAGGTGGCCATTTCCGGGAACTTGTCCGTCAGCTTGTCGTTCATCATCATGAATTCCGCGGAGCCGGGGACAAAGATGGGCACGTTGTACATCTTGTCGTGGGGCTCCTCCCTGCGGCGGACCATCTCCACGATGCCGATCCAGCAGAGCCTCTTCAGCATCTTTTCGGTCCTTTCCAGGGACATGCGGTTCATCTTTGCCAGTTCCTGGGGCGTATAAAGTTTTCTTGTCTTTTTGAAGGACAGGCAGAAGGCCACCTCCTTCTTGGACAGGATATGATCCAGGGCCCAGTATTCCGGATCCCTGTTGTTCAGTTTTTTCGTGTAGCGCTTGACATAGCGGTCCGTGATCATGTAAGCCAGCTTCAGGACCATTTTTTCCTTCTCGGGATCCTCGGCCACATAGTCCGGATCCTGAAAGTAATCCCATTCGTTGATCATCGGATCGCCGGGTTTCCACTCAGCAAATGATTTTCCCATATTTGTACCTCACCCTGTTTTTGTCTTTGTTTTTCAGAAAAATCTGCCCACGATGTCTCTGGAGGCTGCGCAGGTGTCCTCCATGTCCCCGAAGGAGAGGATCTCGCCCGCATAATAGGTGCCCCGGCTGCCCTGCAGGGCGTCCAGTCTGTCGTACCAGCCAGCCGCGTAGTCCGTAGGGCTGACATGGGGACAGTAGTAGGATTCCTGCTCGAAGAGCCTTTCCTTTACGGGGAAGCCGCACTTTTTCATGTCCTCCTCCATCAGGCGGATGGTCTCCTCATAGGGTACGTCCGCATCGCCCGTATGGTTCCTGAGGGCATAGACGGGGCAGGGGCAGTCCCTGCCCAGGTCTTCCCACCTGTGGTAGTAGACCATGGCGTGGCCCCGGCGGTCCGGGGTCATGTTGTCGAAGATGTAGCCGGAAATATCTGGCCCCTCTCCCGTTTCGAAAAGGGCCGTGAAGTCCACGTATTTCTCGTGGATGATCTTCGAAAAGAGATCCTTTTCCTCCTCTCCGGCGTCGGCGATGTTCAAAAACCAGTCCAGAGGAGAGGTGACGATCAGTCTGTCGAATTCCTCTGTCCTTTCTCCTTCCCCGTCCCGGAGGGTGATCCTGATCTTTCCGCTCTTTCCCTCAACGGGGCGCTCCACTCCGATGACCTCCGTATTCAGGCAGGCCGGATGGCGGAGCTTTCTGTTGGCCGCCTCATAGATGGACTGGGTGCCCCTCTTCCAGGTCCAGAGCCGCATGTTCACGAACTCTATGGCCGTGGTGGTATCCAGATATTTCAT
>DETN01000187.1 GCA_002362155.1 Lachnospiraceae bacterium UBA3287 | reverse complement strand
ATTACTTTATAGTTAATTTGCTTCATTCTTACACCCCCGACCTTCTGCTCGTTCAGAAGAAGTATAACCGTATCTCCACAAACACCGATTAATAAATTTCAGGCCTGTGTCCCCGGCCTGTTCTGATTCGTCCCTTCCTGATCCTCATACATCAGTTCCAGGTACCTGACAGGCACCTGAGAGATCTGCCATACGCCGTTTTCCGAGATGCGGAATTTATATCCGTCTCTGGCCATCTGTCCGGCATGGACAATGAAGATGACTGGGTCTCCGTGGCGCTTTCCCACCTTCCGGGCGGTTTCTGTATCCCCGGACAGATGGACGAAAAGCCGGCTTCCGGGAAGGAGTCCCTTTGCCAGGATGGAGGACTGGGACTTCCTGCCTGTTCCGTGGTAAAGGATCTCGGGCGGATCTTTCTCTTCCATATCCACGTCTACGTGCACCGAATGCCCCTGATTGGCCCGGATCCGCATTCCGTGCTGATCGAAGGAATAGCGCTGCTTCTCATCTGTCCTGACGATCTCTTCCAGCATCTCCCGGCTGAATTCCGGATATTTCCCCTGGATTCCCCGGATCAGTTCCCTGACGCCGGCCCATCCGTGAGGGTCCAGCGTAAGGCCTATGACGTCGGGCCTGTGCCTGAGGATCAGGCTCATATATTTGCTGATCTTTGTAAGATTTTTCTGTCTGTCCATAGATCTGTCCTCCCTGTTTTCCAAAAGATACAGCTCTTTCCATTTTAGAAAACTTCCGGGGAAATGCATAGAAACCACAGGTATAAGGCAAACCTCTGACTATGTCTTTGTATCTGCCTTTTCCTGCTCTGTAGTCTGTTCTCCCTCATTCTCTCTTACCCTGTAGAGGTAGGACCTGCCCTTTTTGCCGATCCTTTCCGCCACACCAAGCTCCGTCAGCATCAGAAGGATGGTGGAGGACATATCTCCCCTGATGCCGGCACAGGCGGCAAAGGTTTTGGAATCAAAGGGCTCCGGCAAATCCGGGGGCAGAAAGATCATGTAGTCCTCTGGCCTCTCCAAAAGGATCTCGGAAACGATGGAGACCGGGACCCGGTCATAGCGGTGGGAGCCTCTTTTTTTATCCCTGGACCAGCCGTCCTGCAGACGGTATTCCTCCATATCCAGAAGGATCAGGTCTATGGACAGATGGGGGTCTGTCAGAAAGGGCCTGATCTTGTAGAGCTCCCGGAATGCCTGGTAAAAGTTTCCCTTCCTGGTAGATTTGTTTCTGACCGTCAGTTCTCCCGTTTCCGGGTCGATCCAGGTGACCCATTTGCGGTAGGGAATGGGATAGACGATCTTTACGGGATAGAGGGGAAGAAAGCTTGTCAGCTTGTCCCGCATGGCATTCATGTTGGCGGTCTGGATCTCTATGATCCTTTGATCCTCAGTCAGGATATCCGCGATATAACTCCCGACGGGGATCTCCTGTCTGTCCGGATCAGGCTCCTCTGTGCACTTCAAAACGGCATGCAGAGTCTTCTCCTTCTGCATGCCGATTCCGTGTCTTTCACGTGCTTCAAATGTAATGATGGTATCTCTGGCTGCCCTGAACCGTTTCTCCTTTTCGCGGTCCTCAAAAGCCGGCAGCAGCTCGTATTTTGCGTTTTTCGTCATGACACTGCCAGGCGGCTGTCCTTTCCTCAGAGTTTCTTCTTCAGATGGGCCCGGATGTAGGCAAAGGTCTTTTCCTCTCCCTCCTCGGCCAGCATGGTCAGGAGCTTCTCCAGAAGAGCTCTGGTCTGAGGATGCATCATGACAGAGGCCTTGCCTCCCTGATAGTACCTCAGGGGAGAGGCGTCCGTGTAGGCCTCTCCCTGGTAGACCTTTGAGGCGGCGATCCTGTCCATGAGCATCTCCACCACATAGCGGCCGGGCATCTTGACCGGGATCAGGATCTTCTCGTCCTCTCCCTCGGGCCGCATGTTGTAGTCGATCCAGTACTCATAATGATGACGGTTCCTTCCCTTGTGGTGGAGCCAGGAGGAGGAATAGCCTATGGTCTCCCTCTCCGCGTTGTTGGGACTTCTGGTCCCCTGGAAGTAGCGGGCCCCCACCATGAACTCGGTGGGAGAAAACTTGGACAGGTCATGAAGGATGCCCTGACGGTAGAGGCCTACCTTGAAGCAGCCCTCCGCCACCAGGTTCTTGTGCCTTGTAATGGTCAGGAAATGACCTCTGGCATTGCTGAAATTAGGCGCGGGTTCTTTTTTCATGAGTAATTTATCATCCCCTTAACGGTAGGGATTGTTCTTTGCGACGTTGTAGCGGTATATACGGTTCTTCATTCTGGGGCTCAGGAGAGCGGCCTTTTCCTTGACACTGGTCTCTCCCTTTTTGTAGATCTGTTTTCCGGCCCAGGGCAGAGTCAGGCATTTGGCAGGACGGGTCTCCAGGGTCCGGCCCGGAATGCCCACCCAGTATACGTCCAGGATGCGGATGGATCTGGGAGCGAGGGTCACGGACTTCTGATCTTTTAAGAGGGCCCTGTAGTCATTAAAGGAGGAAGGGCTCGCCGTATCCATGACCAGGTTCCACTTATAGCCCTTGGGCAGCCTGGGAAGGCCCAGGGTGACCTTGTCCCAGTAGGTATTGACGGCCAGGTACTGCAGGTGCAGGCCTTCGCTCTCCTCTGCATAATTCTCGCAGAAAAGGATGCCGACGGAGTGGTCGAAATTCTGGAAGGAAGGCATCCAGGCCTCTTTGCCGTGGAAGGAAAGATCCGGGAATCCGAAGCCTTTGTTGTCCTGCATGCGGAAGGGCCTGTCCATGCGGAAGACCTTGTGATCTTTCCGGTAGCGGATGATCTTTTTCGTGAAATCCAGGATCTCCAGGGAATCGGGGTCCTTGTTCCAGCTGACCCAGCCCGTGGGATTGTCCTGGTTATAGGGATTGTTGTTGCCGCCCCGGGAGTTGGAAAACTCATCGCCCTCCGAAAGGAAAGGGGTTCCCTGGGCCAGGAAGAGCAGGGTCAGGAAGTTCTTGATCTGCTGCTGCCTGAGGAGCCTGACGTCCAGACGGGTGGTGGGGCCTTCATGGCCGCAGTTCCAGCTCAGGTTCTCGTCTGTCCCGTCTCTGTTTCCCTCTCCGTTGTCTTCGTTGTGCTTTTCGTTGTAGGATACCAGATCCCGCAGGGTAAAGCCCTCGTAGGAAGCCACATAGCGGATCCGGCCGCCGCTTTCCTCCACGTGAAGGAAAGCACCTGTCATATCCCGCAGCGTATAGTCGTCGCTCTTTACAAAGCGCCTTGCCAGGTTCTGGAAATCGTCCCTGTACTCGGCGAGGTTGGAAACGGAGCTGATGCCGTTGTCCGGATTTTCCGGATCCGGCCGCAGGATATCGTCATAGGGGAAGCCGTAGTAGATCAGGGCGGTATCCGAAAGCACAGGATCCGCCGCAAAGCTGGCGATGGAAGGAACATTTCCCTTCAGGTGGAAGCCGTCCACCCGGTAATGGGTCACATAGAACCTGGCCGCGTCGATCTGGGTCTGGACCGGGACCGAGCTGTCAAAGTACAGCTGCAGAAAGACTTCCAGACCTGCGTCGTGCAGGGCCTTGACAAGGCAGGCAAACTCCTTCTGGGCGTCCTTGGTGGCGGCTAAAGATCTGGAAGGCGCAAAGTAATAGCCTTTGCCGTAGCCCCAGTAATTGACATTCCTCGCGTCCGGATTCTTCATGACGGGCATGCCGAATTCGTTGGTGGGATAGGCGGCAAGGGCCTCCTCCACGCGGCTGATCCTGCCCCGGCTCCTGGAGTCGGAGGGATACCTTTCGGCCATCCTGTCGGCAGGGGAAAGCTGCCTGGCGGGAGGACAGATCTCATAGACGGGGAGAAACTCCACCGACGTGACCCCCAGGTCCTTCAGATAGGGGATCTTTTCCATAAGGCCCGCAAAGGTCCCGGCATGGTTCGTCTCCGAGGATGGGTCTGCGGTAAAGCCTTTGGCATGCAGGCAGTAGATGATCCTGTCCTTCCAGGCAAGATTTTTCTTTGCCCCGTATTCGGGAAGGGCGTCCTCCGGCCCGTAAAAGAAGCGGCAGGCCCTGACCGGCCCCTCTTTGGTGACAATATCGATCATCCCCCTGGCACAGGGGTCCGCAAAGGTATGGTCGTCCCTGTAATACAGATAGCACCATTCTTTTGCATAAAAGTCCTTCAGGGTCACGGAATAGAGAGAACCGAAACGGAATTCGTCCGTGAAGGGAAGCACAGTCTTTTCAAGATCAGGCAGATGATAGAGGATCAGACCGCATTCACTGCAACCTCTGAAAACGACGCTGAAAGTAACGCTGCTCTTAAACACGATGACGCCGGGCGTCAGGGCGCAGGCAGCCTGGGCATGAAATGTATTGGTCATAAAAACAACCTCCCTGAACCTGATGAAATGTGGGGTTCTGTTTCTGGCTCACTATAAATATAGCATAAATCCCTTTCATGCACTAGATAAGACTGGCCTCTTTGATTTAAAGCGGCGAAGCGAAGAAAAAAGTTAAGAAGGGCGGGTGGAAAAGGGGGAGGAAGTCAGACAGGGAAATATGGATCCTTCAGCGTCCCGCATGCATTTTCAGGTTCAGGACTTCCTGACCCCCAGGGGAAGAAGAAAACGGGAAGGTCTCTCCCGGCTTTCCCCGCTGCCGGTCACATAGGAAAGACAGAGCCTTTCCCTGGCCCTGGTCATGGCCACATAGAAAAGGCGCCTCTCCTCTTCTATGTCGCTGTCTGCGATACTTCTGCGGCCGGGCAGGATCCCCTCGTTGAGGTCCGGCAGAAAGACCGTATCGAATTCCAGGCCCTTGGAGGCATGCATGGTCATGACGGCCACTTCCCTGTCCTCTTCCTGCCTGTCCATGGACGCCTCCCGGATGCCTTTTTCCAGCAGGGCCGGCACCTCTTCCGCGCTCTGCAGTCCCGATGCCTCTTTGCTGGCCTTATTCATAAGGGCCTCCAGCCTTTCTCTGTCCTTTTCCGGATACTGGTCCAGCAGCCAGCTTTTATATTCCATGGTCTCCAGCAGATAGCGGATCCCTATGGCGGGCCGGACTCTGGAAAGGATCCGCAGGTCCTCCAGGAGCCTTTCCATACGGCGGGAGGGAATGCCGCCCCTTCCGGCCCCCGCATAAAGCTGGTCCGCCGTCAGCTTTTCGCTGCGGAAGGATTCTCTGGAAAGATAGCGCATGGGACGGTTCATGATACGGAACAGATCTCCCCTGTCTCCCTGGCCCTTTCCCAGCCGCAGGGCAAAGCGGAAGTAGGCAGCGATGTCTCCCCAGACCATGGCAAAGAAAGGATCCCTGTCCAGGAGAGCATCGGACCCGCAGAGTCTGTCCAGGGCCCCCGAAAAGGCCCTGACCTGGGCGTGGTTCCTGCAGATGACCGCCGTATTCCTTCTTTCGTCAGGAGCCATGGACAGGATCCTCTGGCCGATCTCCCGGTACTGGGCATCCGTATTTTCGAAAGCCCTGACGGAAAAAGAACCCGCTTCCGCCCTTCCGGACCGGATCTTTTTGGGGAATCTGATCCGGTTCTCCCGGATCACTTTTCCGGCGGCCGCAACAATGGTCTTTCCGGATCTGAAATTCACCGACAGAAAAATGGTCCTGCAGGCGGGGAAATCCGTCCGGAACCACTTCATGCAGGCCGGATTGGACCCTCTGAAGCCGTAGATGGACTGGTCATCGTCTCCCACGGTATAAAGGTTTCCGCTTTTTGCGCCCAGAAGGCGGATGACGGAATACTGGCCCGGATTGATATCCTGGAATTCGTCCACCAGGATATGGGAAAAGCGCTCCTGCCATGCGGCAAGTGCTCTTTTGTCGGTCCTGAACAGATGCAGACAGTCCGAGATCATGTCGTCGTAGTCCAGCATGTTGTTTTCCTTCAGGAAACGGTTATAGTCCCTTAGGATCCTGGGAAGGAGTTCGGGGCATGGAAAAGAAAGGGACGCGGTAAAATTCCGCCCCGCCGCGCTTTTGTATCTTGAGATCTCCGAAGAGAGCATGTCCAGGCTGGGTCTGTCCCCCTCTTTGTCGTAATATTCCTGGATCAGCTGCTGCAGATAGGTGTTTCTGGACGCGGCATCCGCCACTTTTACGGGTCCTGGAGATGAAAGTCTGAGGATATGGTAGAAAACAGAATGGAAGGTCCCGAAGGTAACGTCCGGGTAA
This sequence comes from Lachnospiraceae bacterium UBA3287, assembly GCA_002362155.1. Lineage (GTDB taxonomy): Bacteria > Bacillota > Clostridia > Lachnospirales > Lachnospiraceae > CAG-791. The sequence continues at coordinate 34,530 of DETN01000187.1, read as the reverse complement.
GCGGAAGAAGTGCGCTCCTGAAAGCGTGTCTGCATTTCCAGGGCGGCTGCTTTTGAAAAGGTCAGAACAAGAATGGAGGAAGGAGAAATGTGAAGGGATTCGATCAGATATGTGATGTGCTCGACCAGAACAAAGGTCTTGCCGGAACCGGGCCCTGCTATGATCTGGCAGGGCCCGGAGGCAAAACGGATGGCTTCCGACTGGTCTTCGGAAGGAATTCTTTTTTCGGGAGAGGTCAACTTTCGGCTTTCAGCTTTTCGATGGCTGCCCTTACTCTGGCAAGGGATTCCTCTTTGCCCAGGATCTCCATGATCTCGGAGGCACCGGCGGGTGTGACGGCTTTGCCGGACACAGCGGTCCTGACGGGCCAGAGGGCTGTATTGATCTTGATTCCCTTCTCGGCGGAGTAAGACTTGAGCATGGCGAAGAGGGCATCGTTGGTGAAGTCGTCCTGGGCTTCCAGAAGCGGAAGTTCCTCCTCCAGGATCTTCAGAGCGATCTCGGGATTGGTCTTACTCTTTTTATGTGTATACATGGAAATGTCATAATCCGGGACCTTCTCGAAGAAGTCCACCATGTCCGGGATATCCGGCCAGATCTCGATCCTGGTGTGGCAGAGCTCTGCAATGTGCCTCAGGTCCAGATCCTTTGTGATGGCCTCCTTCAGGTACTTCTCGGCTCCCTGATAGAAGGTCTCGGCGTCCATGGCCTTTAAGTACTCGCCGTTCATCCAGCGGAGCTTGGTATAGTCGAAGACAGCGGGGGATCTGCCGATCCTCTTATAGTCGAATTCCTTTACCAGCTGCTCCAGGGAGAAGATCTCCTCGTTGCTGTCGGGAGACCAGCCCAGAAGGGCGATGAAGTTGACCACGGCCTCGGGCAGGAAGCCCTGCTCGATCAGATCCTCGTAGGAGGAATGGCCGCTTCTCTTGGACAGCTTCTTCTTGTCCTCGCCCATGATCAGAGGGCAGTGGATGTAGGCAGGGACTTCCCAGCCGAAGGCCTCATAGAGGCGGTTGTACTTGGGCGTGGAGGAAATATATTCGTTTCCTCTGACCACGTGGGTAATGCCCATAAGATGGTCGTCCACCACGTTGGCGAAGTTGTAGGTGGGATAGCCGTCGGACTTGATCAGGATCATGTCGTCCAGTTCCTTGTTCTCCACCTCGATGTCTCCGTAAAGCTCGTCGTGGAAGCTGGTAGTTCCCTCCTGGGGGTTATTCTGACGGATGACGTGGGGAAGGCCTGCGGCCAGCTTTTCTTCCACTTCTTCCTTGGACAGGTGGAGGCAGTGCTTGTCATAGACGCTGATCTCCTTGCCGTCCACCACCTGGGTCAGGGAAGCAAGTCTTTCGGCGTCACAGAAACAGTAATATGCCTCGCCCTTTTCAATGAGCTCCTTTGCGTATCTGTCATAGATGCCGGCCTTGACGCGCTCGCTCTGTACATAGGGGCCTACGCCTCCGTCCTTGTCGGGGCTCTCGTCCGGGATCAGGCCTGTGTCTGCCAGGGTACGGTTGATGATGTCCACCGCGCCTTCCACCTGACGGACCTGGTCCGTATCCTCGATGCGGAGAAGGAAATCTCCTCCCTCATGCTTGGCGATCAGATAGGCATACAGGGCCGTACGAAGGTTGCCTACATGCATTCTGCCTGTGGGGCTGGGTGCATATCTGGTTCTGATTTTCATAATCTTCCTTTCTGCCGCATAAAAGGTGTGGCATATACAAGTATTAAAGGCTGCAGGGCAGTTTTCTGCGTCTGCAGTATTTTTTATCTGGTGCCGGTGGAGCCGAAGCCTCCCCGGTCTTCTCCTCCCAGGCAGTCCGTTTCCTCAAAGATAAGGACGGGCTGTTTTTTCATGATCCGGAACTGGCAGATCCTGTCTCCGGTATGGATCTGTGTATCCCTGACCGCCAGGACGGCCATCTTCCATTCGTCGTTATCTCCGCTGTAGGAATTGTCGATGATCCCCATGTGGTTGGTCTGCAGGATCCCGAAGTTCTTAAAGGTGGAGGACCTGGGCACGATGTGGGCCTCATAGCCCTCGGGAAGCTTCATGGCCACTCCCAGGGGGATCAGGCAGGACTCTCCCTTTTTCAGGGAAATGTCCGCGGCAGATCTTAAGTCGATCCAGTCGGACTTGTCCTCTATGGGGCGGAGCTTTTCGATCCTGTCGCTCAGGTAACGGATGCGGATGGTCTCTGACATAGTATACCTCAAATAAACGCCCTCCGTGCCTTTCCGGGCGTTTTTCTTCTTATTTTTTCATGCTGTCCGCGGCTTCCGTGGCCAGTTTGTCGCACCTTTCGTTCTCCGGGTGGCCGGCGTGGCCCTTTACCCAGTGGAAGGTCAGTTCATGGCCTTTTGCCGCCTCCAGCATCCGCTCCCAGAGTTCTCTGTTCTTTACGGGTTCTTTGGACGCGGTCTTCCAGCCGTTTTTCTTCCAGTTGCGGATCCAGCCCTTCTCGAAGGCATTGACCACGTACTGGGAGTCAGTATAAAGATCGATCTGACAGGGACGGCGCAGGGCCTCCAGGGCCGCTATGACCCCCATCATCTCCATGCGGTTGTTGGTGGTCTTTTCATACCCTTTCGACAGCTCCTTTTCATGGACTGCTCCTTTGGAGTCCACGTATCGGAGGATGGCTCCGTAGCCGCCGGGGCCGTCCGGGTTTCCCCTGGCCGACCCGTCCGTAAAGATGGTCACTTTCTGCATGGTCACCTCCAGGTCCCGGTTTCCAGGAAGGTCTGGGCCCTTTCGTTGGCCCTTTCCACGATCTCTTCGTCGTAGCCTATGGATTCCAGAAGCCTGATGGCGTTCCTGGTATCCGAAGGACCGTCAAGGAGCTGGTAGCTGAAGACCACTTCCTTATTCACGATCTCTTCCCTGAAATGATAGTTGTCGAAGCTTTCCTTTAAAAGCTCTGTCAGTTCGATGTCATGGGTGGCCGCAAAGCAGAAGATCTCTTTTCCGGAAAGGCTCTTTAAGATCTCTGTGGAGGCCGCGATCCTCTCCACGGTATTGGTGCCCCGAAGGACCTCGTCGATAAAACAGAGAATGGGCGTATCTCCCCCTTCTCCCGCAGCGTCCAGGATCCTCTTCAGGGACCGGATCTCCACGATAAAGTAGGACTCTCCCCCCTGCAGGTTGTCCCTGAGGGCCATGGAGGAATAGATCCTGAAATACCGGGTCCGGCAGGAAGATGCGGGCACGGTGCTGATGGTCTGGCCAAGGAGGGCGCAGAGGGCCGAAGCCTTTAAGAAGGTGGACTTGCCCGAAGCATTGGAGCCGGTCAGAAGGACCGGCCGCTCCGCCCGGATGCTGTTGGTCACGGGGTCGCGAAGAAGCGGATGATAGAGGTCCTCTGCCAGAAATCCCACCGGCCCCTCCGTGCTTAATTCCGGCGTGCAGGCATGGGGCAGGCTCTTTCTGAAGGAAGCGATGGCGACGCAGGCGTCCAGCCTTCCCAGGATGGTGATCATCCTGTCGATTTCCGCCGATTTTCCTGTGACTTCCTTCATCATGCTTCCCAGCTTGATCAGGTCCAGATGCAGGGCCATCTTGATATAGTCCATCAGAAGATCCATGGGATTTCCGGAACCGGTATAGTCGCTCATGGACACAAGGCCCGAGCCCCTGCGAAAGCCCGAAAAGCCCTTCAGAATCCCGGTCAGTTGGCCGATCTCCTCTTCAAAGCCGGGGCAGTCGATCTTTCCGATCTCGTCTCCTGTCTTCATGATGCGGAGCAGGTATTTGACTGTGATCAGGTAGGGCTCGATCCTGGATTTTTCCCTGTAATAGGTCACGATATTCAGGCATAAGACGCCCAGGAGCAGCATCAGGCCCGCCTGCACGTGGAAGAACATGACTCCCAGAGCCGCAAGGGGAAGGGCGGCGGCCAGCAGGTGGGTCCAGGCCGGAGAGGCCTTCACCTCGTCGAAGAAATCCAGATATTCATAGATGGAAAAGCGCCCCGTATGGCCAAGGCCTGCCAGGATCGTCTGGATCCGGATCCTGGTATTTTCATCCCTGTCCGGGAAAGAGAGCTGCTCCTGGCTGAAATGGATCCCGGAGGGGTCCAGGGCAGGGGTCCTCAGGACATAGTAAAGATACTCTTCTCCCGCCGAGGACCTGGTAATGTCCATGGCGTGGTAGATGTCGTCCATATCCAGGTCGTTCCAGGTGATGTCATCCACCTGAAAATCCTTTTTATGACGCAGATAGTACTGGCTGACCTCTGCATAGCGCTCCGGCACCATGACCTTCTGGGAAGGCTTTCCGTAGGATTCTTTCAGTTCGGCCTTAAGTTTTGCCGCCCGCCTCCTGCCATCCGCGATCCCCGACCACAGAAGGACGGCGGCCAGCAGGGCTACAAAGGCAATGATCACATATCCGTCCATAGGGCTTTAGTCCATCCTCTTTTCCACCACATGGTCCTTATCCTTATAGATATGGAAGGCGGGGACGCAGCCCCTGACCATGGAGACAGGGTAAACGTTGGTATGTCTGCCGATCACGGTGCCGGGGTTTAAGACGCTGTTGCAGCCGATATCGGCATAGTCTCCCAGCATGGCCCCGATCTTGCGGCGGCCGGTCTCCATGTTTTCCTCTCCGGCGTGGATGACCACTTCCTTATTGTCTGCCTTGACGTTGGAGGTGATGGAGCCCGCTCCCATATGGGCGTGGACGCCCAGGACAGAGTCGCCCACGTAGTTGTAGTGGGGGACCTGGACCAGGTCGAAGAGGACTACGTTCTTAAGCTCCGTGGAGTTGCCCACCACAGCCTTCTTTCCTACGATGGCCGAGCCTCTGATAAAGGCGCACTGGCGGATCTCCGCTTCCTCGTCGATGATGCAGGGGCCGCCGATGTAGGCGGAATCAAAGATCTTTGCGCTCTTTGCCACCCAGACGTTCTCTCCCCTCTTTTCGAACCTGTCCGCGGGCAGGGTATTTCCCAGCTTTACAATAAAATCAGAGATATCCCCCAGGACCTCCCAGGGATATTCCTTCCCCGCAAAAAGGTCTGCGGCAATGGTCTGGGACAGATCATACATATTTTCTATACGATAGTCCTGCATGCTCATGTTTCATCTCCTTTCCCGGCGGCGGCCTCTTTCCCGGACCCTTCCGTTTTCCCGGATGCTGTTTTCTTTCTTCTTCCTCTGCCGGTCCCCTTTCCTGTTCCGGAGGCAGGCGCCTTTCCTGCCTTTTTTTCCGGATAGAAGGCGGCCGTCTCCCGGTACTTCTGCTCCAGGAGGGGCCTGCAGTCGTTTTCCTTGACGAAGTTGGTGCGTCTTACGATGAAGTCGCTCAGCTTGGACATATATTCCTGCTCGGACACGGTCCCTTCGGTGACCCTGGTCAGTCCCATCTCCCAGCTGGCGGTCAGCTTGGGGTCCAGAAGGGGACGGACGGAGCAGTCCACTGTATCGTAGATCATCTCTCCCATCTGGGTGGGGGTGATGATCTGGGTCTTTTTGTTAAGGGCCAGATAGGCGTTGGTGATCAGCTTTTTCAGGATCTCCGCCCGGGTGGCGCTGGTGCCTATGCCGCTTCCCCTGATCTGCTCCCGAAGCTCTTCTTCCTCGATCAGCTGGCCCGCGTTTTCCATGGCCAGGATAATGGAACCGGAATTGTAGCGCTTGGGAGGAGAGGTCTCACCCTTCCGGATCTGCAGATCCTGAAGGGTGAGGACCATGTTCTTTTTAAGAAGGGCGGCCGTTTCCGGCGACAGGCCCAGGTCTTCCTTTTCCTGGTCCTCTTCCCCGTTTCCTTCCTCCTTCTTTTTAAAGAAGGAGTATTCCATGACCTCCAGATATCCCTTTTCCTTACAGCTTTTTACCTGGGCCGCAAATTCCTCCGTTTTCATAGAGATGGTCAGAGAGATCCTGTCAAAGACCGCAGGAGGATAAAAGATGGCCAGAAAGCGGCGGACGATCAGTTCGTAGACCTTCTGGGTGGTGGGGGAAAGGGAGGGCAGGACTGACAGGCCGTCCCCCGTGGGAATGATGGCGTAGTGGTCCGTGATGGCCTTGTCGTTGGTATAGCGGGTCTTTCCGATCTTCTTGTAGGAGCCCGACTCCAGGATCTGCTTCAGATAAGGCAGATACATGGGCAGGCGGGAGAGGCCCTTCAGGTTCTTCCCGATCTCCGCGGCCACGGCGGAGGAAAGGACCCTGGCGTCCGTTCTGGGATAGGTGGTCAGCTTCTTCTCGTAGAGCTCCTGGGCAGCCTGGAGGGTCTGGTCCGGGGAGATCTTGAAAAAGCGGGAGCAGTCGTTCTGCAGCTCTGCCAGGTTGTAGAGAAGGGGCGGGTTCTTGGTCTCCTTCTTGTGGGTGATGGAGGATACCTTCGGGATCCGCTCCTCGGCAGGCCCCTCCTGCAGGTAGGAGATCAGGGCCGCGGCGTCCTCTTCCTTCAGAAAGCCGTTCTCCTTATAGAGCTTTGGAGACTGGAAATAGATGCTTCCTTTAACCGCATGCCACTCGGCCTGAAAGCTGTCCTCCATTCCCTGGGGGCTGAAGGTGCCGATGACCCGGTAGAAGGGCGTCTTTACGAAATTCCGGATCTCCCTCTCTCTCCTGACCACCATGCCAAGGACGCAGGTCATGACCCGGCCCACGGCCACCACGCACTTTTCCTGTCCCAGGAAATCCCGGATCCCGTTCCCGTACTTGAGGGTGATGACCCTGGAGAAGTTGATGCCCATCAGGTAGTCTTCCTTGGCTCTCAGATAGGCGGCAGCCCCCAGGTTGTCGTACTCCCTGTCGTCCTTCGCCTCCCGGATGCCCCGGAGGATCTCGTCTTTGGTCTGGGAGTCGATCCAGACCCTTTTCTGGGCTTTTCCCCTGACGCCGGCCTCCTGGGCCACCAGGCGGTAGATGTATTCCCCCTCCCGTCCCGAGTCGGTGCAGATATAGATGGTATCCACCTGGGGATCGGTCAGGAGCTTTTTGACGATGCCGAACTGCTTTTTGACGCCGTCGATGACCTGGTAGCGGAAAGAATCCGGAATAAAGGGGATGGTGGAAAGGGACCAGCGCTTCAGAGAAGGATCGTAGGCGTCTGGATAGGACATGGAGACCAGGTGGCCTACGCACCAGGTCACATAGGTATTCTCCGCCTCCATATATCCGTCCCTGGACCGGAAGTTCAGTTCCAGGGCACTGGCGAATTCCCTTGCCACACTCGGTTTTTCCGCAATAAATACCTGTTTTCCCATGTCACCTCATGTATGCAGCCGCGTGAATAATCAGACGCACCGGTCTCCCGCCTTCCGGCAGGAGCCGGTGCATCCTCCGTTCCTTCGAAATAATTACTTGCTCTGGATATATCCCATGGCCTTAAGGAGCTCTGCGCACTCCACAGCACCGCCGGCGGCGCCGCGCATGGTATTGTGGGCAAGGCCTACGAACTTCCAGTCATAGACAGTGTCTTTTCTGAGCCTGCCGATGGAAACGCCCATGCCGTTCTCGTAGTTGACGTCCAGTTTTACCTGGGGACGGTTGTCCTCTTCCATGTACTGGATGAACTGTGCGGGAGCGCTGGGGAGCTTCAGCTCCTGAGGCAGGCCTCTGAAGTTTACGAGCTTCTCGATCAGCTCTTCCTTTTCGGCTTCCTTTCTCATCTTCACGAAAGCAGTGGCGGTATGACCGTAAAGCACGGGGATACGAATGCACTGGGCCGTGATCACAGGGCTGTCTGCCGGAACGATGACGCCGTTTTCCAGACGGCCGAAGATACGAAGGGGCTCCTTCTCGGACTTCTCTTCCTCTCCGCCGATGTAGGGGATCACGTTCTCGATCATTTCAGGCCAGTCCCTAAAGGTCTTGCCGGCGCCGGATATAGCCTGGTAGGTGGAGACCACTACTTCGTAGGGGTCGTATTCCTTCCATGCGGCCAGGGCGGGAGCATAGGCCTGGATGGAGCAGTTGGGCTTGACGGCGATAAAGCCGCGCTCTGTGCCCAGTCTCTTCTTCTGGAAAGCGATGACGTCCGTATGCTCGGGGTTGATCTCCGGGATGATCATGGGAACGTCGGGTGTCCATCTGTGGGCGCTGTTGTTGGAGACCACAGGAGTCTCTGTCTTTGCGTAGGCTTCCTCGATGGCCCTGATCTGGTCCTTGGACATGTCCACGGCGCTGAGGCAGAAATCCACCTGGGAGGCAATGCCTTCCACGTCGGAAACGTCCTGGATGGTAATGCCTTTTACGGAATCCGGGATGTCCCCGTCCAGCTTCCAGCGTCCGCCCACCGCTTCTTCATAGGTCTTTCCGGCGCTTCTGGGGCTGGCGCCTATGGCCGTGACCTCGAACCAGGGGTGATTCTCCAGGATGGAAATGAATCTCTGGCCTACCATGCCTGTGCCGCCAAGAACTGCAACTTTTAATTTATCGCTCATACTATTCTCCTAACTCCGCCTCCGGCGGATCTGTAATGACATTTCCGGTTTATGCTTTTTATTTCAGACGGTGGCAAGCCACTCTTTTCTGTTTTCGATGACCGCCTTCATAACTTCGGGGGCAGGGCCGCCCACGGTCAGGCGCTTATCCACGCAGGTCTTCAGGGAAACAGCTTCATAGATATCCTCTCCGAAGGCTTCCGAGAAGGATTTCAGCTCTTCAAGGCTCAGTTCTTCGATGGATCTTCCCTCTTCGATGCAGTAGAGGACCACTCTTCCGATGATGCCGTGGGCATCCCGGAAGGGGACTCCCCTGACCACCAGGTAGTCTGCGGCGTCGGTGGCGTTGGTAAAGCCCCTGGCAGCGCTCTTTTCCATGACGTCCTTTCTGAAGGAAAGGGTGCTCAGCATGCCGGCAAAGAGCTTTACGCAGGCATGGGCCGTATCGATGGCATCGAAGGCCGGCTCCTTGTCCTCCTGCATGTCCTTGTTGTAGGCCAGAGGCAGTCCCTTCATGGTGGTCATGAGGGAGAACAGGTCGCCGTAGACCCGGCCGGTCTTGCCCCGGACCAGCTCGCAGATGTCCGGATTTTTCTTCTGGGGCATGATGGAAGAGCCTGTGGAGAAGGCATCGTCCATTTCCACGAAGCGGTATTCATTGGAATTCCAGATGATCAGCTCCTCGGAAAAGCGGGACAGATGCATCATGATCAGGGACAGGTCTGAAAGGAACTCGATCACGTAATCCCTGTCGGAAACGGAATCCATGCTGTTGAGGGTGGGGCCGTAGAAGCCAAGCTCTCTGGCGGTATAGTCCCTGTCCAGGGGATAGGTGGTGCCTGCCAGGGCGCCGGATCCCAGAGGGCAGTAGTTCATGCGCTCCCTGCAGTCCTCCAGACGGAGCAGGTCTCTTCTGAACATCTCGAAATAGGCGCCGAAATGATGGGCCAGGGTGACCGGCTGGGCCTTCTGCAGATGGGTAAAGCCCGGCATGAAGGTCTCCGTGTTCTTCTCCATGATATCAAGGATGACCTGCAGGAGGTCCTTCAGCTCGCTGTGCATCAGATCGATCTGCCTGCGGGTATAGAGCCGCATATCCAGGGCCACCTGGTCGTTGCGGCTTCTTCCGGTATGGAGCTTTTTGCCGGCGTCGCCGATCCTCTCGATCAGGTTTGCCTCCACGAAGCTGTGGATGTCCTCATATTCATCCGTAAAGACCAGGTCTCCCGACTCGATCTCGGAAAGGATGACCCCCAGACCGTTGATAATGGTATCGGCTTCCTCTGCACTGATGATCCCCTGGCGGCCCAGCATGGAGGCATGGGCGATGCTGCCTTCTATGTCTTCATGATAGAGCCTGGAATCAAAACGGAGGGAATCGTTAAAGGCTTTGACAGATGCGTCCGTCTCCTTGGTAAATCGGCCGCCCCAGAGCTGTGCCATAGAGTTTCCTCTCTTTCGCTTTCTGTATGGTAAAGATCAACTGTAACTTAAGGCATATAAAAACGCGCGAATATTTAAGACCCTGGTATCGGTCCTGCTTACCCGCGCGTTCAAGAGCTGGAAAAGGGACTCGAACCCTCGACCTACTGATTACGAATCAGTTGCGCTACCGACTGCGCTATTCCAGCATATTCCCCAAATCGGCCTCCCGAATAGGTCAGCCGCCTGCAGCCCCCGGCTGCAGACGACTGTTATTATAATCATATTTTATTGATTTGGCAAGAAATATTTCTTAATCCAGCGCGTGGATAAAGAGACCGGAAAGGAGCTTGGGCTCGAACCAGGTGGATTTGGGAGGCATGAGTCTCCCGGCATCCGCCACATCGAAAAGCTCCTGGATGGAAGTGGGATACATGGCAAAGGCGGCGCCGCCGCTCCTGTCAGCCCTTTCCTCCAGTTCGCCCAGTCCCCGGATCCCGCCGACGAATTCGATCCTGGGATCAGCCTTGGGATCCGTGATGCCAAGCAGGGGCCCCAGGATGTTGTCCTGGAGGATGGATACGTCCAGTCCCTCCACCGGGTCTTTTTTCCGGTACTGGGGACGGATGATCATCCTGTACCACTGACCGCCCAGGTACATGCCGATCTCCGACTTGGAGGCGGGATGGACCCTTTCTCTGCCGCAGGGAGCGATCCCTGCCACTTTGGAGCAGGCCTTCAGGAAGGTCTCGGGCGTATAGCCTCCCAGGGTCCTGACCACCCGGTTGTAGTCCATGATCATGAGCTGGTCCTGGGGAAAGAGAACGGACAGGAAGAAGTTGAACTCCTCCTCTCCCGTATAGCCGGGATTCTGCTCTCTCCTCTTCAGGCCCACCTTGACGGCGGAAGCGCATCTGTGATGGCCGTCCGCGATGTAGATGGATCCGATCTCGGAAAAAGCCCTGCTGATCTCCTCTGTCAGAGCGGGTTCACTGATGGTCCATACCCGGTTGCGGATATTTCCGTCGGATATGAAATCACAGTCGGGCAGCTCCCTGGTCTTTTCTGCTACGATCCTGTCGATGACGGCATGGTTCCTGTAGCAGAGAAAAATGGGCCCTGTCTGGGCATTGCAGGTATCCACGTGGCGGATCCTGTCGATCTCCTTGTCTACCCTGGTATTTTCATGCCGCTTGATCACGCCGGACTGATAATCGTCAATGGAGGCGCAAGCCACGAGGCCCGTCTGGGTCCTGCCGTTCATGGTCTGGGCATAGATATAGAAAGAAGGGGACGGATCCTTGACCATATGTCCGCAGGCGATCTCCTCCTGCAGCATATCTCTGGCCTTTTCATAGACGCAGTCCTCATAAGTCCCCACGTCGTCGGAAAACTGGGTCTCTGCCCTGTCGATTCTTAAAAAGGAAAGGGGCCTTTCCTTTACCACGGCTGAGGCTTCCGCCCTACTGTATACATCGTAGGGAAGAGCAGCGATCCGGTCCTCCAGCCCTCTGGCAGGTCTGTAGGCCTCAAATGGTCTGATAGTGGCCATAAAGTACTTCCTCTCCCTTACTTACTTGATCACGCGGACGCGGAATACGCCGTCGATGGCCCTGAGCTTCTCCACGGTATCGGGCAGGATCTCCCCGTCCAGATCCATCATGGTATAGGCGACCTCGCCCTTGGCCTTGTTGAAAAGCTCGGCGATATTGATGTCGGTGCTGCCGAAGATGGCGGTGAACTGGGTCAGCATGCCTGTCTTGTTGGCATGGAAGATGGCCACACGGCCGGGCGTCTGGCAGATGCCCATGTTGCAGTTCGGGTAATTGACGGAATTGATGATATTTCCGTTCTCGATGTAGTTCTGCAGCTCTTCCACCGCCATCCTGGCACACTTGTCCTCAGACTCTGCCGTGGAGGCGCCCAGGTGAGGGGTGGTGATGCAGCCCCGTTTGCCCGCGACGGTGGGGTTGGGGAAGTCGGAAACATAGCGTCTGACCCTGCCTTCTTCGATGGCTTCCACGATGGCCTTCTCGTCGCAGAGGGTATCCCTGGCCATGTTGATGATGATGACGCCGTGCTTCATCTTCTCCAGGGCGGCTTCGCCGATCATGCCCTTGGTGGAGGGCAGAAGGGGCACATGGATGGTAATGATGTCGGAGACCTCGTAGATCTCTTCCACGTTGCTGACGTGCTTTACGGAACGGTTGAGGTTCCAGGCCGCGTCAACGGAGACATAGGGGTCATAGCCGTAGACCTCCATGCCCAGATCGATGGCAGCATTGGCCACGCGTACGCCGATGGCGCCCAGGCCGATGATGCCCAGCTTCTTGCCCCGGATCTCGGTGCCGGCGAACTGCTTCTTTTCCTTCTCCGCCGTCTTGGCGATATCGGGATTCTTCCAGTTGCCGCGGACCCAGTCCACACCTTCCACGATGTCACGGGAAGCCAGGAGCATGCCCGTAAAGACAAGCTCCTTGACCGCATTGGCGTTGGCGCCGGGGGTGTTGAAGACCACGATGCCCTCTTTGGCGCACCTGTCCAGAGGAATATTGTTGACGCCGGCGCCCGCTCTGGCAATGGCAAGGAGATTCTCGGAAAACTCCATGTCATGCATCTTTGCGGACCTGACCAGGATGCCCTGGGCCTCGCCAATATCCGCCGTCTCCTCATAGAGGGCGGAGAACTTCTCGAGTCCGGCCTTGGAAATGTTGTTTAAGCAATGGTATTTAAACATCCTTGTATGCTCTCCGTTCAAGTCTTATTCGGCAGGATGTTCTGCCTCGAATTTTCTCATGAAGTCCACCAGCGCCACTACGCCCTCATAAGGCATGGCGTTGTAGATGCTGGCCCGCATGCCGCCCACGGACCTGTGGCCCTTAAGGGATACCAGGCCTGCCTTCTCGGCTTCCTTGACGAAGAGAGCTTCCAGCTCCTTGTCGCCGATGACGAAGGGAACGTTCATAAGAGAACGGTCCTCTTTGCGGACGGTGCCCTTGAAGAGTCTGCTCTCGTCCAGGAAATCGTAGAGAAGCTTTGCCTTTCTCTCGTTGTGTTCTTTGATGGCAGAAAGACCGCCCTGCTTCTTCAGCCACTTGAATACCTTGCCGCAGATATAGATACCGTATGCGGGAGGCGTGTTGAAGAGAGAGTCGTTGTCGGCCTGGGTCTTCCACTTGAGCATGGTGGGAGTTCCTTCCAGCACATCGTCTCTGATCAGGTCTTCCCTGATGATGGCGATCACGACGCCTGCGGGGCCGATGTTCTTCTGCACGCCGCCGTAGATGACGCCGTACTTTGTAACGTCCATGGGCTCGGAGAGGAAGCAGGAAGATACGTCCGCCACCAGGTCATGGCCCTTGGTGTTGGGCAGGGTATGGAACTTGGTTCCGTAGATGGTATTGTTCTCACAGATGTAGACATAGTCGGCATCTTCGGGAATGTCCAGATCGGAGCAGTCCGGGATATAGGAAAATGTCTTGTCCTCGGAAGAAGCTACCTTGACAGCCTCGCCGTATTTGCCGGCTTCCTGCCAGGCCTTCTTGGCCCACTGGCCCGTTACGATGTAGGCAGCCTTCTTATTCTTCATCAGGTTCATGGGAACAGCAGCGAACTGGGTCCAGGCGCCGCCCTGCAGGAAAAGGACCTTGTAGTTGTCGGGGATATTCAGCAGATCTCTCAGGTCAGCCTCGGCCTCCTTGATGATGCCGTCAAAGATCTTGCCGCGGTGGCTCATTTCCATGACAGACATGCCGCTTCCGCGGTAGTCAAGCATCTCGTCTGCAGCCTCCTGCAGTACTTCAACGGGAAGCATAGCCGGTCCTGCCGAAAAATTATAAACACGTGCCATTTGATCGTTCCTCCTTGGATGTGCTCATCCTTTTATACATATGATGTCTGTTCCCCCGTCTTTCAGGTCCCACGCTGAAAGAACCAATACACATATAAGCTTATTTTGCTGCCAGATCGGACGCGTCAAAAGCCTGATCGATGGACGCGCCGGGAGAGACCATGGGATAGACCGTATCGTCGTCGTCGATGACACAGTCAATGACCACGGGCCTGTCCGCTGCCAGGGCCGCCTTCAGGGCCGGCTCCAGTTCGTCCACGGATGTGACCCGCATGGCCATGCAGCCAAGGCCTTCCGCCACCTTGCAGTAATCCACGCTGTCGCGCAGTACTGTCTGGGAATAACGCTTTCCGTAGAACAGCGTCTGCCACTGTCTTACCATTCCCAGAACGTGATTGTCAATAATAATGTTGATGATGGGAATATTATAACGGCTGGCTGTGGCCAGTTCGTTCATGTTCATCCGAAAGCACCCGTCGCCTCCGATGTTGATGACCTGCTTGTCGGGGCGGGCCACCTGGGCGCCGATGGCGGCCCCGATGCCGTATCCCATGGTCCCCAGACCGCCGGAAGAAAGGAAGGTCCTGGGCTCCGAATAGGTATAATACTGGGCGGCCCACATCTGGTGCTGGCCCACGTCGGTGGTGATGATGGCCTTTCCCTGCGTCAGTCTGTCCAGGGTCTCCATGATGAGGGGACAGGTCAGGGCGGACTTGTTATAGGTCAGAGGATACTTTTTTTTCAGTTCCTGGATGTGTTCCACCCACTCCGTGTGCTTTTCGCTCTCGAGCTTTGCGTTGATCTTCTCCAGGATCTCCTTCAGATCGCCCACGATGGAGAAATCCACCTTCACGTTCTTGTTGATCTCGGCTGCATCGATATCGATCTGCAGGATCTTTGCGTCTCTGGCAAAGGTCTTGGCGTTGCCGTAGACACGGTCGGAGAATCTGGCGCCCAGAGCGATCAGAAGATCGCATTCGGTGATGCCGAAGTTGCTGGCCTTGGTCCCGTGCATGCCGGGAAGGCCCGTATATCTGGGATCGTGCTGGTCAAAAGCGCCCTGGGCCATGAGGGTCTCGCAGACCGGAGCGTCCACCTTGTGGATGAACTCGGTCAGGGAGCCGTCTGCCCCGGAAAGAATGGCGCCGCCGCCTACCATGATGAAGGGACGCTTCGACTCTCTGATCATTTCGATGGCGCGGTCGATATCGGCCTGGCCGTACTGTCTGCGCTTTATTTTCTTCTGCTCGGGGACCACCTTCTCAAAATCGTAGGGAGCGGCCGTCACGTCCTTCAGGATATCCACCAGAACAGGTCCGGGCCTGCCGCTTCTGGCGATCTTGAAGGCCCTGCGGATGGTATCCGCCAGGGTGCTGACATCCTTGACGATGGTGGAGTACTTGGTGATGGGCAGGCAGATGCCGAAGATATCCACCTCCTGGAAGGAGTCCTTGCCCAGAAGGGGGGTGGTCACGTTGCAGGTAATGGCCACCATGGGAATGGAATCCATGTAGGCTGTGGCGATGCCGGTGACCAGGTTGGTGGCGCCGGGGCCGGAGGTGGCCAGGCATACGCCCACTTTGCCGGTGGCTCTGGCATAGCCGTCCGCTGCGTGGGAGGCACCCTGCTCGTGGCTTGTCAGGATATGGGTGATCTCGTCGCTGCGTTTGTATAAAGCGTCATATACATTCAGAATGGCTCCGCCGGGATAGCCGAAGACTGTATCGACTCCCTGTTCCAGGAGGCATTCCACAATGATATCGGAACCTGTCATTTTCAAAACTCTATTCCTCTTCTTTCAAAAGATTCTCTTATCAGGCTTTGGGAAGCTCCAGAACGGCGCCGCGGTTTCCGGAGGTGACAAGGCTGGCGTATCTGTACAGATATCCGTCCGTGACTTCGGGAGTCCTGGGCTTCCAGTTCTTTCTTCTCTCTGCCAGGACCTCGTCGGAGACCTTTACGTTCAGGGCGTTGCCCGGGATATCGATGGAGATGATATCGCCTTCCTCGATCAGGGCAATGGGGCCGCCCACGGCTGCTTCGGGAGAAACGTGGCCGATGGAGGCGCCTCTGGATGCGCCGGAGAAGCGTCCGTCGGTGATCAGGGCTACGGAGGAGCCCAGGCCCATGCCTGCGATGGCGGAGGTGGGATTGAGCATCTCTCTCATGCCGGGGCCGCCCTTGGGGCCTTCATAGCGGATGACCACCACGTCGCCGGCTACGATCTTTCCGCCCAGGATGGCCTTGATGGCGTCCTCTTCACAGTCGAAGACTCTGGCGGGTCCTTCGTGGACCATCATTTCCGGAACCACGGCGGATCTCTTTACGATGCCGGTATCGGGAGCGATGTTGCCCTTGAGGACAGCGATGCCGCCGATGGGCATGTAGGGATTCTCGATAGGACGGATGACTTCGGGGTTCTTGTTGGTGCAGCCCTGGATGTTCTCCCGCATGGTCTTTCCGGTGCAGGTCATAACATCCAGATCCAGCAGTCCCTTCTTGTCCAGCTCGTTCATAACGGCATAGATGCCGCCTGCCTCGTCCAGGTCTTCCATGTAGGTGGGGCCTGCAGGGGCCAGATGGCAGAGGTTGGGCGTACGGGCGGAAACCTCGTTGGCCACTTCCATGTCGATCTCCACGCCGGCTTCATGAGCGATGGCGGGCAGATGGAGCATGGTATTGGTGGAGCAGCCCAGAGCCATATCCATAGCCATGGCGTTCATGAAGGCTCTCTTTGTCATAATGTCTCTGGGACGGATGTCTTTGTTTACCAGATCCATGATCTGCATGCCCGCATGCTTGGCCAGACGGATCCTTGCGGAGTAGACGGCGGGAATGGTGCCGTTGCCGCGAAGGCCCATGCCGATGGCCTCTGTCAGGCAGTTCATGGAGTTGGCTGTATACATGCCGGAGCAGGAGCCGCAGGTAGGGCATACCTTCTCTTCATACTCGGTCACTTCTTCCAGGCTCATGGTGCCGGCGGAATAGGCGCCCACCGCTTCAAACATGGAGGAAAGGCTTCTCTTCTTTCCGTGCAGATGGCCTGCCAGCATGGGGCCGCCGGACACGAAGATGGTGGGCACGTTGACACGGGCTGCCGCCATCAGAAGGCCGGGCACGTTCTTGTCGCAGTTGGGGATCATGACCAGACCGTCAAAGCCGTGGGCCTTGGCCATGCATTCGGTGGAATCCGCGATCAGGTCTCTGGTGACCAGAGAGTACTTCATGCCGATATGTCCCATGGCGATGCCGTCGCAGACAGCGATGGCAGGGAACATGATGGGGGTGCCGCCGGCCATGGCGACGCCGATCTTGACGGCTTCCGCGATCTTGTCCAGGTTCATGTGGCCGGGAACGATCTCGTTATAGGAACAAACGATGCCGATCAGGGGGCGCTTTCTCTCCTCTTCGGTATAACCAAGTGCGTTAAAAAGACTTCTTGCAGGGGCCTGGCCGATGCCGTTCTTTACGGAATCACTCTTCATCTGATTACCTCTTTCCTTTTTATCTTTATCCGCCTGTCTTTGTCTCGGGCAGATCTTTCTCTGTCTGTTTTTTTATGCTCAGATCCTTTCGCAGACTCTGTCGCCCATTTCGTCGCATTTCTGCAGACTGAGGCCGGTAAGATCCGCGTCCTTTCCTCTGGGCATGATGTCAATGGTCCTGCAGCCGTCGGAAAGGGTCTTTCTGACCGCATTCTCGATGGCATCGGCTTCCTCCCCAAGGCCGAACGTATAGCGGAGCATCATGGCTGCGGAAAGAATGGTCGCGATGGGATTGGCGATATTCTGTCCCGCAATGTCGGGTGCGGAGCCGTGGGCGGGCTCATAGAGGCCGAAGCTGGTCTCGTTGAGGGAAGCGGAGGACAGCATTCCGATGGAACCTGTGATCTCGGCTGCTTCGTCGGAAAGGATGTCGCCGAACATGTTCTCGGTGACCACCACGTCGAACTGCTCGGGGTTGAGGACCAGCTGCATGGCGGCGTTGTCCACGTACATGCTGGAGACTTCGATATCGGGATAGTCCGCGGAGACTTCCTCCACGATCTTCCTCCAGAGCCTGGAGGTATCCAGAACGTTGGCCTTGTCCACGCTGGTCACTTTGCCCCTGCGCTTTGCGGCGATCTCGAAGGCGGTCTTAACCACGCGGCGGATCTCGTTCTCGTCATACTTCAGGGTATCCTGGGCGGTGCGGACGCCGTCGATCTCTTTTGTCCAGCGCTCTCCGAAATAGAGGCCGCCGGTCAGCTCTCTTACGATGATCAGATCGAACTTTCTGCCGCCCTCTCTGGCTGCCAGGGGGCAGGAATCCGCCAGTTCCTTAAAGAGGTAGGCGGGGCGAAGGTTGGCATAAAGGCCCAGGGCCTTGCGGATCTTTAATAGTCCCGCTTCCGGCCTGAGGGTGGGATCCAGCTTATACCAGGGAGAGGTCTTGGGGTCGCCGCCGATGGAGCCCATCAGGACCGCGTCGGACTTTCTGGCAATATCGATGGTCTCGTCGGTCAGGGGAACGCCGTAAACGTCGATGGAGCTTCCGCCCATCAGGATGTCGGTATAGCGGATGGTATGGCCGTACTTTTCCGCGACCCTGTCCAGGACCTTCCTGGCCTGGGCGACGATCTCGGGGCCGATGCCGTCTCCGGCTATGACTGCAATATTCAGATTCATGGTTACCTCCAAAAAAAACTGCCGGCAAGTTTGCGGCCTGCCAGCAGAATTATCATTGCCTATAAGAACTCTAGGATATGGTGCTTATTCCACTTCGGCATCCTCAGGCTTTTCGACCTGTACGATCGCGGCCTTCTGCATCGGAATACGGCAGTTCTTGTTGTTGCCGAATTCGACGATAACTGTTTCTTCACTCATATCAATGATCACACCATAGAAGCCTGCAGTCGTAAGAACACTGTCACCGACTGCCAGATTGGCCATAAGTTCTGCTTTCGCCTGTTTCTCTTTCCTCTGAGGCTTAATGATCATGAAATAGAAGAATCCGATAATCACTGCAATGTAAATGATCATGATCAGACCGCTGCTGGCGCCACCCGCTGTTAATAAGAGACTGTTATACATTAAAATACCCTCCTAGTCATTCAATGACTTTTTATTTTCCTGACTTAAAGAATAAATATACAGCAATTTTATGAAAATGCAACATAAAACTGATGAGATGTATTCATTCCTGCGGTCAGACAAACCTTATAATACAACAACCCGCCAAGTGATTGCAATAGCCAATCTTTTATCCCTTTAAAGCGATATGGCAAAAGGACAGGCGGAAACTGACAGTGCTTTCTCCTTACCTGAGACCCATGCCGTCGCTGAAGGCGTTCCCGACCTTTTCGCCCACGCCGTAGTAGGCGTTGGTGAAGGGATCGAAGCTGATGGGACGGAGCTTTTTCACGTCCACCTTTCCCTCTGTCAGGATGCTTTCGTCCGCACAGACGTTGACGATCTCTCCCACCAGGATCCCGTCTTCAAAGCTCTTTACCCTGCACTCCAGAGCCAGGGGAAGCTCTGCGATCAGGGGAGCGTCCACGTGACTGCTCTTTACGGCGGTAAAGCCGGCCTTTGCGAACTTGTCAGGCACTTTGCGGCCGGATTCGATGCCCACGTAGTCGCAGGCTGCTTCATATTCCTCTGTGGCCATGCTGACGGTAAAGGCGCCTCTTTCCTTCAGGTTGTCCGTGGTCTTGTGCTCGGACAGGCTGATGCTGATCTCCGCAAAATCCGTGGTGATGCCCCAGGCCGCGTTCATGGCGTTGGGATTCCCGTCCTTGTCGTAGGTCGCGATGATCAGGACGGGCTGGGGGAACATAAGGGGCTTGGGGCCGAAATCTACTCTCTTCATGATGACTGGATCCTTTCTGCTGAAAATGAATTATTGATATGCTGCTTCTTTATTAATTACTTCCGTGTTCTTTATTTCTGCGCACTTTCTTCCTTATGATTCGCCCTCCGCCATGGACTCCAGGGCGGCCTTCTTGTAGGAGGCGAAGCTTCCCGCATCCAGAGCGTCCCGGATCTCTTCCATCAGATGGTTGTAGAAATAAAGGTTGTGCATGACGCAGAAGCGGAGCCCCAGGGATTCCTGGGCCTTCATCAGGTGACGGATGTAGGCTCTGGAATAGCCGGCCCGGCAGACGGGGCAGCCGCAGCCTTCTTCGATGGGCCTCTGGTCCAGCTCGTATCTGGCGTTGCGGATATGGACGGTCCCCTTATGGGTGTAAAGGTTGCCGTGGCGGCCGTTGCGGCTGGGATAGACACAGTCGAAGAAGTCGACGCCTCTTTCCACCGCCTCCAGGATGTTCTGGGGCGTGCCCACGCCCATCAGATAGGTGGGCTTGTTCTGGGGCAGATAAGGCACGGTCTCGTCCAGGACCGAATACATCTGCTCGTGGCTCTCGCCTACGGCAAGGCCTCCCAGGGCGTAGCCGTCCAGATCCATATCGGCTATGGTCTTTGCGTGTTCTATGCGGATGTCATGGTAGATGGCCCCCTGGTTGATGCCAAAGAGCATCTGGCTCGGATTCACTGTATCCTCCAGGCCGTTCAGTCTGTCCATCTCCTTTTTGCACCGCTCCAGCCATCTGGTGGTCCTGTCCACGGAACTGCGCACATAGTCCCTGTCCGCCAGGGCGGGAGGACATTCGTCGAAGGCCATGGCGATGGTGGAGCCCAGGTTGGACTGGATCTGCATGCTCTCCTCGGGTCCCATGAAGATCTTTGCCCCGTCTATATGGGAATGGAAGTAGACGCCCTCCTCTTTGATCCTGCGCAGATCCGACAGGGAAAAGACCTGGAAGCCGCCGGAGTCCGTCAGGATGGGCCTGTCCCATTTCATGAACCTGTGCAGGCCGCCCAGCTTTTTGATGGTCTTATCCCCTGTCCTGACATGGAGATGGTAGGTATTGCACAGGGCCACCTGGGTGTCGATGGACTTAAGATCCCCTGCGGAAAGGCCGCCCTTTATGGCGGCCACCGTGGCTACGTTCATGAAGACAGGGGTCTGGATCTCTCCGTGCACCGTGGTGACTTTCGCCCTTTTGGCCCTGCCCTCCGTTTTCAGAAGTTCGTACATAAATGTCCTCTCTATGATGTGAATTCCTATTTTTTATAAAAATCAATGACCCTGTCCGCCCGGGCAGTCATATTTTCCAGCATCAGGTCCAGGATGGTCAGTGCGCACATGCACTCTGCCACCACCACGGCCCTGGGTACGATCACCGGGTCGTGCCTTCCGGAAATGGTCAGCTTTCTTTCTCTTCCGCTCACATCCACCGTATCCTGTTCCCTGAAGATGGAGGGGGTGGGCTTTACATGGGCCCGGAGAAGGATCCCGGAGCCGTCGGAAATGCCTCCCAGGATGCCGCCAGCGTGGTTGGTCTTTTTGATAACGGTCCCATCCTCTGATACAGCAAAGGGATCGTTGTTCCCGGACCCTCTGGCACGGCCTGCCAGGATCCCGTCCCCGATCTCCACAGCCTTGACGGCGCCTATGGACATGAGGGCCTGGGATAGCCTTGCGTCCAGCTTGTCAAAGACAGGTTCTCCGATCCCCGCGGGAAGGCCCGTGATCCTGACTTCGATGACGCCGCCGGAGGAATCCTTCTCTTCCATGCATCTTTTCATGTATTCCAGAGCCTTTTCATTTGCTTCTGCGTCCGGCATGGCGGTGGGCGTCTTCAGGATCAGGCTCCTGTCAAAGTTCTTCTCTTCTATTTCCACAGGGCCTATGGACCTGGTATAGGCCATGACGCCTACGCCCATGAAAGAGAGCAGCTTTGCGGCTGCGGCCCCGCCGCAGACCCTGGCCGCCGTTTCCCTTCCGGAGGACCTTCCGCCTCCCCGGTAGTCCCTGATGCCGTACTTGGCATAGAATCCGTAATCCGCGTGGCCGGGCCGGAAGCAGTCTTTCAGATTTCCGTAGTCTCCGGACCTCTGGGCGGTGTTCTCGATCAGAAAGGAAATGGGGGTGCCGGTGGTCTTACCCTCAAAGACGCCGGAAAGGATACGGACTCTGTCCGCTTCCTTTCTGGACGTGGTGACAAAGGACTGGCCCGGCTTTCTTCTGTCCAGGTATTTCTGGATGTCCTCCTCACACAGGTCCATGCCGGCCGGGAATCCGTCCAGGACGGCCCCCAGTGCCGGTCCGTGGGATTCACCCCAGGTAGTCAGTTTCAATATCTTTCCGAATTCCGATCCAGACATAAGAGCTTCCCCGCTTCTTTCAGTAAGTCATGACCTGCCTGCTAAAAAAAACAGCAGACCGCACAAAAATACGGTCTGCTGATTATACACTATTTTTGCTTCCGTTTCCAGTACCGGCTCACTCAGTTACGTCGGAAAGCTTGTGGAAGATGATGACATTGGGCTTGGGAATGCTGATCTCCTTGCCGGACATGATCAGAAGTCCCTTTTCCAGATCCACCTTGAAGAAGGTCATGGTGTTGGATTCATGGTTCAGGGAGACCAGATGCCTGTCATCGGGGAAGAGGGCCGCATCCTTGGGATACTCGCCGCTGATGGGCAGGCAGAGGATCTTGGTCAAAAAGCCGTTGTCGGGATCGATGGAGTAGATCACCACGGAGTTGTTGCCTGCATTGGAGCTGATCAGGTACTTGAAGTCCGAGGAGAAGTTGAGGGCGCTGGCTGCGGAGCCCTTGGAGTTCTTGTCATCCAGGGTGGAGATGGACTGGATCTTCTCGAAATCCGGCGCGCCGTCTCTTTCATAATAGAAATAAACATCGATCTTGTTCTTCAGCTCATGGACCACATAGAGATAATGGCCGTCCTTGGAGAACTTCATATGTCTGGGAGCCGATTCCAGCTCGGAATGCAGGATGGCGCACTGTTTGATCCGGCCGGTCTTGCGGTTGAGGGAATAGACGTTGACGTGGTCCATGCCCAGGTCGGCTGCGCAGAGATATTTATTATCCCTGGTCATCTTGACACACTGTACATGAGGACGGAAGTTGCGCTCTGCGATGGAGCCCAGGCCTTTCAGGAAGAGCTCGTCTGTGATCTCGCCCACGGATCCGTCCTCATTGAGGCGCAGGACTGTGATCTTGCCGTCATGATATCCGGACACGAAGAGGAACTCGTCCTCATAGTCGGTGGAAAGATGGGAGCCTCTCATGCCGTTGATGGAAGCCCTGTTCAGGAACTGCAGATCGCCGTCCGGCAGGATCCTGAAGGATTCGACGCCCAGGTCCGTAATGGAATACAGGAATTTCCTGTTATGGGAAATGGTGACATAGGAAGAGTTGGTGATCTCTATCTGTTTCTTCTCATACAGGTAGCCTTTTTCCATGTCCACATCATAAATGCGGATGCCGTATTTCTGGTCTTTCGTCTGCGTATAGGACGAGACATAAGCTACATATCTGGCGCCTTCCTCATATTCATAGCCCAGTTTCTTTTCAGTATCGCTCATAAGCAGGTTCCTTTCTCTGTACATGCAGAATCAGGTCCAACAGTTATACTACATCTTGAATTTTACCATAAACAGGTTTTTTTGTTAAGTCATTCTGTGCAATATTCCCAAAAACAGATGCTCCAATTTCCTTTTTTATGAGAGATTTCATGATTTTTTGGTTTCCGTTTGCCAAATCCCCGGATTTCTGAAACAATGGAAATGTAAATTTCATGTAAAGCAGGTCCAGTCATGGGAAGAGACAGCGTAATACTGATTCCGGCCTATAATCCGCCGGACAACATGATCTCCTATCTGGAAGATCTGAGAAAAAACGGTTTTACAAGAATCGTCATAGTGGACGACGGCAGCAGGGAGGACAGGCAGCACGTGTTCAAAGAAGCTCTGAAAATGGGCTTCACCATCCTGCACCATGACAAAAACTCGGGCAAGGGATGCGCTCTCCGGTCCGGCTTCGAGTACTACATGCAGAAATGCCATGGCAAATACGACGGCGTCATTCTCGTCAATTCCGACGGCCGGGACAGAGCCGAGGACTGCGTAAAGATCGCAGCCGCTCTGGCGGGCGAAAAGGCAAAGAAAAGGAGCCGGATCATTATAGGAAGCAGGGACTTTAACAGCCCAGGCGCCGATAAAGTTACCAAACGCTGCAATGCGCTCATGAGCTTTTTCTTCAGCTTCCTCTTCGGCCAGCACTTAAACGACGTACTTTCCGGCTTTCGGGGCATACCTGACTCCCAGGTCCTCCGGTGCCTCCGCTACAGCGAAAAGACCTACTGCTACGACATGGCCGTGCTGATCGGCTTTGAAAGGAAAGGCTACAAGGAGATCTCCGTTCCGGTGCTGCCGGCCAATCCTGAGGCCGAAAAGCATTTCCACCCTCTCTGGGATACTCTGCTGATCAACCTGGTGGTCTGGAAAAAGATGATGATCTTCGGCGCAACCTCCATCGCGGCTTCCGTCGTCGACCTTTTCCTCTTCTGGCTTTTAACGGAATTCATCCTCCGGGGCGCTTCCTACCGCATCATCTGGGCCACCATCCTGGCCAGGATCGTCTCCGCTTCCGTCAACTATCACCTGAGCCGCAAGTATGTATTCCGCTCCAACGAAAGCCGGCGAAAGAGCCTCAGACAGTTCATGGGTCTGGCAGCGTGCCAGTGTCTGATCTCCGCCTTCTCTGTCCATCTGCTGGAGGCAGTCTTCAACACCAGGCCGATCCTTTTAAAGATCCTGATCGACAGCTTCCTCTTCTTTGCGGCCTACAAGGTCCAGGACAAGTTCATCTTCAAAAGGACTTAGCTGCCCTGTACACATCAGATACCGGATATGCCTGCGGCCCGAAAGCCTTCCTTATGCTCTTATATTTTTCCTTCGCCGCTTCTGCGGCAGGGTGCCTTTAAAGCTCGGGGTGCCGCGCCAGTGTATACTGGTGCGGCACCCCTTTTAAAACAGCAGGAAATCTTTGGGGACCTGCTTCCTTCCTGCGGATCAGTCCGCAGATGACAGAATGACCGGATCTTCACCCACCGGCACCGCTCCGTGGAAGACATAAACATCTTTCCCGGTATAGACGTTTCGGTAGAGTCCGTCCGCAAGGCCTGTGTCTGCTCCGATCATGCCGGCCCCGATTGCAAAGAGTCCCACCAGTTTCTCTTTTCCGTAAGTGTAGACCGCCCGCACCACGCCGTTTCGCACTTCGTCTGCGAAGAAGCTTCCGCAGGCAAAAATCTCTTTCCCTTTCAGTTCTTTCATTTTCACGATCACATCCGACAGGTCGGGTCCCGTCCAGTCGATGGGCTCTTTCTCAAAGATATTGGCAAAATCTGCCGCGCTTCTCTCCTGCCCGTTATAAATAAAACTGATGCCCTTCTGGAACATGGTAAAGGCCAGAAGCTGTCTGCGGCTGCGAAGATCCGGTACTGCGGCCGCCGTCCTGAACTGGTCATGGTTCTCCGTAAAGTGGAGCTTTACATAGTTGTCGGGATAAATACACTCCTGCATATTCAGGCGGTCCAGATATCTGCCAAGAGGGCCTTTCCCCAGCAGATAGTCCGAAAGATCATTGAAAATATCGTAATCATAGCATGCGTCGAAGACCTGATAGAGTTCAGAATCCGAAAGGCAGCTCTCACCGGCGCTTCTGATCCTCCGGACATAGCCGGTCTCAACACTCTCCGCGAGCCAGAAAGCGCCCGGACGCACCTTTTCCACAGCCGCTCTGGCCCGTTTCCAGAAATCCAGGGGAACAAATGCCGCAACGTCACAGCGGAATCCGTCTACATACTGTGCCCAGAAGCACAGGGTCTCAATAAGATAATCCCAGAGCCCCTGATTGCTGTAATCCAGATCTACAACGTCCCACCATTCTTCCACTTTGGCCCTGGGCCTGCCCTCCGCATCCCGCCAGAACCACTCCGGATGCTCTCTGGACAAAACAGAATCCGGGGAAGTGTGATTGTATACGACATCGATGATACATCTCATGCCCCGTCTGTGGATCTGATCCGTCAGGCGGATGAAATCCTCCATCGTGCCAAAATCCGGATTGACTGCCCGGTAATCGGAAATTGCATAGGGGGACCCTACGCTTCCTTTTCTGCCTTCCTTTCCAATGGGATGAATGGGCATGAACCATATGATGTCCGTCCCCAGCGATCTTATGCGGTCCAGGTCTTCCTCCACATCCCGGAAGGTACCGTTTTTGCCGTAATCTCTGATGAATACGGAATAAAGCATCTGGTTTCTATAATGAATATCTGTATTTTGAGCCATATTTGCCTCCTTCAAAGACAGACAGTACTGTGTTTTCCACTTAAAATTGTAACACAGCCTGCCCATTCCTCATACGATACAGTAGCTCCCCGGAAACAATAAAGAGACTGCTCGGGATTAAAACACTCTCCTTATGATTTCCCCACCTGAGAGTTTTTTCTCCAAAGTCATAGGAAGCCCCGGCCTGACGGCCGGGGCTTCCTGGGCTTTGCTTACTTAATGATCCGGGTCTCCGTCATAATGATCTGCGGACGGATGTCGTGGTCTTCCATGGGAACATCGGGTATGATCTGGCAGTCGAAGGAAAGGGCAATTGTCAAAAGCCCCTCCGCTTCCGAAAGAAAGCGGTCGTAGTATCCTCCTGCATAGCCGATCCGGCCCCGCTTCTCGTCAAAGACCGTTCCCGGCACCACCACCAGGACCCTGTCCGCGGGAAAGATGTCTTTCCCAAAACGGCCCGCCGGATCCGGCAGGGGCTCCCGGATCCCCATGGGGCTCTCCTTCAGCAGGTCCGGATCTGTGACCTTGAAAAACTCCATGGCTCCGGATATGCCGCTGTCCAGGATCCTGGGAGCATAGACCTTTTTCCCCTGGGCAAGAGCTGCTCTCACCAGGGGGTCTGTTATGACTTCAGTTCTGAAATTCATGTAGGTAAGGACAGCTTCCGCTCTTTTCCAGGCAGGATCCTCCATAAGAGCCCGGCAGATGACCTGGCTTTTCAGGGTCCTCTCCTCCAGGGTAAGAGCGTCTCTTTTTCTGGTGCCTTCTCTTCTCAGACGGGCCTTGACGGTCCTTATGCTTTCCCCTCCGGTGTTTTTTAACATCATCCGAAATGTTCCTCCAGATAATCCGCCAGGTCAAAGCTGTCGTCGGGATCTGCACAGAAGATGGTGCCGATATTCTTTCCGTCCACCACGTCGTGGATGATCTTCATATCCCTTGCATTGCAGATGACCATGTCGCAGCCGCTCCTGGTAGCAATGTACGCCGCGGAAAGTTTGGTGGACATGCCGCCCGTTCCGAAGCTGGATCCGCTGGTGGACTTGCCCATCTGCATCATGGTCTGATCCAGGTGCTCCACATATTCGATAAAGCCCGCCCCGGGATTGACCCTGGGATCGTCGGTAAAGAGGCCTTCCACGTCGGACAGAAGGATCAGCAGATCCGCCTTCATCAGGGAGGACACCATGGCGGACAGGGTGTCGTTGTCCCCTACCATGTATTCATAGGTGGCCACCGAGTCATTTTCGTTGACCACGGGAATGACTCCCAGCTTGAGCAGTTCGCTGAAGGTGTTGTGGAGATTGTACTTGCTCAGAGCATTGGTGATGGTATTCTTGGTCATCAGGACCTGGCCTGCGATCTGGTTGTAGTCCTCAAAGAACTTCTGATAGATCATCATCAGCCTTGCCTGCCCTACCGAGGCACAGGCCTGCTTGATGGTGATGGGACTGTCGGCGGCTATATCCGACCGGTCCCTGCCGGCCAGCAGAGCCTCTCTGCCCACAGCGGTAGCGCCGGAGGTCACCAGGATCACATCCTTGCCCTGGTTCTTCAAATCGCTGAGCTCTCTGGTCAGGACATCGATCTTATGATAGTTGATCCTTCCCGTCTCCGGATGAAGAAGAGAGGAGGATCCCACCTTGACCACGATCCTTTTTCTGTCCTTGAGCTGTTTTCTGTACTCTCTGTTCTTTTCGCTTCTGCTGATAAATGACTCCACCTTGTTCTCCTTATTCTTTATTCCACGGGAGCAAAACGGGCCCCTATGGCTTCCGCCGTCTTCATGCCGTCCATGGCCGCTGACATAATGCCTCCCGCATAGCCGGCTCCTTCCCCGCAGGGGTAAAAGCCTTCTATGACCGAGCAAAGATCCTTCCCTCTGGGGATTCTGACAGGGGAGGAGGTCCTGGTCTCCACGCCTGCAAAGAAAGCCTCCGGCCCGTCAAATCCGCGGATCTTTTTCCCGAACTGATACATGCCGTCCAGAAGATCCAGGTTCATTTTTTCAGGGAAGAGATCTGTCAGATCCGCTTCCCTGTAGTCTCCACAGATGCAGAGATCCTCTGTTCCCCCGCCGATTCCGGAAAGGGGATGGGAACTGCCGCTGCCTGTGACACGGGACTTAAAGCCTTCAAAGGTCTGGACCGGGACTTTTCCCTCTCCCAGATCATAGGCCTTCCTTTCCAGCCTTTCCTGGAATTCCATGCCGGCCAGGGGATGAGCGCTGCCAAAGTCCTCTTCTCCCACAGTCATGACGATGGCGGAGTTGGCCCTCTTCGATCCTCTGTCATAATAACTCATGCCGTTGACCGCAAGAAGGCCATCCTGAGAGGAAGCGTTAACGATATATCCGCCGGGACACATGCAGAAGGAGTAGACCCCTCTGCCCGAGACCGCCCTGGCGGTCAGCTTGTAGGGAGCGGGCTCAAGGCCCAGTTTCTCCATTTCCTTTCTGTCGGACATGCCGTACTGGCTCTTATCGATCAGAGCCTGGGGATGGGACACCCGAAAGCCCACGGCAAAGTTCTTTTGCTCCACAGGGATCAGTCCCTGGCGGAAAATCTCCCGGAAGGTATCCCTGGCGCTGTGGCCGGGCGCAAAGACCACGACCTCCGCAGGGATATATTCTCCCCCTTTCAGAAAGACGCCCTTTACTCTTCCCTCCTCAATAGCAAAGCCGGTGCAGCAGGTCTCGAAGCGGACTTCTCCTCCTGCGTCCTGAATTCTCTTTCGAAGGGCCGGCAGGATGACCTGCAGTCTGTCGGTCCCGATATGGGGCTTTGCGTCGTATCGGATCTCCGGAGGGCCGCCGGCTTCTATAAAGGTGCGCAGTACGAACTCTGCCCTTCCGGCCTTATCTCCCACCTGGGTATTGAGCTTTCCGTCCGAAAAAGCCCCGGCTCCTCCTTCTCCGAACTGTACGTTGGAGGAAGGGTCCAGCCTTCCCGTCTTCCAGAAGGTCTCGATATCCTTCTGCCGCTCCTCCACGGGCTTTCCCCTCTCAATGAGAAGGGGCCTGTAGCCGTGCTCTGCCAGCAGAAGGGCGCAGAAGATGCCGGCGGGGCCGGCTCCGATGATCACGGGCCTTTCGGAAAGCTTTTCAAGGCCAGCCTGCGGGAACTGATAGGGAGAAGGGATAAAGAAGGTCACGTTCTTATCCCTGAGCCTCCTTACCAGGGCTTCTTCCGCCTTCCGGCCGCCCCGCAGAGCAGCGGAGACCGTATAGATATGGTAAAGATCCGGTTTTTTTCTGGCGTCCAGGGAATGTTTTTCGATCTGCCAGGAAAGGATCCGGCCAGGATCTCCAAGGCGAAGGCTCTTATGGATCCTTCCTTCAAGGGCCTTTTCCCCCTGTCCGCAGGGGATCTTCAGCTGCGAAATTCGTATCATAAATCTGTTCTTTCTGTGATGCTTCCGGCCGCCAGGTATCCCCCGGTCATGGCCCACTGGAGGTTATAGCCTCCGCAGATGCCGTCCACGTCCAGCATCTCTCCCGTCAGATAGAGCCCCGGCACGATGTTGGATTCAAATGTATTGAGATCGATCTCGTCAAGAGGAACGCCGCCGGCTGTCACCTGGGCTTTAGCAAAGCCTCCCGGCTTCTCCACGGGGAAGGTGCATTCCTTCAGGGCCCGGAGGATCTCTCTTATTTTTTCAGGGCTGACCTTTCTCTTTTTTACTTCGCTCTGCAGTCCCAGGTCAGAGAGGACCATACGCAGAACTCCCGGATGGACAAGGCCCGAAAAGACTTCCTGCAGGGTCAGATTATCTTCCATTCCCATACGGAAGGCCGTCTCCCTGTCCAGTTCCTCTCCTTCCAATTCCGGCAGAAAATCCGCCTTCAGAGTGCAGCGCTTCCCTTCGGAAAGGGCTCTTGTCAGGATCCGGCTGATCTGGAAGACAGGGATGCCGGAAACGGTGCTTTCCGTAAACTGCATTTCTCCTTCCTCCCTGCGGATTTCCTGCCCGTCCACCAGGGCGGTGACGGCCGCCCGGCATCTTACGCCAGAGGCGCTCTTTATGCGCTTTCTGTCGGCGGGAAGAGGGGTCAGGGCCGGTGAAGGCGAAATAAGGCCGTGTCCCAGGGACCTGGCCAGAGCGTAGCCGTCTCCGGAGCATCCGAAGGAAGGCCCTGCCAGTCCCCCGCAGGAAAGGATCACATAGTCGGCCGGAATTTTTTTATCTCCCGCCCGGACAAGGAAAGGCTTTTCCCCTTCCCTGCTTCTTCGGGAAATATCCGTAACAGCCGTCTCTCCCAGAAAGGTCACGGGAAGGGAGGATATCTGCGAGATCAAAGTATCCGCAATGACGGATGCCTGGTCTGTCCTGGGATAGACATAGCCCTGCCTGTCATGGAAGCGGACGCCCATGTCTTCGAAAAAGCCCATAAGCTCCTCAGCCCCGAATTTCAGAAGGGGTTCCATGAAAGCCGGACTCTCTTCCGAATACCAGCAGGTCTCGTCCTGAAACAGGTTGGTCAGGTTGCACCTGCCGTTTCCGGTGACCCGGATCTTTCTGGCGGGCTCCTTATTCTTATCCACGAGGGTCACGTGCAGCCCTCTGCGGGCCAGACATATGGCGGCTATGCAGCCGGATGCCCCGGCTCCCGCGATTACCACTTCATTCCTGTCCGATCTTTTCCCCATAGGCATGTAAATTCTCCATCTGGACCTCCAGGTCCAGGTCTCTTAAAAGTCCCAGCTCCTGCATGACCAGGTTCTGCTTCTCTTCCATGACGCCCGCTTCCTCCGGGGTCATATGGTCATAGCCGCAAAGGTGCAGCATGGAGTGGGCAATGAGAAAGGCATACTCCCTGAGCAGGCTGTGGCCGAACTCGGCCGCCTGCTCTCTGATCCTTTCCGTATTGAGGACGATATCTCCCAGCATCAGGGCGTCTGTTTCGGGATCGAAATATTCCGCTTCCATGCCCTCCACGGAGGAAAAGTCCGAAGGACCCTCCTCATAGTCCACCATAGGGAAGGACAGTACGTCCGTGGCAGAATCGATGCCCCGGAACTCCAGATTCATCTCCCGGATCTCCTCCGGCCCCGTGATCAGAAGGGATATTTCCGCATCATAGGGGCACTCTTCCATGTCAAGGACGCAGCGGCACACGGCCTCCGCGGTCTCCCTGCAGGGAAAGGGAAAGCTGTCCTCAGTCTCTTTTTCTATGTTCAGAAGAATTCTTTTCATAATTTTCATATGCCTTTACGATCCGCTGGACCAGGGGATGCCTTACCACGTCGTGGCTGGTCAGTGTGCAGATGCTGATGCCTTCCACGTTTTTCAGTACCCGCAGGGCCACGTCCAGGCCCGAGCGCTTGCCGGGATCCAGGTCCTTCTGGGTGGCGTCGCCTGTGATGATGGCCTTGGATCCGAAACCGAAACGGGTCAGGAACATCTTCATCTGTTCGGGGGTGGTATTCTGGGCTTCGTCCAGAATGATATAGGCGTTGTCCAGAGTACGGCCTCTCATGTAGGCCAGAGGGGCCACCTCGATCAATCCCTTTTCCATGTTTGCCTTGAAATTCTCGGCCCCCATGATCTGATAGAGAGCGTCGTAGAGGGGCCGCAGGTAGGGGTCTACCTTGGACTGCATGTCGCCGGGCAGAAAGCCCAGCTTCTCGCCCGCCTCAATGGCAGGTCTTGTCATGATGATCCTCTCCACTTCCTTGTTCTGGAAGGCAGTGATGGCCATGGCCATGGCCAGATAGGTCTTGCCGGTGCCGGCAGGGCCGTTGGCAAAGACGATCAGGTTGTGACGGATGGCGTCGATATACTTTTTCTGTCCCATGGTCTTGGGACGTACGGGCCTGCCGCTGACGGTATGGCAGATGGTGTCAGCGTCCATCTGCAGGAGCATGTCTTTTGGGGCTTCCTCCTGCATTTCCAGGGCGTAGTCCACCTTCTGGTCTTCCAGCTCCCTGCCCCTGCCTGCCAGGGAGGCAAGCTGGTCCAGGATGCCCACGGCCACATCCACCTTGGGCTCATCTCCGCTGACACGGACCGCGCCGTCCCGGGAAATGATCACAACGCCCAGATTCTTTTCGATCTTGCGGATATACCGGTCGTGATGACCGAAGATCTCTCTCTGTACATCCGCGGAATAATTCAGCTCTTTTGTCATTCTTTCTCTCTTGATGGTTGGGTTCAACGAAAAAGGGGACAGCGTCCCTGGGACCCGTCCCCTGATACTCCTGGGTGCGGGTCCCATGAAGGGGCCCGCAGCCGGACCGGTTATGACTTAGACAGATACTCGTCGATGCCCTTTGCGGCAGCCTTGCCGGCTCCCATGGCCAGGATAACGGTAGCAGCGCCGGTAACGGCGTCGCCGCCTGCGAACACGCCCTTCTTGGAGGTCTGTCCGTTTTCCTCGTCGGCAACGATGCACTTTCTGCGGTTGATCTCCAGACCCTTTGTGGTGGAGGAGATCAGAGGGTTGGGGGAGGTGCCCAGAGACATGATAACACAGTCGCACTCGATATCAAACTCGGAACCGGGCACTTCCACAGGTCTTCTTCTGCCGGAGGCGTCGGGCTCGCCCAGCTCCATGCGGATGCAGGTGATGCCTTTGACCCAGCCCTTCTCGTCGGCGTGGATCTCCACGGGATTGGTCAGAAGGTCAAAGATGATACCCTCTTCCTTGGCGTGGTGGACTTCTTCCGCTCTGGCGGGAAGCTCTGCTTCGCTTCTTCTGTAGACGATGTGCACCTCAGCGCCAAGACGCAGGGCAGTCCTGGCAGCATCCATGGCCACGTTGCCGCCGCCCACGATGACAGCCTTCTTTGCCCGCATGATGGGAGTCCTGGACTTCTCGGAGAAGGCGCCCATCAGGTTGGACCTGGTCAGGTATTCATTGGCAGAGAAGACGCCCAGGGCCTGCTCGCCGGGGATGTTCATGAACTTGGGAAGGCCCGCGCCGGAACCTACGAATACGGCGTCGTAGCCCTCATCCTCCATCAGCGCGTCGATGGTGGTGGACTTGCCGATGACGCAGTCTGTCTCGATCTCCACGCCCAGGGACTGAACGTTCTCGATCTCCTTCTGAACCACCGCGTTCTTGGGAAGACGGAATTCGGGAATGCCGTAGACCAGAACGCCGCCTGCCTTGTGCAGGGCTTCGAAGATCTTGACGTCATAGCCCATCTTGGCCAGATCGCCTGCGCAGGTCAGACCGGAAGGACCGGAGCCGATGACAGCGACCTTTTTGCCCTTCTTTTCAGCTGCGCCCTGGGGCTTAATGCCCATCTCGCGGGCGGTATCCGCCACATAGCGCTCCAGCTTGCCGATGGAGACAGGCTCGCCCTTGATGCCGCGGACGCACTTGCCTTCGCACTGGGATTCCTGAGGACATACACGTCCGCAGATGGCCGGCAGAGCGGAGGATTCGCTGATGACCGCATAGGCGCCTGCCACGTCGCTTTCCTTGACCTTATTGATAAAGCCGGGAATGTCGATGGAAACAGGGCAGCCCTGCACACAGCGGGGATTCTTGCAGTTAAAGCAGCGGAGGGCTTCAGCTTCCGCTTCTTCCTTATTGTAGCCGAGGCATACTTCCTCGAAGTTGTGGGCACGTACCTGGGGGTCCTGTTCGCGGACCGGTACCTTTTTCATCATATCCATTGCCATTTTTATTTACCCCCTTTATCAGTTGCAGTTTCCGCAGCCGCCGTGGTGGGTAGCACCTTCTTTGGCTTCCAGATAGAGTCTGCCTTCTTCGGTCTTGTAGAGAGCCATTCTCTGCATGGCCTGAGGGAAGTCGACCTTGTGTCCGTCAAACTCGGGGCCGTCGACGCAGGCAAATTTGACTTCGCCGCCTACCATCAGTCTGCAGGCGCCGCACATGCCGGTGCCGTCCACCATGATGGGATTCATGGAAACGATGGTTGGGATCTGCAGCTTTTCTGTCAGCTGGCATACGAACTTCATCATGATCATGGGGCCGATGGCAATGACTCTGTCATAGCGCTTGCCTTCGTCATAGAGCTTCTGCAGAGCTACGCATACGTTGCCGCTAATGCCGTAGCTGCCGTCGTCGGTGCAGATGTAAAGGTTGGATACTGCCGCCATATCATCTTCCATGATGAGGATGTCTTTGCTTCTTGCGCCCTGGATGCAGTCTGCGATCACGCCCTGGGCTTTCAGCCACTTGAGCTGGGCATAGACGGGAGCGGTGCCAACGCCGCCTGCGATGAAGCAGAGCTTCATCTTTCTGAGCTCTTCAAGGGGCATTTCGCACAGGTCGGAGGGCTTTCCCAGAGGTCCTACGAAATCAGCGAAATGATCACCCTTCTTCAGCTGGGCCATACGGTAGGACTCTGCGCCTACGGTCTGGAAAACGATCTGCACCGTGCCGGCCTCTGCGTCATAGTCGCAGATGGTCAGGGGAATACGCTCGCCCTCCTCGTCCACGCGTACGATCAGGAACTGACCGGGAAGAGCGTTCCTGGCGATACGGGGTGCATAAACATCCATCAGATAGATATTGGAAGACAGTGCTTCCACTCTTTCGATTCTGAACATATCTGTAATCTCACTTCTCACTGCCTTGTCTTTGGTCACCGGATCCTGCAGTGTCCGGGTCCGGAGCTGCTTATAAAAAAGCAGAGCATCGTATGTCTTTGCTGCCGGCGGGCCGCCAAA
>DETN01000217.1 GCA_002362155.1 Lachnospiraceae bacterium UBA3287 | reverse complement strand
TCAAGCTGGGCAGCGGCTGCAACCTTCTTGGCTACTACATGTACCACGGAGGCACCAATCCCGAAGGGAAGCTGTCCACCCTGCAGGAGTCCAGGGAGACGGGCTATCCCAACGACCTGCCCGTCCTTTCCTATGACTTCAACGCTCCCGTAAGGGAATACGGCCAGCTGACGGATACTTACCGCAGGATCCGCAGGCTGTCCATGTTTATAAAGGACTTCGGAGAGGACCTGTGCGGCATGGACTACATTCCCCAGGAGGGAAATCCCGGAAAGCCCGAGGACCTTAACAGCCTTCGGTGCGCTGTCCGGGCATCGGACAGGGGCGGATATCTTTTCGTCTCCGACTATCAGAGAAGGCGGAAGATGGCGGACCATCCGGGCGCCCCTTTAAGGGCCTTTGACCGGGAAGGGAAGCTTCTTGCAGACTTCGGGTCGGAGGACGTAAGGGACGGGGAGATCTTTTTCTATCCCTTCGATATGCCCCTTTCCGACGGAAATCTCTTAAAGACAGTAAACGCTGTCCCCCTATGCATCCTCAGGGGCATGCGGGAGGATATCTATGTCTTTTACGCCAGGGAGGGAAGAGATCCTTCGGAGGTGGTCTATCAGATCGAAGCCGGCATTCCTGGAAGGCGGAGGGCAAAAGCCCTGACCCTTACGGCAGAGGAGGCCCTGCATGCCGTCAAAGTCCGTTTGGAAGGAAGAGAGCATCTGCTGATTTCGGAGGACGATGTGGTGGAAGAGGCAGACGGCTCCCTGACCATGGTCTGCAGGGTCAGGGAGGAGAGAAAGCCCTCCTTCAGGGCCTGCCCGCCCCTTGAGAAGGCGCCGGAGGGCTTTGAGAAGGTATCTGAAGCAGAGGACGGATCCTTTGGAGATTACAGGGCCCTGGAGAGCCTTGCCAACCCCGTCAGAGTCACTGTGGAAGAGAAAACTGCACCCGACCGGAAGGAAGACCTCAGGGCCTCCCTGCACCTGGAGGGGATCCTGGAGGAAAAGGGCCTTTCAGAGGCCCTGCTGGTCCTTTCCTGGGAGGGAGAGTCTGCTTCTCTTACCCAGAAGGGAGAGAGCCTGCGGTCAGACAAAAGGGCCGCAGACGCCTTCTATACAGGGCAGGACTGGGAGATCGGACTGATCCGCTTTGCCCGGGACGGCAGGGCAGACTTTGACCTTACCCTGCATCCCCTTTCTGCAGAGGAAAAAGTATTCCTGGAAAAATGGCCTTCCATGCAAGACGGATGGGCCTGCCGCGTAAACGGCTGCCATACAGAGGCAGTCTTCGAGCTTCCTCTTGCCTGACAGGGAGTGAGGAAGAGAATCAGGAGGTGCCCGTGAGTTTTTCATTTATGAAGCATTCCTTAAGAAACCATCCCCGTGCGTCCGGGATATTTTCCGCGGCCCTGGCCCTTTTCCTGGCAGCAGGCTGCGGGAGAGGGACCGCTCCTGCCCTGCCCCAGGAAACGCCTCCGGCAGAGGAGGCCCAGGCGCAGACGGAGGCAGGGGAGCAGGCTCCCGCAGCGGTCTCCCAGATGGACCTTATAAACGGGGCCCTTTCCCCGGCCTATCCCCAGGACGATTACAGGACCACCTATGAAGTCTTCGTATATTCCTTTGCGGACAGCAGCGGAGACGGGATCGGAGACCTGAAGGGACTGACGAAGGCCCTGGACTATATCGGAGACGGGGATCCTGAGACTTCGGATGATCTGGACTGCTCCCAGATCTGGATCACCCCGGTCTTCCCCTCCCCCACCTACCACAAATACGATGCCGCGGACTACATGGACATCGATCCTGACTTCGGGACCCTGGAGGACTTCGACGCTCTCCTTGGCGCCTGCCATGAGCGGGGGATCCGCCTGATCATGGACCTGGCCGTAAACCATACCTCTGTGCAGCACCCCTGGTTCAGGGAGGCGGCAGAATACCTGAGGGCCCTTCCGGAGGGAGAGGAGCCTGTCTATGAAGACTGCCCCTTTGTCTGGTATTACAACTTTACCAGGGAGCCCTATACCGGCTGCGCACCTCTGGAAGGCTCGTCCTGGTACTACGAAGCCCGTTTCTGGGAGGGGATGCCCGACCTGAATCTGTCCACCCCTGACGTAAGGGAAAAACTGTCGGAGGTCATGGGCTTCTGGCTGGAGAGGGGCGTGGACGGCTTCCGCCTGGATGCCCTGACCAGCTACTATACCGACAACATCGACGGCAGCATCGATTTCCTGACCTGGCTGGTGGATACAGTAAAGGGCATAAAGCCCGAAGCCACTCTGGTGGGAGAGTGCTGGGCCGCCCAGGATCTCTATGCCCGCTACTATGACAGCGGGATCGACTCCCTCTTTGACTTTGCCTTTTCCGGCGCGGACGGACTGATCGCGAACGTGGTCAAGGGAAGCCGCAGTGCCTCTGCCTTCGGCAGGGCCCTGGAGGAGGAGGAAGCCCTTTACGCTTCCCATAATCCTTCCTATGTCAACGCTCCCTTCTATACCAACCATGACATGGCCAGGTCCGCCGGCTACTACGCCTACGACGACGGATCCAGGACCAAGCTCGCCGGCGGCCTCAACCTTCTGATGACGGGCAATGCCTTCATCTACTATGGCGAGGAGCTGGGCATGAAGGGGTCCGGAAAGGACGAGAATAAGAGAGCTCCCATGTACTGGGTGACAAAGGGGGAGGAATCTTCCGGAACGGAAGAGGAAGGATCTCTTTCGGCCCTCATGACGGCGGGACCGCCGGACATGGACAAAGTCGACATGAAGTTTGAAGGCTTTGACAGGCAGAAGGAGGATCCTTATTCCGTCTTTGCCTATTACAGGAACGCCGTTCTCCTCCGGAACGCTTTCCCGGTCATCGCCCGGGGAAAGACCTCCGTCGTGGATGAGATGACGGGAGACAGTATCTGCGCTTTCACAAGGACGGCGGAAGATAAGGATAATCCTCAGGAGGATTCTCCTGAGAGCGTCCTTGTGGTGATCAACACCTCGGACCAGGCCCGGACCCTGTCTCTTTCGGGAGAAGGAGAAGCCTTTCATACCCTTTCCGGCGTCCTGACCGTTTCCGGGGAGGAGGTCATTCTGGAAGGGAAGAGTCTGACCCTTCCGCCTTTCGGCATCGCCATTCTGACCGGGGGCGGAGATTAAGAGAAGACATGATCCCGGGTAAGCGGCGGATCCCTGTGGAAAAATATGATTTTTAAGAAAATGTCAGACCTGTCTGCCCCTTTCTCCAGGAGAAAGGGGCTGGGGACTGGCATTTTTTCTTTGTTCAGAATTATTTAATACATAATACGTCAGACGTATGATAAAATACAGTCATTACAGGAAGCGCCATCGGGGGCGCAGGCTCTCAGGGGCTGTTTTTTAAGGGCCTGCTTGCAGTTTCGCATTAAGAAACGTATACTGTCAGTAATGGTTTTGCCAGTCCCTGAAGGCAGGCCGCTGCCGGCATAAGGGGATAATAAGATGAACAGCGAGTATTACGACATGTATCAGTATGTTAAGGAAGACAGGAAGCTTCTGGGCAGCAGGATCGAAAGCAGGCTGATCCGGCTGATCCAGGAGGAACCCATTCCTGTAGGTGAAAAAATCCCCAATGAATTCGAGCTGGCGGAGAGATTCGGCGTCGGCAGAAGCACCATCCGGGAGGCTGTAAAGGGCCTGGTATCCAGGGGAATGCTGGAGGTAAGAAGAGGGTCGGGCACCTACGTGATCAGTGCCCATCCTTCGGAAGAGGATCCCCTGGGGCTGGGAAGATACGAAGACAAGTTCCAGCTGGCCCTGGAGTTGTTTGACGTGCGTCTGATGATCGAACCTGAGATCGCGGCCTTTGCGGCCCTGAATGCCACAGAGGAGGAAATCCGGGAGCTGGAAAGACTCTGCAGGGAGGTGGAAGAGGTCTACCGCAGCGGGGAGGACCATGTCAGCCAGGATATAGAGCTGCATACCCAGATCGCCAGATGCAGCAAGAACCGGGTGGTGGAGATCCTGGTCCCTCTGATCGATTCGGCAGTTCATACCTTTGCCAACGTGACCCACAGGGCGCTGATGGAAGAGACCATTGAGACCCACAGGGCCGTTGTGGCTTCCATAGCAAGGCATGATCAGGTGGGCGCCAGATGCGCCATGGTCATGCATCTGACTTATAATCGTCAGATGATTGTGGACCTTCTCGAGAAAGAAAACGGAAAAAAGAATTGATAAAAGCGCAGTATAGTTAATATAGCCAAAAAAGAGGAAGATTCCCTAAGGGAATCTTCTTCTTTTTTAGCCAAAACGCTGAAAAGAGAAATATATACATCAGATGTATTGCATTTATTATAGGGTCATGTATAATAAAAAACACAAGATACATCTGACGTCAGATGAAAATGCTGAATCGGATCCTCCTTCTGCCGCGGAGCGCGCGAAAAGGCGGCAGAGAGGTCTGATGTCTACCGGATGCTGGAAATCTGTTCAAAAGGAGTTTTAAAAGGAGAAACAAAAATGAGTGAAGGTGTTGTTCTTGATCCTACCCGGCTGATCGCGGGGGCATTAATCGGTCTTATTATTCTGCTCATACTGATCATCAAGTTCAAGGTGCAGGCCATGATCGCCATCCTTGTGGGAGCCATTTCCATCGGCATCGTCGCCGGCATGCCTCTGTCCGACATTATCACCTCCGTCAACGACGGTATCGGCAATACCCTGAAGGGCATCGCCCTTCTGGTAGGCCTGGGATCCATGTTCGGCGCCATACTGGAAGCCTCGGGCGGAGCCCAGACTCTGGCCGTGACCATGGTAAAGAAATTCGGGGATGAAAAAGCCGCCTGGGCCCTGGGAATTACCGGCCTGGTAGTGGCCATGCCCGTTTTCTTCGACGCAGGCCTGATCATCCTGATCCCCCTGGCCTTCTCCCTGGCCAAGAAAACAGGACGAAGCGCCCTCTTCTATACCATCCCTCTGCTGGCAGGACTGGCCGTCGGCCACGCCTTTATTCCTCCGACCCCCGGCCCTGTGCTGGTGGCCACCATGCTGGGCGTTGACTTGGGCTGGGTCATCATGATCGGCATCTTCTGCGGAACTCTGGCCATGATCATTGCAGGTCCCATCTGGGGAGCCTACTGCGGCAAAAAGTACTTCATTCAGGTTCCCGATCATGTCCTGAATCAGGAAGAGTTCGATGAGTCCAAACTTCCCGGCTTCGGCCTGATCGTCGGCATCATCCTGATCCCTCTGGTCCTGATCATCATGAAGTCCGTTTTCGGCGTCATTCCTGCCATGGCCGGCGTCATGCCCGTATTCAGCTTCCTGGGCGAGCCCTTCGTGGCCCTTCTGATCTCCACCATCTTCGCCATGCTGGTCCTGGGCAAAGGCCACGGCTACACCATGCCCGAGCTGGAAAAGATCATGACAAAGTCTCTTGAGCCTACCGGCCTGATTCTTCTGGTCACTGCCTGCGGCGGCGTGCTCCGCTATGTGCTGCAGTACTCCGGCATCGGCGATCTGATCGGCAACGCCGTCGGATCCCTCCACATGCCCATCGTTCTGGTGGCGTTCATCGTTGCGGCCCTGGTCCGTATCTGCGTAGGATCCGCCACCGTTGCCATGACCATGGCGGCCGGCATCGTTGCGGCCATGCCTGCCGTTCAGGGACTTTCCCCTATCTATCTGGCCTGCGTCGTCTGCGCAGTTGCCGGCGGCTCCACCGTATGCTCTCACTTCAACGATTCCGGTTTCTGGCTGGTCAAGTCCCTGGTGGGGATGGATGAGCCCACGACCCTCAAGACCTGGACCATTATGGAAACCCTGGTGGGCCTCAGCGGCTTCCTGGTAGCCTTCATCATTTCCATGTTCCTGGGATGATGTCCCGGAATAAGAAAGATCCGTCAGTATAATATAAGAAAGGGCCCCGCGCTCCGGAGCGGAGCGGGCCCTTAAGACCTTTTACGCTCCAGAATGAGAGGAAAGAAATGGAACTGATCAGTCAGAAAATGAGAACCCTTGCACCGGAAATGGATCCTCTCCGCATAGGCTGCGGATGGAAGAAGGAGGACCTGTCCAAGCCCCAGATCATCATTGAAAGCACATCGGGCGATTCCCACCCCGGCAGCGCCCATCTTCCCATGCTGGTGGAAGAGGTGCGAAAGGGCATTCTTAAAGCCGGCGGCTTCGGCGCCCGCTACGCCTGCACGGACATCTGCGACGGAGAGAGCCAGGGCACGGACGGCATCAATTTTTCCCTGGCAAGCCGGGAGATGATCGCCAACATGATCGAGATCCATGTGGGTGCCACTCCTTTTGACGGCGGCGTTTACATCGCCAGCTGCGACAAGGGCATGCCCGGCAATATGATCGGCATGGCCAGGAACAACATTCCGGCCATCATGGTCACCGGCGGCACCATGAGCGCCGGACCGGAGCTTCTTACCCTGGAACAGCTGGGCATGTACAGCGCCCAGTACGAGAGGGGAGAGATCGATAAGGACCGTCTTGACTGGGCCAAGGAGAACGCCTGCCCCAGCTGCGGCGCCTGCAGCTTTATCGGCACCGCTTCCACCATGCAGATCATGGCGGAGGCCATGGGCCTGTCCCTTCCTGGCAGCGCCCTTCTGCCTGCCACCAGCCCCGATCTGAAGGCCTATGCCTTCCGGGCAGGGGAGAGGATCGTGGAAATGGCCAGAGAGGGCCTGAAGCCTTCGGACATCGTGACCATGGATTCCCTGGAGAATGCCATCATGGTCCATGCGGCCATCTCGGGCAGCACCAATACCCTGCTCCATCTGCCGGCCATAGCCAGAGAGTACGGCCTGGAGATCGACGGGGATACCTTTGACAGACTGCACAGGGGGGCCCACTACCTGCTCAACCTCCGTCCCGCAGGAGAGTGGCCGGCGGAATTCTTCTACTATGCCGGCGGCGTTCCGGCCATCATGGAAGAGATCAGGGACGTCCTTCACCTGGATGCCATGACCGTTACCGGAAAGACCCTGGGCGAAAACCTGGACGAGCTTAAGGCGGGCGGTTTTTACGAAAACTGCAGCAGATGGCTGGAGAAGGCCAACGAAAAGTACGGGATCCATGTGACCAGGGAAGACATTATAAAGCCTTTCGACAAAGCTATCGGAACCGAGGGCAGCATTGCCGTCCTCAAGGGCAACCTGGCCCCCGAAGGCGCCGTCATCAAGCATACGGCCTGCCCCAAAGAGATGTATACGGCCCTTCTCTACGCCCGCCCCTTTGACAGCGAAGAGGAATGCCTGGACGCAGTCCTGCACGGAAAGATCAATAAGGGAGACGCGGTCTTTATCAGATACGAGGGCCCCAGAGGCAGCGGCATGCCTGAGATGTTCTATACATCCGAGGCCATCAGCTCCGACAAGGAGCTGGGCAGGAGCATTGCCCTGATCACTGACGGACGCTTTTCAGGCGCCTCCACCGGTCCCGTCATCGGACACTGCAGCCCGGAAGCCCAGGCGGGCGGCCCCATTGCCCTGGTGGAGGAAGGGGATCTGATCGAGCTGGATGTCTTTGCCAGAAAGCTGAACATCGTGGGCATCAGAGGCGAAAGAAAAACGCCGGAAGAAGTGGAAGCAGTGCTTCGGGAAAGAAAGGCCGCCTGGAAGCCCAGGCCGCTTAAATACAGAAGCGGCGTGCTCCGGCTTTTCAGCGAGCTGGCAGCCAGCCCCATAAAGGGCGCTTATCTTGACTACAGCCGCTTCGGGGACTGAACCGTAAATATCCGGCCGGGAGACCTGCCGGCTGATCCGAAGGAGAGGGAAAGCATGGAAGAAAAAAATCCGATCCAGGTGGCCGGCAGGCTTTTCGGAGCGCTGGAATACATAGCGGAAAACGGCCCGTCGGGCCTCATGGAGATCGCAAGATTCCTTGACATCAACAAAAGCACGGCCCGCCGCGTCATGCGTTCGCTGATCTACATGGACTATGTCAGGCAGGACCCCGAAAGCGGGAAATACTATCTGACGGAAAGGCTTCTCCGGATCGCCAAAAGACGGCCGGACTAAGGGGACAAAAGACAGGAGCGCCCTGCAGAAGGGACGGGGACAGGACATGTTCCCGTCCCTTCTTCCGTTTCAGGCAGGCAAAGGTTTGCACAGTATTTTTACTTTCAAAAGCTTCCGAAATGGCAGGTTTTCAGAAAAAACTGCGGAGAAGTGATAAAAATAGACAAAATAGTGTATGTTTATTTGTCAGTATTCAGAACCTTAATAAATGTAAATTTCTGATGCGGGGGTCCCAAACGGTTGCAATCTGGGCCTTGTTAAATTATTATTAAGAGAGCGCTCTATTGGAGAAAGGTAAGGGGCAGATGCAGATTCAGGAAGCGGTAAAAAAAGAAACGATTCGTATTGCAGCCGGAACGGCCATAGGCGTCCTTGTGATGTTCGCGGTTTTTTTTGGACTGCATTTTTTTATGCCTGAGAGCGTCCCCTTTGACTATAAGGTCATCCTGGGAGGCCTGGGCGGCGGATGCGTGGCCGTTCTGAACTTCTTTCTGATGAGCCTTATGGTCCAGAAGGTCACCTCCATAGAGGACAGGGAGAGCCAGGCGGGGAAAGACCTGGCCTACGCCACGGTGAAGGCCAGCTTCCGCAACCGCATGACCATACAGATCCTCTGGATGGTGGCGGCCCTTGCGGCCCCCTGCTTCAACGGCGCAGCGGGGATCGCCCCCCTGCTCTTCCCCAGCGCCTTTATCAAGCTAATGAGTATATTTGGTTTTGTTAAAACTTAATCAGAATATAGGCAACTGTTGGAATATGTGGGAAAGGAGAGAAACTGAGTATGGATTTTGATATTTCGGGTGCGAGGATATTCTTCCGCATTCCGACAGGCATACCGATCCTGGGAGATATCCTGATCTCCGAGACACTGGTGGTCACCTGGATCGTCATGGCCCTGATCACCGGGCTCTGCATCTGGCTGACCAGGGACCTGAAGGTCGAGAAGGTCTCCAGAAAGCAGGCGGTTGCCGAGTGGCTGGTGGAACTGGCTGAGAACTTCGTCCGCAACAACACGGGCGGCACCAGGTTCGACAAACTGATCCCCTTTGTGGCGGCCCTGTTCGCCACCAGCGTGATCTCGAACCTGATCAGCCTGATAGGCCTTCGCAGCCCCACGGCGGATCTGTCCACAGAGGCGGCCTGGGCGGTGGTGGTCTTTATCATGATCACCTACCAG
The DNA here is from genome assembly GCA_002362155.1 of Lachnospiraceae bacterium UBA3287. Taxonomy (GTDB): domain Bacteria; phylum Bacillota; class Clostridia; order Lachnospirales; family Lachnospiraceae; genus CAG-791. The sequence continues at coordinate 257 of DETN01000217.1, read as the reverse complement.
AAGATCAACGCCGGCGGCCTTCTGGGCTATATGAAGGGATTCACGGAGCCCATCGCGGTGATGACGCCCTTCAACATCCTGTCCGAGCTGGCGACCCCGGTCTCCATGGCCTGCCGTCATTTCGGCAACATCCTGTCCGGCGTCGTAATCAACGGCCTGATCTATGCAGCCCTTGCAGCTGCATCCGGCGCCCTGCTGGGACTTCTGCCCGGTGCAGTCGGTGACTTCCTGTCAAATATTCCGATCCTGGATGTGGG
>DETN01000117.1:59283-59659 GCA_002362155.1 Lachnospiraceae bacterium UBA3287 | reverse complement strand
CCATGTTGGTGGCGATGGTGACGGATCCGTGGATACCGGCCTGGGCAACGATCTCTGCTTCCAGTTCGTGGTACTTGGCGTTCAGTACGTTGTGGGGGATGCCTTCCTTCTTCAGCATCCTGGACAGGTCTTCGGAGACCTGGATGGTGATGGTGCCCACCAGAACGGGCTGGCCCTTTTCGTGGGCCCTTCTGACCTCGTCGATGACGGCCCTGTACTTTTCCTTCTTGGTCTTGTAGACCGCATCCTGCAGGTCCTTTCTGCGGACCGGCTTGTTGGTGGGGATCTCGATGACATCCATGCCGTAGATGTCGCGGAATTCTCTTTCCTCTGTCAGGGCTGTACCGGTCATGCCGCACTTCTTGTCGAACTTGTT
>DETN01000117.1:29628-59235 GCA_002362155.1 Lachnospiraceae bacterium UBA3287 | reverse complement strand
TTCTGGAAGGTGATGGTGGCCAGGGTACGGCTCTCCTGCTTGACCTTGACCTTTTCCTTGGCCTCGATGGCCTGGTGGAGACCGTCGGAGAAACGGCGGCCGGGCATGACACGGCCGGTGAACTCGTCTACGATCAGGACCTGATCGTCACGCACGATGTAGTCGTGGTCCAGGTGCATGAGGTTGTTGGCTCTCAGGGCCAGTATGATGCAGTGCTGGTATTCCAGGTTCTCGGGATCGGCCAGGTTCTCGATGTGGAAGAAGCGCTCGCACTTCTCCACACCGGCGGCGGTCAGGGAGACCACCTTGTCCTTCTCGTTGACGATGAAGTCACCGGTCTCTTCTCTTTCGACGCCCATGATGGCATCGATCTTGGACAGGTCCTCCATATCCTTGCCGCGGACCATCTGTTTGGCCAGGATATCGCAGACCTTGTAGATATCGGTGGACTTGCCGCTCTGTCCGGAAATGATCAGAGGGGTGCGGGCTTCGTCGATCAGGATGGAGTCCACTTCGTCGATGATGGCATAGTGAAGACCGCGAAGGACGCAGTTCTTCTTGAAGATGGCCATGTTGTCGCGCAGGTAGTCAAAGCCCAGTTCGTTGTTGGTAACGTAGGTAATGTCGCAGTTATAGGCTTCCTGGCGCTCCTGGGGCTTCATGGAGTTGAGGACAACGCCCACGGTCAGGCCCAGGAACTCATAGATCCTTCCCATCCATTCCCGGTCACGGGCAGCCAGGTAATCGTTGACGGTGACCACGTGGACGCCCTTTCCCTCCAGGGCATTGAGGTATGCGGGAAGGGTGGCCACCAGGGTCTTGCCTTCACCTGTTTTCATTTCGGAAATACGGCCCTGATGGAGGACAATGCCGCCGATCAGCTGGACCCGGAAGGGCTTGAGCTGAATGGCTCTCCATGCGGCCTCACGGCATACGGCAAAGGCTTCTACCAGGATGTCGTCCAGAGTCTCCCCTTCGGAGAGCCTCTTCCTGAATTCATCTGTCTTGGCACGCAGCTCTTCGTCTGTCAAGGCCTGCATGGCCCCGTCCAGAGCTTCGATCTTTTCCACCAGGGGCATGATCCTTTTGACCTCGCGCTGAGAGTGTGTGCCGAATATTTTATCAAAAATTTTTGCCATAAAAACTTCCTCTTTTCGTGCTCTAAATAGGCATATGCAGTCATGATAGCATACTTCCCGGCCAATTTCATCCTGTTCATGTTAATTTTATGATTCCTGCCGCGGCGGCGTCCTGCAGCTTGGACCCAGGTCAGACTTCCATAATACCGCGACGATCCGCGGTTTTCGTTCCCCGGCCGCAGTCACCTCTCAGCCGGAAGCACTGAAAAAGGCAGCGGCCAGTTCACAGCCGCTGCCTGATGATACATACAGCTTCCAGTAAATTAAGCAGGCGCTTATATCCCGCGGACGACCAAGGTCGGCCGGGGTTTTACGCGCCATTTCGATAATTCCGAACGCTGCTGAACGCGACCGATCGCGGAAGTTCCGATCGAAGTCAGATTCCCGTGACGATCTGCCTTTTTCGTGCCCCTCCTGCCACAGCCCAACAGGCATAGAAAAAGGACCGGATTTATAATTTCCAGCCCTTTGTTTTTCGCCATTTTTGCTCCATAACTCTTATTTTTTTATAGTTACGGAGCATTTTTACTTAAACAGATCATCTAACATAACCTCATAAGCCACGATATCACTGTTAGGATTCCTCCTGATTCCATAGGTTGTTACAAAAGTGCACCTCAGATCCTTCCTGGTTTTCTCAGATGCTCTGAACATTGCCATCCTGTCGCTGACATCCTTTGCATACTTGGGGGTAATAACATACTCCTCAGATGAGTATTTCATCTCACAAATATTCATAACATCATCATTTCTGTCTATGATCAAATCGATCTGTCCGCCAGACCATTCTGTTCCGTTAGAATCAGTAAACGCTTTTCTACTCCATGCATACGAATTGCTGAGAATACCCGATATGCCAAGTTTCGCTTTTATCTGAGGAATATGATTTAAACACACCTGTTCAAAAGCATATCCTGACCACGCATTTCTTTTTCCTGTCTTCCCCAAATTTGTCCAATAATGCTCGTCCGTCCCTGAGCCTCTGCCGGCAAATCTCAAATAAAACAAAGAAAACATATCCGTCAGTTGATATACCTTAGATCTTTGCTTTTTGCCAGGAGCCATATAACATCTGATAAAATCACATGCGACAAGATTATTAAGAATTTTGGTAAGTTCCCCGCCATTCAGCCTGCAGTCTTCTGATATATCCTCTCTGGTAAGACCGATCATCTTTGTAGAAATGTACTTAATGACACGCCTGTAATTTGCACTGTCCTTAAAAAGTGAGCGAAACAGAAAATCAAACTCCGTTTTTAATGGAGCATTATTTGAAAAAAACAGGTTATCCACATTCTCTGACAGAGGTTTCTTGTTATCAAGCATATCAAGATAATATGGAATACCGCCAAATATCATGTATGTATCAAGCACAAGTTTTCTGCCATATTTCATTTTCTTGATATCATTCAAATACTGTTCTGTTTCAAGCAAAGTGAATGGCGCAAGATAAATAGGTCTGCTTACGCGGCCATACAAGCCGCCTTTATCTCCAATGAATTTATCGACCATCCAAGTGGTGGCTGAACCACAGACATACAGCTTTAAAAGCGTTTTCTTGCTTCTCCACCCATTCCAAAATGTCGAAAGTGCTGCCAGAAAATTACTCTTCGCAGTATCCATCCAGGGAAGCTCATCAAGAAAGACAACTACTTTGTCCTTTTTTAATCCAAGCAAATATTCTTTTAGATGATCAAATGCCTCAAACCAATCCTTTGCCTCACCACTTGTGTCTTTCGTAAGCCTGTTGATCTCCTTTTGAAACTCCGCAATCTGTACTTTTGCGGCAATCTTATATTTGCCTGTATAATCGAAATCAAATCGGTCTTCCAAAGTCTCGCATATCATGAATGTCTTTCCGACGCGGCGTCTTCCATACACGGCAATAAGCTCAGATTTATTGGAAGCATAGTATTCTTCAAGAAGTGCTGTTTCTTCTGTTCTGCCTATAAAGTTCTTATTACGCATCTGTCAGTCTCCTCAAACCATATTTTATGAAAGAATTATACAATTTCAGAGTCCGGCATTCAAATCATTTTTGCTCCCTAACTCATTTATTTTGATAGTTACGGAGCAAAAATCAATTAGTTTGTTGTCCAAACATCGCTATCCGCCTTCATAACAGATTTCTGTGAAAAGGTCTGTCCCTGCTCTTTAAAAATGGAGACTTGCGACATAAGTCGTCTTTCCTATAGTGCGCCAGACAGTACTTCCAGGTAAGGAAGAAGCGCAGGTACCATCTTCGACAGCTGCGTTTCCCTGTGCCTGCATTAAGTTGTTTTCCTTCTCCATAAACATCCTCCTTTGGATCCTTTGTTCCCAGGTTATCAGACATGATACAGACCGGATTCCGGAACGCCTTCTCCTCAGGAACCTCCATGGATCTGACAGAAAAGCCGGCCGCCTGTGACGTTTCCGTGATGGAACAAAAAAAGGCCGAAGCCCCTCCCGGGGCTTCAGCCGATGGTAATGGCGTCGTATCTTCCGGAGCCGATGACCTTTTCCATGGCTTCCACAGGCGTCATATTAATGGACTGCATGATGGTGCTGAATACGGAGGCGGACTGGCCGCTGAAGAGCTGAACGCCTCTTCTCTTTGCGTCCGCATGGAAAACATCGTGGCGGCTGTTTACATTCCAGAAGATGATATTAGGGATCGTGTAACCGTTGATTCTGAACAGGCTCTCCATCTTCTCGTAGAAGGTCCATTCCCTGTTGCCGCAGGCATCGATCTCCATGTCGGAAATAACGATCAGGGCCCTGGGCATTTCCTCTGCGGGAACACGGTTCAGGATCGCGATCTTCAGAACGTTCCGGAAAGCGGCCTCCAGGTCGGTGTTCATCATCCAGTCTCTCATGTCGATGCTGGAGATCTTCTGGGCCAGGGTCTCGCCCTTCAGGATCTGAATGCGGGACGTGGCGGAGAAGGACATGAACATGTTGTGGTAGGCGCCGGTGTTCCTTTCGGCAAAGTAGACGGCCAGGCCGACGGAGGTAGCCAGAGGTCTGCCGTACATGGAGCCGGAGGTATCCGCGATGACAAGGGCGTTGGTGCCCTTTTCCACATAGTCGGGGAGCTGCTTCCACTGGGCTTCCAGCGCAGGATCCGCGGCGACTCTGCTGCCGCCTCTCATGACCTTTTCGACGATGTCGTAAGGATACAGGGTCTGGGAGTGGATGGTCACCTTTCCTTCCATGGCCTTGCGGATAAAGGCGCTGTATCGCGCTCCGTCATGTCTTGCGAAGGCGTTTCTGTAGATCATCATGGCTCTTGAAGGAACAGCGGAGTAGCTGATCTCATCCCAGCGGCCGGCAGACATCAGGGATTCTGTGATGCCGATCCTCTTTCTCATGATCCTTACCAGACGCTTGAATTCATATACAGGGTATCCCAGTCTGTTGGCGGTCATAATGCCCAGCTTTCTGGTGTTTCTGGAAGATGCGTCCGCTGTCTTGATCCACTTGGCAAGCAGGGAAATGGCATGGCCTTCCCGCAGGTTTCTTACGTCCTCCTCGAACTGGGCCTTCATGGCGGCCCACATCTGGTCTTCCAGAGGTGTGCCGATCAGGGCGTACAGGTCATCGAAACGGCCGTAGACGCCGATCAGATCCAGGTTGGGGATCAGGGCCTCGGGATGCTTTTCGGCCATGCAGCGGATCAGGATGCGGAAGGTGTTTCTTTCGCCCAGTCCGCCTCTGATGTCCCGGCCGTAGAAGACGATCTTTGTGGCAAACAGAGGATCTGCTCTGTAGGCCTCTGCAAAAAGCCGTGCGATCCTTGCTCTGTCCGCCTGGCGCAGAGAACCGATCGTGGAAAAAAGATCCAGTCTTGCATCGGATGTGGTGCCCAGTGCTATGGCACCGTTTTCTGTTCTTGTGAAAGTGGCTGCTGCTCTTGCAGCTTCTGCGAAGTTCATGGTCACTCCCTCCTTTCTTGAATAATTTTAATTGACATGACCCCATAATCATTACGGATTCGAACCGCATAACCGTTTTGGAGACAGTATTTTGCCAATCAGGTTGCTGTAGGGGTCACAGATTCAGGACGCAGGATATTTGGGTGATAGTATGGGTACCGCCAAAAAAGAAATTGCTGTATGCGTCCCGCATCAGTCGAAGCGGGTGGATGAAAGCCGCCTCTCTCCCGCGAATCGGACGGCGCTCCGGCCGTCTGATCTGCGCTCCGATTTTGAAAAAGGTCCTTTCTGTCAGGATCCCGCATCCTGCGCTTTTCCTTAGCTGCGCCGCGGACCAGAGCGGGGCAGCAGGAGGGGCAGCTGAAGACCGCCCTCTCTGCATGTCTTACGCTTTCCGGCAGGCGATCAGCTCCTTCCAGTTGAATTTTTTTGACATGACCCTGAGTTGTGCGGATTCGAACCGCTTATACCGTTTTACAGACAGTTTTTTACCAGATTGGGTTGCTGTAAGGGTCACAGATTCAGGACGCCTGGGTTTCTGGGTGATATTTCTGAGTATCTCCTGTATAACTGCTGCCTGCGTCCCGCATCAGTCGAAGCGGGTGGATGAAAGCCGCCTCTCTCCCGCTTACCGGGCGGCGACGTGTCCGCCCGGTCTGCGCTTCAGTAAATGGGCCGCCGGGGACTCGAACCCCGATCTGACAGATTAAGAGTCTGCTGTAATAGCCGTCATACCAGCAGCCCGGATATTTTCTTTTTTACTGAATGAATTTACTGCTTTGCCGCACAAAAAAACCGCTTCCTCCTGTCAGGAACGCGGCCTTGAAGCACTGTGTGAAGATCCGGGCCTTATCTGCATAAGGACCGCGTAATTTTTCCCACGGATGCTGCATGGATCTGCTCTGCTGACACGGGCATGACGATTAAGGGTTCCTTCGCGCCGGTGAACCACTGCATTTCATATCTGTTATTTTTACAGAGCCTGCCAAGCATCATTGTCTTTTCCTCCGAAATTTTCATCTGACTGCCTGCTTCCTCTCCGGCAGGCCGGCCATATGCATTTCCTGATGACGATGTGTACAAAGTTTTTGCTTACGCATACTACTATGCCAGAGGCCGCATCCTTTCGCAATCAACCTGTGGTTTAACGAAAAAGCCCTGCCAGGGACCGGCAGGGCTTTCTTAAATCTGTATGAAACTGTGCATTTACAGCTCGGAATATCCGTAGCCGTTGCAGATGGCATCGATCTTGACACGGTTTTTGCACATAGGGCATACTTCTGCCCGGTAAGTCTTGTAATCCGGAATGTCCGCGATGGTGAAGAGGGCATTGATAGGCCTGTCGAAGATCTTGGTGGCCGCTGAGTAAATGGCGGAAATGCCCGCCAGAGAGCCGCCGTAGTAGTTGATGCACTCCACTGCTCTTGCAATGGTCCGGCCTGTGGTAGCGGAAGCGATCAGAAGAAGGACATACTTGCCCCGGATCATGCCCCGGTTGTTGTCACGGAAGATCATATTTCCGGTGCCGTCGAACTCGGGAGAGACAATGTAGATGGTCTTATGGGCATTCATGGAATGGATGCCGGCCCTGCTCAGTTCCTCGGCCAGATAGGCACCGATGACTTCCATACCGTCCATGCAGACAATGGTGTCCACGATGGTATCGTAGTTGTAGTTCTCGGCCATGGCCTTTGCAGCCGCCATAGCCTCGCTCTGCCTGCTCTTCATGGTATTCAGTTCAATATAATAATTGATATGGGAATTGGGCGTTGCAAAATGTCCATCTACAATCTTAAGGTCGATATTGGAAAATCTCTTGGATCTGATCTTTACATACGGCTTCATTGCTTCCCTCCTTTTGATGGTTGCTGATGACCGGAGGCCGGATTCCGCCTCCCATGATTATTATATAATACAGGAGAGGGGATTGTCAGTAAAATTGGTGATTTTTACCAAACAAAATATTAAACCTTATTAAACTTTCGGATCAGGCTTCCCCCATGCCCCCCAGGACCTTGTAGAGCAGAGTATAGAGCTGGCCCGATTCCTCCGGAGAAAGGGGAATGTTGCAGGCCATATTGCGGGGGACGGACAGAGCCTCCTCCCGAAGCTGCTTTCCCCTGTCCGTGATGGTCACGATCAGGTTCCTTTCGTCCTCTCTGGACCGGCTCCTTAAAAGATAGCCCTTGGACTCCAGCTTCTTGAGGACCGGCGTCAGGGTGCCCGAATCCAGGTACAGGCACCTGCCCAGCTCCTTGACATTCATCTCATGGTGCTCCCAGAGGGCCATCATGGTGATGTACTGGGTATAGGTCAGGTCCAGTTCGTCCAGATAGGGCTTATAGCGACGTATGATCTCCTTTGAACATGCATAAAGAGGAAAGCAGAGCTGGCTTTCCAGCTTCAGACATGTGTATTTATCGTCTCCCATTTGACTTCTCCCGATTGCTGTTTGTCATTTTGTCTTCTGCGGCCAGACTGACCACACAATTCAATTTATCACAATTAGTTGGATTTTTCAAATGATTGCGTAAAAGTATCTCACAAAAGCGGATTCAGGCACAGGACCCGGAAAGACGCAGGCACCTTGTTTTCTTCCCTTCCTTCCCACTGTTTCCCCTTCTGTGCTATAATCTCTTTCTGAATTCACAAACCCGGACAGGTACATTTTTCAGACAGGAGCATAACCCATGCACCAGATCGATTTTTCAAACGGCAGGATCACAAAAAACATACTTCAGACCGCCCTCCCCATGCTGGTGGCCCAGATCGTCAACCTGCTTTACAACATCGTGGACCGTATCTATATAGGAAGGATCCCCGGAATCGGCAGCTATGCCCTGGGCGCCGTGGGACTCTGCTTTCCTCTGATCATCATCATTACGGCCTTTACCAACCTCTACGGAAGCGGGGGCGCCCCCCTGTGCTCCATCGAACGGGGGCGGGGCAACACGGAAAAGGCTTCTCTGATCCTGAACCTTTCCTACTTCATGCTGACCGCCACCTCCCTGGTCCTGATCCTTCTGGGAGAGCTTCTGGCCAGGCCTGTTCTTGTGGCTTTCGGGGCCTCGGCGGAAAACCTGGTCTATTCCCTCCCCTATCTGCGGATCTACCTCCTCGGCACCGTCTTTTCCATGACTGCCACGGGGCTCAATCCCTATATCAACGCCCAGGGCTTTCCCGGCATGGGCATGCTGACCGTTCTGATCGGCGCCGCTGCCAACCTGGTCCTGGATCCCCTCTTTATTTTTGTCCTGGGCATGGGGGTAGAGGGAGCCGCCGCTGCTACGGTCATATCCCAGTTCCTTTCCGCCGCCTTTGTCTTCTGGTTCCTCCATTCCGACAGGGCAGAGCTGAAGATCTCTCTCATGAAGCCCTCGGACTTTGCCGCCAGCCTTCCCCTGGCCATGGATATCATCAGCCTGGGCACGGCCTCCTTTGTCATGCAGTTCACCAACAGCCTGGTCACCATGGTCTGCAACAGCGTCCTTTCCTCGCGGGGAGGAGATCTGTGGATCTCAGTCATGACCACCGTTTCCTCGGTCCGCCAGATGCTGGATATCCCCGTCATGGCCGTGGGCGACGGATCCTCCCCCGTCATCAGCTTCAATTACGGCGCAAAAAAGCCCGGCAATGTCCGGAAATCCATTCTGATCATGACACTGCTGGGCTGCTCTTATACACTGGTGGTCTGGATCCTGATCCTGATCCGGCCCTCCTTCTTCATATCGATCTTTACATCCGATGAGGAGCTGATCTCCATGGCTTCTCCCGCTCTTCACCTCTACTTCTTTGCCTTCATCTTCCAGGCACTGCAGATCAGCGGGCAGACCGCCTTCAAGGCCCTCAACAAGAAGAAGCACGCCATCTTCTTCTCCATCTTCCGCAAGGTCATCATGGTGGTCCCTCTGACCCTGATCCTGCCCGGTCTTTTCGGACTGGGGGTAAGGGGCGTCTTCATGGCGGAGCCCGTCTCCAACTTCGTGGGAGGCTCCGCCTGCATGATCACCATGCTCCTGACCGTATGGCCGGAGCTTAATGCCATGGAAAAGGACTTCTCTACAGATCTTTTATAGCATCCTTCATGGAAGTTACATACTCTGCTATATAAGGGCCTGCCTCCCTGCCGCGCTCTGCAATGATCCTGACGATGGCAGAGCCCACGATCACGCCGTCCGAAAGGGCGGCGATTTTCTTTGCCTGGTCCGGGGTGTTTATGCCGAAGCCCACCGCTGCGGGCACATCCGTGGCTTTCCGGATGGCCTCCAGGATGGAGGCCAGGTCTGTTTTGATCTCGGACCGGACCCCGGTGACTCCCAGAGAGGAGACCACGTAGAGAAAGCCCTCCGCCTCTGAGGCAATGGTCCGAATCCTTTCTTCGGAGGTGGGGGCGATCATGGAGATCACTTCCACCCCGTGGGACCTGGCGATGCCCAGGCACTCTCCCTTTTCCTCATAAGGCAGGTCCGGGATGATGATGCCGGAAATGCCCGCCTTCCCGCACCTTGCAAAAAACTTCTCATAGCCGTAGTGGAAGACCGGATTGAGATAGCCCATGAAGACCAGAGGCATATCTGTTTTTTCTCTCAGCTCCAGGACCATGTCGAAGATCCTGTCCGTAGTGGTGCCGGAGGAAAGGGCCCTTATATCCGCCTCCTGAATGACCGGCCCCTCGGCGATGGGATCTGAAAAGGGGATGCCGATCTCTATGAGGTCGGCCCCGGCCTTTTCCATGGTCAGAATGAATTCCTTCGTGGATTCCAGGTCCGGGTCTCCCGCCGTAATAAAGGCAATGAAGGCCTTGCCGTGGTCAAATACATTTTTCAGATTCTTAATCATGAATGTCCACCCCCCTGTATCTCGCGATGGCCGCCACGTCCTTGTCTCCCCTGCCTGAGAGGCAGATGATCATGATCTGATCGGGAGACATGGAAGGCGCCAGCTTCATGGCATGGGCCACGGCGTGGGCCGATTCTATGGCGCAGATGATGCCCTCGGTCCTGGCCAGGTATTCAAAGGCCTCCACGGCCTCCTCGTCGGTCACGGGCACATAGGAGGCCCTGCCGATGGAATGGAGATAGGCGTGCTCCGGGCCTATGCCGGGATAGTCCAGACCCGCCGAGATGGAATAGACCTCGTCGATCTGGCCGTATTCGTTCTGGCAGAAAAGAGACTTCATGCCGTGGAAGACGCCCAGAGACCCTCTGGATATGGTGGCCGCATGCTCCTTTGTGTCAATGCCCTTTCCGGCCGCCTCGCAGCCGATCAGCTTTACCTTTTCATCTCCTATAAAGTTGTAGAACATGCCCATGGCGTTGGAACCGCCCCCCACGCAGGCAAGGACCGCGTCGGGAAGCTTCCCTTCTCTATCCAGGATCTGGGCCCTGGCCTCACGGGAGATGACCGACTGGAAATCCCGGACCATGGTGGGGAAGGGATGAGGCCCCATGACGGAACCCAGAACGTAGAGCGTGTCGTCCACCCGGCTGACCCATTCCCGCATGCACTCGTTGACAGCGTCCTTAAGGACCCGGGTCCCGGTGGTAACGGGGTGGACCTTTGCCCCCAGAAGTTCCATGCGGTAGACATTCAGTTTCTGTCTTTCGCAGTCCACTTCCCCCATGAAGATCTCGCACTCCAGGCCCAGGAGGGCTGCCACGGTGGCCGTGGCCACCCCGTGCTGGCCTGCCCCGGTCTCGGCGATGACCCTGGTCTTGCCCATCTTTTTGGCCAGAAGGACCTGGCCCAGGCAGTTGTTGATCTTATGGGCCCCCGTATGGTTGAGATCCTCTCTTTTCAGATAGATCTTCGCTCCTCCCAGGTCCCGGGTCATCTTTTCCGCATAGTAGAGCAGAGAAGGCCGGCCTGCATAGCCCTTCATGAGACTGTCCAGCTCCGAGAGGAACTCCGGATCATTTTTATAAAAGTTGTAATTCTTTTCCAGACTGATCAGCTCATTCATCAGAGTTTCCGGAATATACTGGCCTCCGAATTCTCCGAATCTTCCGTTTTCGTTCGACATCATTTACCTCCAGCTCATATATCAGCATTCGCTCCGCAGTATTTCCAGCATGCCTTTCTTATCGCGGCTCCGCATCAGAGTCTCCCCGATCAGGACCGCGTCGGTCCCCTTTCTGTAAAGGCGGCCCACATCGGACGCCCCTCTGATCCCCGACTCGGACACAAAGAGGATCTCCTTGGGGATCAGGTCCCGCAGACGCAGGGACGTTTCCAGGTCTACTTCAAAGGTCCTCAGGTCCCGGTTGTTGACCCCTATGATCCGGGCCCCCGCCTGCACGGCCATGTCCGCCTCCTCCCTGTCATGGGTCTCCACCAGGGCAGAAAGGCCCAGAGCATGGGACAGGGACAGGTACTCCTTCAGCTCTTTCCGGGACAGAAGGGCACAGATCAGGAGGACGGCCGAGGCTCCGGAGACCCTGGCCTCATAGATCTGATAGGGATCCACCGTAAAGTCCTTTCTGAGGACCGGGATCCTTACTTCTCCCGCGATCTCTTCCAGATACTGAAGGCTGCCCAGAAAATAGTCCTCCTCCGTCAGGACGGAAATGGCTGCGGCGCCTGCCTTTTCATATTCCCGGGCGATCTCCAGATAGGGGAAGTCCGGGGCAATGATCCCTTTGGAGGGGGAGGCCTTCTTGCACTCGCAGATAAAGGACATGCCGGGGGCCGCCAGAGCCTTTTCAAAGGGAAAGCCCGTGTCCGGATCCATGGAAAGGGCCCTCCTTTCCATTTCCTCCGGGGATATGATTTTTTTCTGTCTTTCCGTGCGGCGCCCCGCGGCCTCCGCCAGTCTGTCCAGGATCATGACGTATTCCTTTCTGCTGCCTTTTTCGTCCGCCTCTCTTTTACGCTTCCTTTCAGGAGTTGGTCTCCCGGATGAAATCCTCCAGCTTCTGAAGAGCCGCTCCCGAATCGATCATCTCCGCAGCTTTTCTGATGCCTTCCTTCATGGGCACGCCCGTGGCGATATGGATGGCGGCGCCGGCGTTTAAGAGAATGGCGTCCCGTCTGGGCCCCGTCTCTCCACCCAGGATGGACCTGGCGATGGCCGCGTTCTCCTCAGGGCTTCCTCCCACCAGGTCTTCCTTCCGGCACCTTGCAAGGCCGTAGTCCTCCGGATGGATCACGTAGGAGGTGAAAAAGTCTCCCGAGAACTCGCAGACGGTGGTGGGCGCAGAGGCGGAGATCTCGTCCAGACCATCCTGGCCGAAGACCACCATGCCGGACTTGACGCCCAGGTTGTGGAGGGCCCTGGCCAGAGGCTCCACCAGAGACTCGTCGTAGACCCCCATCAGCTGCATGGAGGCGCCGGCGGGATTGGTCAGGGGGCCCAGGATATTGAAGACCGTGGGGAAGGGCAGGGCCCGCCGGACCGGAGCCACATACTTCATGGACAGGTGATAGTTCTGGGCGAACATAAAGCAGATGCCGGCCTTTTTCAGGACCTCCGCCCCCTTCTCCGGGGAAATGGCAATCTTCACGCCCAGAGCTTCCAGGCAGTCCGCCGTTCCGCAGCGGGAGGTGGCGGCGCGGTTTCCGTGCTTGGCCACCGGCACCCCGGCGGCTGCCGCAATGATGGAGGCAATGGTGGAGATATTGATGGAGCCGGCCCTGTCGCCTCCGGTCCCCACGATCTCCAGAACGTCCTGATCATTGAGGAACTTGACGCAGTGATTTCTCATGCCTCTGGCGCAGGCCGTGATCTCTTCGATGGTGGCCCCCTTGAGGGCCAGGGAGGTCAGAAAAGCGCTGATCTCGATATCGCTGCACTCTCCTCCCATGATCTCGTTCATGGCTGCTTCTGCTGTCTCTGTGGTCAGGTCCTGTCCCTTTACCAGTGTGGAAATGGCTTCTTTGATCATTTTTCTTTTTCCTTTCTGTGACTGATGTTTACAGCTGCAGCTGTCCTTCTGACCGGCGCATGAGATCAGGATCGAAAGCAGGAATGCAATAAAAAAACGTCCCTGACAGAAGATCCTTCTTCTGTCAGGGACGAATATATACCTTGAAAATATATCCGTGGTGCCACCCTGTTTTGTGAAAGCCACACGCTCAGCGGAATTCCAGCAAATTCCCGGCAACTAACGTATGCCCTACGTCGTGCCATACTCTCCCCCGGGATTTGGGCACGCCCTCAGCGGTCCATTTGCAGGTCAGCGTTCTGCCCGGCTTTCACCTTCCCGGACTCTCTGTAAGGGCCCCTCCTGCTTTATCTCCGCCTCAACGGTTTATCCTATTTACTTTAGTTCATTAAACTGCAGAAGCGCATATTTGTCAATAGATATATCCGTAAAACGAATTTTTTGCAGACGCAAAACCGTTTTGCAGAAGGATTTCCTGTCACAGGGGCATGACGCCTATGGTCATCTCCTCCAGCACGTCCAGAAGGACCCGGACCGTATCCAAGGAGGTAAAGGTGGTGACCCGGTTTTCCCCGGCGCATCTGCGGATGGCAGCTCCGTCCTCATAGTGGATCCCGGAAAGGATGGCCCGGGTATTGACCACGTAGGAGACATAGCCGGCCCGGATGGACTCCAGGATCTCCCGGCTGCCTTCGCTGGGCTTATGGCGGAGCCTGGTCTTAATGCCGTGCTCCTGGAAATAGAGGGCCGTCATGGTGGTGGCCTCCAGGTTGAAGCCCATCCTGTAGAAGCGCTCTGCCAGGGGCAGGGCCTCCTCCTTGTCCTCATCCGCCAGGGCAAAGACCACCGTTCCGTAGTTCTGGATCCGCATGCCGGAAGCCGTCAGGGCCTTGTACATGGCCCGGTGCAGCTTTCTGTCATAACCGATGGCTTCTCCCGTAGACTTCATTTCCGGAGACAGATAGGCATCCATGCCGGACAGCTTGGAAAAGGAAAAGACCGGGACCTTGACGAACCATCTGTTTCCCGCCCTGGGACACATGTCCCAGATTCCCTGGTCACGGAGAGCGATGCCAAGGCTGATCCTGGCCGCCATGTCGGCCAGGGGAAAGCCGGAAGCCTTGGAAAGAAAGGGCACCGTTCTGGAGGATCTGGGATTGACCTCGATGATGTAGACGTCCTCTTTGCGGTCCACGATGAACTGGATGTTGAAAAGGCCTCTGATCCCGATGGCCAGGCCCAGTCTTTTCGTATAGTCCCGGATCTTATGAAGGACCTTTTGCGATACGCTGAAGGTGGGATAGACGCTGATGGAATCCCCAGAGTGGATCCCGGTCCTTTCCACCAGCTCCATAATGCCGGGTATAAAAACCTCTTCCCCGTCGCAGAGGGCGTCCACCTCCAGTTCCCTGCCAGTGATATACCGGTCTACCAGTACAGGCCTGTCGGCATCCAGGGCCGCGGCGGTCTGCAGGTAGCGGCGCAGGTCTTTCTCTTTGGAGACGATCTGCATGGCCCTGCCTCCCAGTACAAAGCTGGGCCTGACCAGGACCGGGTAGCCGATCCCGGCCGCTGCCCTTACGCCTTCCTCAATGTCCGTCACGGCAAGGCCTCTGGGTTCGGGGATGTCCAGTTTTTCAAGAAGCTTTTCGAACAGGTCCCTGTCCTCTGCCCGGGCAATGGCCCGGCAGTCGGTCCCGATCAGGCAGGCCCCTCTCCTGGAGAGAGGCTCCGCCAGATTGACCGCCGTCTGGCCGCCTAAGGCCGCGATGACGCCCATGGGCTTTTCCAGCTCGATGATGTTCATGACATCCTCCGGACAGAGAGGCTCAAAATAGAGCTTGTCGGAGCAGGTATAGTCCGTGGACACCGTCTCGGGATTGTTGTTGATAACGATGGCCTCGTATCCCTCGCTGCGGATGGTCTTTACCGCGTGGACCGTGGAATAGTCGAATTCCACCCCCTGTCCGATCCTGATGGGGCCTGCCCCCAGGACGATCACGGAAGGGCTTCCCGTAACGACGGATTCATTCTCACCCTCGTAGGTGGAATAGAAATAGGGGACATAGCTTTCGAACTCCGAAGCGCAGGTATCGATCATCCTGTAGACGGGAAAAAGTCCCATGTCCCTGCGGAGGGCAAAGATCTCTTCTTCCGTCATATCCCAGAGCCGGCCTATGGCGGCATCCGAAAAGCCCATGCGCTTGGCCTCCTTCAGAAGACCTGTTTCTCCCCTGCCGGCCTTTAAGATCTCCTCCTCTTCTATGATGCTGCCGATCTTATAAAGGAAAAAGAGGTCGATGCCTGTCAGGGAGGCGATCTCCTCTGCCCTTTTGCCCCGGCGCATCAGCTCTGCTATGGCGTAGATCCTCTCACCCGTTCCCCGGACTGTCTCAGTGATAAGGTCCTCTTCGGAGGCGCTGTCAAAGGATGGAAGGTAAAGATGGACCGTTCCCACTTCCAGGGACCGGACCGCCTTGAGGAGGCTTTCCTCAAAGGTCCGTCCTATGCTCATGGTCTCGCCGGTGGCCTTCATCTGGGTCCCCAGAGTCCTGTCCGCATCGGTGAACTTGTCGAAGGGAAAGCGGGGCATCTTGGTGACCACGTAGTCCAGGGCGGGCTCGAAGCAGGCCGGCGTATTGGCCAGGGGGATCTCATCCAGGGTCAGGCCGACGCTGATCTTGGCGGAGACTCTGGCTATGGGATAGCCGGAGGCCTTGGAGGCCAGGGCCGAGGACCTGGACACCCTGGGGTTGACCTCGATCAGATAATACTGAAAGGAACGGGGATCCAGGGCGAACTGGACATTGCAGCCTCCCTCCACCTTCAGGGCCCGGATCAGCTTCAGGGCAGAGTCCCGCAGCATGTGGTATTCCTTATCCGTCAGGGTCTGGGAAGGGCATACCACGATGGAATCTCCCGTATGGATGCCCACAGGGTCCAGGTTCTCCATGCAGCAGACCGTGATAGCCGTATCGGCCGAATCCCGCATGACCTCAAATTCTATTTCCTTATAGCCTTTGACGCTCTTTTCCACCAGGACCTCTCCCACGGGAGAAAGATCCAGACCGGCCTCAAGGAGGGGTATCAGTTCTTCCTCACAGTCCGCAAAGCCCCCTCCTGTTCCGCCCAGGGTAAAGGCGGGGCGAAGGACCAGGGAGTAGCCGATCTCCCTGGCCGCCTCTTTTCCTTCCTCCAGGCTTCGCACCACGACGGAGGGAAGGACAGGCTCATTCAGCTTCCTGCAAAGGTCTCTGAAGGCTTCCCTGTCCTCGGCCATCTCTATGGAGGCCGAGTCTGTTCCCAGAAGCATGCAGCCGCACTCACGAAGGATCCCCTTCTTTTCCAGCTGCATGGCCAGGTTGAGGCCTGTCTGGCCCCCTATGCCGGGCAGGACAGCGTCCGGCCGCTCCGTCCTTATGATCCTGGCCATGAATTCCAGGGTCAGAGGCTCCATGTAGATCCGGTCCGCCACGGACTTGTCCGTCATGATGGTGGCCGGGTTGGAGTTGCAGAGAATGACCTGGTAGCCCTCTTCCTTCAGGGCCAGACAGGCCTGGGTCCCCGCATAGTCGAACTCCGCCGCCTGTCCGATGACGATGGGGCCGGAGCCGATCACAAGTATTTTTCTGATATCTGTTCTTTTTGGCATGGTTTCTGACTCCTGCCTCCCTGCCGGATGGAAAAGTGCCTTCCGCTTTTCCCGGAGCGGACCTTTATTCTTCCATCAGCTTTATGAATCCATCGAAGAGATAAGCGCTGTCATGGGGCCCCGGAGAGCTTTCGGGATGGTACTGGACGCAGAAGATCCTCTCCTCCCGGCACATGACTCCCTCCACGGTGCCGTCCAGAAGATTTCTGTGGGTCACCCTAAGGCCCGTCCCCGCAAGGGAGGCCTCTTCCACCGCATAGGAATGGTTCTGGGAAGTGATCTCGATCCTTCCGGTCAGAAGGTTCCTGACAGGGTGGTTGCCGCCCCTGTGTCCGAATTTCAGCTTGTAGGTGGAGGCCCCCAGGGCCAGGGAAATGATCTGGTGGCCCAGGCAGATCCCGAAGACGGGGACCTTTCCCCGCAGCTTTCTGACCAGGGAGACGGCCTCTGCAGCGTCCCTGGGATCTCCCGGTCCGTTGGATAAAAAGACCCCGTCCGGCCGCTCCGCCATGACTTCCTCCTCCCGGGCGTTCCAGGGAAAGACGCTGACGCTGCAGCCCCTTGCAAGGAAGGACCGGATGATATTTTCCTTCATGCCAAGGTCTATGGCGGCCACCCGGAAGCGTTCATTCGGACAGATATAGTTTTCCCTCCACTTTCTGCTGACTCTGGAGACGGCATCTCCGGGAAGGACTGTTTCCGACAGAAGCTTCATGCACTCCTCCCGGGGCGTTCCCGCATCTGTGATCAGGGCTTTTCCGGTCCCTTCCCTGCGTACCTTCCGGACCAGCTGTCTGGTATCCGGCCCTGTAAGTCCAAAGATCCCCAGGTCCTTCATGACATGGGACAGGGTATCCGAAGAGCGGAAGTTGGAAGGTTCATCATTGTAGTCCCGCACGATCATGCCCCCAAGACTGGGACGGCGGCTCTCGTAGTCCTCTCTGCTCATCCCGTAACTGCCGATCAGGGGATAGGCCATGACCACGAACTGGTCCGTATAGGAAGGATCCGAAAGAATCTCCTGATAGCCCACGGGCGAGGTATTGAAGACCAGTTCGCAGACCCTGGATCCCCTGTCCTCTCCGAAGCCCATGCCCAGATATTCGCTGCCGTCCCACAGGACCAGCTTTCGCTCGTTTCCTCTGTAAATCATCTCGAAACCTCCGAGAGTCTTCTTTCAAATCTGTCCTTCCTGGGATCCAGGGGCACCCCGGCGGGATAGTTCCCGTCAAAGCATGCGCTGCAGAAGGAGCTGCACCCGCTCATTTCCCCCAGGCCCTCAATAGGAAGAAAGCCCAGCGAATCCGCTCCCACCAGCTCTGCTATCTCCTCTTCTCTGCAGCGGCCGGCGATCAGAGACTTTTCAGAGTCTATGTCCACCCCGTAAAAGCAGGGATGACGGAAGGGAGGGGCGGAGATCCGCAGGTGGATCTGCCTGGCCCCCGCCTCCCGCAGCATGGCGATGATCCTGCGGATCGTGGTGCCCCGGACAATGGAGTCGTCGATCAGAACCAGGCTCTTTCCTTCGACCACGCTGCGGATGGGACTGAGTTTAAGCCTCACCGCATCCGTCCGCTTCTCCTGAGAGGGCAGGATAAAGGATCTTCCCACATATTTGTTCTTGACAAGGGCCATGCCCAGGGGAATGCCGCTCTCCCAGGCGTATCCCATGGCCGCCGAAAGCCCGGAATCCGGAACGCCCGCCACCACATCCGCCTGAACGGGGTATTCCCTGGCCAGGATCCTGCCCGCTCTGATCCTGGCCTCATGAACGCTTTTCCCGTCGATCACGGAGTCGGGTCTTGCAAAATAGATGTATTCAAAAATGCAGGGGAAAGGGGTCCTGCCGCACAGGTCCCTGCAGGATACGGGCTCAGAGCCCGGCCTGTCTGCGGAAAAGACCAGCATTTCTCCCGGAGCAATGTCCCGGACAAAGGCCGCGCCCACGGCTTCCAGGGCACAGCTTTCCGAAGCAACGACAAAGGTCCCGTCCTCTCTCTTCCCGTAGCACAGGGGCCTGAATCCATGGGGATCCCGCACCGCGATCAGCTTTGAGGAAGACATCATGACCAGGCTGAAGGCGCCTTTCAGGGCATAAAGGGCTCTGAGCACTGCCTCTTCGATGCAGGAAGCCGTGAGCCTCTCTCTGGTGATCATGCAGCAGATGGTCTCCGTATCGGAAGTGGAATGAAAGATGGCTCCCGAAAGCTCCAGCGAATCCCTCAGTTCCAGAGAATTGATCAGGTTTCCGTTGTGGGCCAGGGCCAGGTTCCCCTTCTGATGCCGGACCGTCATGGGCTGGATATTTTCCCTCACATTGCTGCCTGTGGTGGCGTAGCGCACATGGCCTATGGCCATGGATCCTCCCGACAGGGAGGAAAGCGCCCCGTCCGTAAAGACTTCTGCCAGAAGTCCCAGATCTCTGCAGGAGGCAAAGACCCCGTCATCGTTTACCACTATGCCGCAGCTCTCCTGCCCCCGGTGCTGCAGGGCATACAGGCCCCGGCAGACGTCCCTGGCTATGGAAGGGTGAAAGGGGCCGGCGATCCCGAAGACCCCGCATTCCTCATGAACGGCCATGGAGAGCCTCCTTTATAAAGTCACGGAAGATGGGATGGGCCCTGTCGGGCCTGGACTTAAATTCGGGATGGAACTGGACGCCCAGGTGGAAGGGGGTCCCTTCCGCCTCCACGGCTTCCACCAGCTTTCCGTCCGGAGAGGTGCCGCATACCTTAAGTCCTGCCGCCTCCAGATCCCTTCTGTAGACGTTGGCATACTCATAGCGGTGTCTGTGCCGCTCCGATACGTAGGATTCTCCGTAGATTTTTTCCATCAGAGTGCCGGGAAGGATCCTGCATGGATAGGCCCCCAGCCGCATGGTCCCGCCCTTCTGAAGGACCTTCAGCTGCTCTTCCATCAGGTCGATGACGCAGTTTCTGCTCTCCGGATCGAATTCTCTGGAATTAGCGTCCCCAAGGCCCAGAACATTGCGGGCATATTCGATGACGCAGACCTGCATACCCAGGCAGATCCCGAAATAGGGGACCTTTCGCTCTCTGGCGTACTGACAGGCCAGGACCATGCCCTCGATTCCCCGGATCCCGAAGCCGCCCGGCACCAGGATGCCGTCTGCCTCCCCCAGGACCTCTTCCATGTTCCCGGGGGTCAGGGTCTCGGAGTCGATCCAGAGGACCTCCACCTCCGCATCGTTCTCATAGCCCCCGTGATAGAGGGCTTCCCTGACCGACAGGTAGGAATCGTGCAGTCCCACATACTTGCCCACGATGGCGATCTTCACATGACGGGAAAGGGAGTGGATCCTTTCCACCATCTCCTCCCAGCTTCCAAGGCCCTCCATCTGTCCCTCCAGGCCCAGCTTTCTGCAGACGGCCGTGTCCAGGCCGTGGCTGTGGAGCATGAGAGGGGCTTCATAGAGACAGGGCATGGTATCGTTCTCGATCACGCAGTCTCTGTCCACGTTGCAGAAGAGGGCGATCTTGTCCCGGACGGACTGATCCAGGGGCCGGTCCGTCCGGCAGACCACGATATCCGGATGGATCCCCATACCCTGGAGCTCTTTGACCGAATGCTGGGTGGGCTTGGTCTTGAGTTCGAAGGATCCGGACAGATAGGGGACCAGGGTGACATGGATAAAAAGGCACTTCTCCTTTCCCTGCTCCAGGGAGATCTGGCGGATGGCTTCGATGAAGGGCTGGCCCTCTATGTCGCCTATGGTGCCGCCGATCTCCGTGATCAGGACATCCGCCCCGGTCTTCTGTGCTCCGGCATAGATGAAATGCTTTATCTCGTCCGTGATGTGGGGAATGACCTGAACGGTCTGGCCCAGATATTCTCCCCTGCGCTCCCGGTTTAAGACATTCCAGTAGACCCTGCCGCTGGTCAGGTTGGAATAGCGGGTCAGGTCCTCGTCGATGAAGCGCTCATAGTGGCCCAGGTCCAGGTCCGTTTCCGCCCCGTCGTCGGTCACGAAGACCTCCCCGTGCTGGAAGGGACTCATGGTCCCCGGATCCACGTTCATATATGGGTCCAGCTTCTGGGAGGCCACCTTCAGGCCCCGCATCTTCAGAAGTCTTCCCAGGGAAGCCGCTGTGATCCCCTTTCCCAGGCCGGAGACTACGCCGCCGGTCACAAACACAAACTTTGTCATGGCTTTCTCCTTTTCAGCTGTTCCGATAGCCCATCAGATACTGGTCCACCTCTGTCGCACATGCTCTGCCCTCGGCCAGGGCCCAGACCACCAGACTCTGCCCCCGGTGCATGTCGCCGGCGGTAAAGACCTTCGGGGTGCTGGAAGCATATTTTCCTTCCTCTGTGGAGACCACGCCCCTGCCTGTCATGGCAAGGCCCAGGGCATCCGGCAGGAGCCTTTCTGCTCCCGTAAAGCCCGCGGCCACCAGAAGCAGGTCGCAGGGAAGGGTCTTTTCGCTGCCATTAAGGAGGGTCAGCTTTCCTCCTTCAAAGGAGACCGCCGCCGTCTCCACGGCGCAGATCCTGCCGCCCTCGGATATGACCTTCTTCACGGTGGTCCCGAAAAGGCGGGGATCGGATCCGAAGAGAGCCCTGGCCTCCTCGTGGCCGTAATCGGTCCGCAGGGTCTTTGGCCATTCGGGCCAGGGATTGTCGGGCCGCCTTTCCCCTGGAGGCTCCGGCATCATTTCCAGAGCTGTCACAGAAGCGCAGCCCATACGGATGACGGTCCCGATGCAGTCGTTGCCGGTATCGCCGCCGCCCACGATGACCACGTGTCTGCCTCCCGCGTCATACTCCGCCGGAAGAGGCGAAGTTCCCAGGAGATTTTTCGTGGCGGCTGTCAGAAAGTCCACCGCGAAAAAGATCCCGCCGGTCCCTTCCATGCCCTCCGCCTGCAGGGCCCTGGGCTTTTTGGCCCCGCAGCACAGGACCACGGCGTCATAGTCCCGGATCAGTTCGGAAGCATCCAGGTCCTTTCCCACATGGACCCCGGTCCTGAAAAGAATGCCCTCCTGCTCCATGAGTCTTCTTCGTCTTTCGATCACCGCCTTGTCCAGCTTCATGTTGGGGATACCGTACATTAAAAGCCCTCCGATCCGGTCTTCTCTTTCAAAGACCGTCACGCTGTGGCCCCTGCGCCGCAGGGCATCCGCCGCGGAAAGGCCGGACGGCCCGCTGCCCACGACGGCGACCCGCTTTCCGCTCTCCCTTACGGGTCTTTTTGCCTGCATCCATCCCGTGCGGTAGCCCTTTTCGATCAGAAAGAGCTCATTGTCCCTGACCGTTACGGGATCGTCCGCCTGGCCGCAGATGCAGGCCTTTTCGCAGAGGGCCGGGCAGACTCTTCCGGTAAATTCGGGAAAGCGGTTGGTCTTAAGGAGCCTTGCCAGGGCATGGGCGTCCTGGCCCCGGTAGATGGCATCGTTCCACTCCGGGATCAGGTTGTGGAGGGGACATCCCACCACCATGCCGGACAGCTTCATGGCCGACTGGCAGAAGGGAACGCCGCAGTTCATGCATCTGGCTCCCTGTTCCCTGCGTACCGTTTCGGAACAGGGAGCGTGGAATTCCTTATAGTCAAGGATCCTCTCCAGGGGAGGGATCTCCCTGTTGTCACATCGTTCGTATTCAAGAAAACCTGTCTGTTTACCCATAGTTTCACCTGCTGCTTTCTGCCCGGCGGCCCTGTCAGACGGCCGAACCTGTCAGTTCCCTGAAGGCTTCCAGTTCCGCATTCTCTCTTGTGATGCCCTGTTCCTCATACCTGCTGATGGCCCGGATCATTCTGTGGTAGTCTCTGGGAGTGACCTTCTTAAAGCATCTGATCTCTCTGTCGAAGTTCTCCAGGATCTCCCTGCCCAGGACCGATCCGGTCTCCCTGGTATAGTCACCCAGGATCTCCCTGAGCTCCGCCATATCATACTTATCCGTGACCTGGTCCAGCTCCACCATATCCTTGTTGACCCTGCGGTAAAGGCTGTGGTCCCTGTCCAGGACATAGGCGATTCCCCCGCTCATGCCGGCCGCGAAGTTCTTTCCGGTGGGTCCCAGGATCAGGGCCCTGCCGCCCGTCATATATTCCAGGCCGTGGTCGCCGCAGCCCTCTGCCACGGCCGTGGCGCCGGAATTGCGGACGCAGAAGCGTTCTCCTGCCATGCCGCAGATATAGGCTTTTCCGGAGGTGGCTCCGTAAAGGGCCACATTTCCCACGATGATGTTTTCGCTGGCCTTAAAGGGCGATCCGGCAGGCGGATATACCACCAGCTTTCCGCCCGAAAGGCCCTTGCCGAAACCGTCGTTGGCGTCCCCCTCCAGACGGATGGTCAGCCCGTGGGGGATAAAGGCGCCGAAGGACTGGCCGCCGCCGCCCTGGCAGTGGACCAGGAAGCGGTCCTCCTCCAGGTCTGCGCAGGCACTGCCGTACCTGCCCACGATCTCCGATCCAAGGATGGTGCCGAAGGTCCTGTCCGTGGAGCTGACCTTCACGGAGATCTCCGCTTTCTTT
Source organism: Lachnospiraceae bacterium UBA3287 (assembly GCA_002362155.1). Lineage (GTDB taxonomy): Bacteria > Bacillota > Clostridia > Lachnospirales > Lachnospiraceae > CAG-791. The sequence goes on along the minus strand of DETN01000117.1, from coordinate 36,148 downwards.
TCCCTGCCCTTTACGGCCCCCCTGAACCAGGGGACCAGGCAGCGCTCGTCCAGGGTCTTTTCCAGGGCAAAGTCGAAGGACTTTGCAGGATCAAAGCGGCATTCCTCTCCCCAGAGGCCCTCTTTCAGGATCCGGTCAAAGGCAATGGTAGCGGCATGGGGCTGGTCGAAATGTTCTCTCTTTTTCAGACAGTCCGTGCGGCCAATCATCTCCTCCAGGGTCCTGAAGCCCAGCTTCGCCATGATCTCTCTGAGCTGCATGGCCGTGAAGGTCATGAAGTTCATAAGATATTCCGGCTTCCCGGCAAAGCGGTCCCTGAGGCACCTGTTCTGGGTGGCAATGCCCACAGGACAGGTATCCTTGGAGCATACCCGCATCATCATGCAGCCCAGGGATACCAGGGGCGCCGTGGCAAAACCGTATTCCTCGGCTCCCAGAAGGGCCGCGATGGCCACGTCTCTTCCCGTCATCAGCTTGCCGTCCGTCTCGATCCTCACTCTGGACCTGAGGCCGCTTTCGATCAGGGCCTGGTGGGTCTCCGCCACGCCCAGCTCCCAGGGCAGGCCCGCGTTGTGCACGGAGCTGTAGGGAGCAGCTCCCGTTCCCCCGTCATAGCCCGAGATCAGGACCACCTGGGCCCCTGCCTTGGCAACGCCGGAGGCGATGGTGCCCACGCCGGCCTCCGAGACCAGCTTGACCGAGATCCTGGCCTTCCTGTTGGCGTTCTTCAGATCGTAGATCAGCTGGGCCAGGTCCTCTATGGAATAAATGTCATGGTGGGGCGGCGGGGAGATCAGCTGGACGCCGGGGGTGGAGCATCTGGTCTTTGCCACCCAGGGATAGACCTTTTTGGCGGGAAGGTTTCCGCCCTCGCCGGGCTTGGCTCCCTGGGCCATCTTGATCTGGATCTCCTGTGCGCTTAAGAGATATTCCTCCGTGACGCCGAAGCGCCCCGAAGCCACCTGCTTGACAGCGCTGTTCCTTACGGTGCCGAAACGGTCTGCGGCTTCTCCGCCTTCTCCTGTGTTGGATTTCCCGCCCAGACGGTTCATGGCCTCGGCTATGGTCTCATGGGCCTCCCGGGAGAGAGACCCGTAGCTCATGGCCCCTGTCTGGAAGCGTTTCACTATTTTCTCCACCGGTTCCACTTCGCCTATGGGAATGCTCTCTCCTGCCGGCACGAATTCCAGAAGTCCCCTGAGGGTGTGGGGATGGCGGGCGTCGTCCACGAGAGCGGTATATTTCCGGAACTTCTCATAGGAGCCGGTCCGGACCGCCTGCTGCAGAAGAACGATGACTTCCGGAGAATAGAGGTGATCCTCCTTTCCCTCTCCGCTTCTGAGATTATGGAAGCCTGTGGAATCCAGGACCGGATCCACCGGCAGGCCCATGGGATCAAAGGCCCGGTCGTGGCGGAAGGAGATCCCCTCCTCCAGCTCCCGGATACCGATGCCCCCTACTCTGGAGGCTACGCCGGTAAAGTAAGCGTCTATGACCTGGTCGGAGAGGCCGATGGCCTCGAAGATCCTGGCGGACTGATAGGACTGGATGGTGGATATGCCCATCTTGGCCGCGATCTTTACCACGCCGTTTAAAAGGGCCATGTCATAATCGTGGATGGCCGTATGGACATCCTTGTCCAGAAGTCCCAGAGACACCAGCTCCTCTATGCATTCGTGGGCCAGATAGGGGTTGACGGCCCTGGCGCCGAAGCCCAGGATGCAGGCCGTCTGATGAACGTCCCGGACCTCACCTGACTCCAGGATCAGGGAGACCGCCGTTCTCTTTCTGGTATGGACCAGATGCTGCTCCACCGCCGAGACAGCCAGGAGGGCCGGGATGGCCACATGGTTCTCGTCTATGCCCCGGTCCGACAGGATCAGGATGTTGGTGCCTGCAGAGACGGCCCGGTCCACGGCCAGGTAGAGATGGTCCACGGCCCTGGCCAGGGAGGTATGTTTATAGTAAAGAAGAGAGACAGTCTCTGTCCGGAAGCCTCTGTGCTTCATGGCCCGGATCTTCATAAGATCCACCCCCGAAAGGACCGGGTTGTTGACCTCCAGCACGGCGCAGTTGCTGCCCCTGCTCTGGAGCAGGTCTCCGTCTGATCCGATGTAGACAGTGGTATCCGTCACGATCTTCTCCCGCAGGGAATCGATGGGAGGATTGGTGACCTGGGCAAACTGCTGCTGGAAGAAGCGGTAAAGCAGAGGGTACTGGTCCGACAGGGCAGCCAGCGCCACGTCGTGGCCCATGGACACCGTGGGCTCCGCTCCGTTCTGGGCCGCCTCCAGGATCCAGGTCCTGACCTCTTCATAGCTGTAGCCGAAGACCTTATAGAGTCTGTCCCTTTCCGCCTGGCTGTGGACAGGGACCTGGTGGTTGGGAATGGCAAGGTCTTTCAGGTGAATGAGGTTTCCGTCCAGCCACTCGCCGTAGGGGCAGGCGGAGGCGTAGTATTCCTTGCATTCCTCGTCCGAAATGATCCTGTGCCCGGCCGTATCCACCAGCAGCATCCTGCCGGGGGTCAGCCTGGATTTTTGAATGATCTTTTCAGGTTCCAGATCCAGAACGCCCACCTCGGAGGACAGGATCAGACGGTTGTCGTCCGTAATATAGTATCTGGAGGGCCTCAGTCCGTTCCGGTCCAGGGTGGCGCCGAAGGTCACCCCGTCCGTGAACATGATGGCCGCGGGACCGTCCCAGGGCTCCATCATAGTGGCGTAGTAATGATAAAAATCCTTTCTGGATTCGGACATGAAGCGGTTGTTCTTCCAGGGCTCCGGGATCAGGGTCATCATGGAAAGGGGCAGATCCATACCGTTCATGTAGAGGAATTCCAGGGTATTGTCCAGCATGGCGGAATCGGAGCCGGAGGCGGAAATGACCGGATAGATCTTGTCGGCGTCCTTTTCCAGAAGGTCGGAATGCATGGTCTCTTCCCTGGCCAGCATACGGTCCGAGTTGCCCCGGATGGTATTGATCTCTCCGTTGTGGGCGATCATGCGGTAGGGATGGGCCCTCTCCCAGCTGGGCAGGGTATTGGTGGAGAAACGGGAATGGACCATGGCGATGGCCGTGAGGTATTCCCTGCTCTGCAGATCTTCGTAGAAGCGCCGCAGCTGCCCCACCAGGAACATGCCCTTATAGACGATGGTCCTGGAGGACAGGGAGCAGATATAGGTATCCTCCGAGCTCTGCTCGAACTCCCTGCGAACCACGTAGAGCCTTCTGTCGAACTCGAAACCCTTTTCCAGTGTTTCCGGTCTTTTCAGGAAGCACTGCCAGATGGCCGGCATGCAGTCTCTTGCTCTGTCCCCCAGGATCTCAGGATGAATGGGAACCTCTCTCCAGAGTGTGACAGTCATCCCTTCCTTGCCGGCGATCACCTCAAAAAGGCGCCTGGCGAAGGTCCGCTTCAGCGGGTCCCGGGGCAGGAAGAACATACCGATCCCGTAGTCCCCGGCTTCCCCCAGGTCCGTGCCCAGCTTTAGAGCCTGATTCGCAAAGAAGGAGTGGCAGATCTGCAGAAGGATGCCTACGCCGTCGCCTACCGTTCCCGTAGCGTCCTTTCCGGCCCTGTGCTCCAGCTTTTCCACGATGCTGAGGGCGTCATCCATGACGCTGTATTCCGGCAGGCCGTCGATCTTTACCACCGCCCCGATCCCGCAGGCATCATGTTCTCTGTCGTAAGAAAGGTCTCTGTACATAGCCTCCACCCTTTCCTTTCAAATTTTTTCAAAAAAAAGAGCAACGGCGCCTCTGATGCCTTACCGCATCAGGGACGCCATTGCCTCTTGCACGCCATCATATGCTCTTATTTTTCCTTTGTCAACACAAAAATCCGGTTCCGAAACACCGGTTAACAGTAGATTTTCCCAATAAACGGACGAAGCAGGACGAAAAAAGGCTGCCCGGAAGCATGGGTGCTGCCAGTTCTGCACTGCAGGAGGGCTGCCCCCCAGGTGCAGGGATTTGAAAGGGCGGCTTTGGAGGTATATAATGGACTGGGCCTGCAGGGCCCGTAAAGGAGGATTTGCCATGCATGCGTTTCTTGTGTTCCAGAGCGATTTCGGTCTCTGCGACGGCGCGGTCAGCGCCATGAAGGGGGTCGCCTATTCGGTGGATCCGGATCTGGTCATCAGCGACATCACCCACGAGATCACCCCCTACAACATCTTCGAGGCGTCCTACCGTCTCTTCCAGACCATCCCCTACTGGCCCTCCAATACGGTCTTCGTCTCCGTCGTAGATCCCGGCGTGGGGACCAGCCGGGAAAGCGTGGTGGCCAGGACCTCCGGCGGCCAGTACATTGTGACCCCCAACAACGGGACCCTGACTCATGCGGCCGCCTTCGTGGGGATCGACCAGCTGCGTCTCATTGAAGAGCGGACCAACCGTCTTAAAAACAGCGAGACCTCCTATACCTTCTACGGCAGGGACGTCTACGCCTATACTGGCGCCCGCCTGGCCTCCGGCATCATCTCCTTCGAAGAGGTGGGCCCCCTTCTGCAGGAACCGCCCCTTTCCCTAGAGCTTTTCGGCGCCTCGAGGGAGGGGGACAGCGTCAGAGGCCAGATCGACATCCTGGACGTGCGCTTCGGCTCCCTGTGGACCTCCATTCCCTTTGATATGTTCCAGGACCTGGGCATCTCCTTCGGCGACTACGCCGAGGTCCGCATCTACCGGGGCCCTTCCCTGGTATATATCAACCGGATCACCTACGGCAGGTCCTTCGCGGACGTTATGGTGGGCATGCCTGTCCTCTACATGAACAGTGTGGGCCATATGGCCCTGGCCATCAATCAGGGATCCTTCGCCAGAGCCTACAACATCGGTACCGGGGCTCCCTGGACCATCACTTTGTCCAGGATCTGAGGCTGGCGGGCTGCCCAGGCTGAGGCTTCTGCACGCAATACAGGAGAAATAATTCCAAAAAACCGGAAAAAGAGGTGTTGACAAACAGAAAAGGCTCCTGTAAAATCACGATTCATAAAGGCAAGGGCGTCTTTGAGGAATGATCTCAAAGGCGCCTTTTCCTTTTCAGAAAAGACCGGCCCCCCCGGGGGAGCCGGTCCATACCCCCAACCCGGACCACAGGCAAAGGCGTCTTTTGTGTGCACACGAAAGCTGCCTTTGCCTCCTTTTATTTCCGGGAAAAATCCACATAAAAAGGAGTGAAGACTATGAAAACAGTATCGGATTATTTCGGAAGCATGGTATTTGACGACCGCGTAATGCGCTCCGTCCTCTCCGCCGATGTATATAATTCCCTGCGCAGGACCATTGACGAGGGAAGCCGCCTGGACAGCAGCGTGGCCGACGCCGTGGCCCAGGCCATGAAGGACTGGGCAGTGGAAAAGGGTGCTACCCATTTCACCCACTGGTTCCAGCCCCTGACCGGCATCACGGCGGAAAAGCACGACAGCTTTATCTCCCCCTCTCCCGACGGCAGCGTCATCATGGAATTCTCCGGCAAGGAGCTGATCCAGGGCGAGCCGGATGCCTCTTCCTTCCCCTCCGGGGGCCTTCGGGCCACCTTCGAGGCCAGAGGCTATACCGCATGGGATCCTACCTCCTACGCCTTCATTAAGGGAAAGACCCTCTGCATCCCCACCGCTTTCTGTTCCTACGGCGGACATGCCCTGGACAAGAAGACTCCTCTTCTCCGTTCCATGGAAGTCTTAAGCCGTCAGGCCCTGCGGATCCTCCGCCTTTTCGGCAACGATTCGGCAAAGCGGGTGGTCTCCTCCGTAGGCCCCGAGCAGGAATATTTCCTGATCACCAGGGAAATGTACGATAAAAGGCCTGACCTGCAGTTCTCCGGCCGCACCCTCTTCGGTGCAAAGCCCCCCAAGGGCCAGCAGCTGGACGATCACTACTTCGGCGTCATCAAGCCCGGCGTGGCGGCCTTCATGGAGGATCTGAACGACGAGCTCTGGAAGCTGGGCATCCTGGCCAAGACAGAGCATAACGAGGTGGCCCCGGCCCAGCACGAGCTGGCCCCCATCTACACCACCACCAACGTGGCCACCGACCACAACCAGCTGACCATGGAGATCATGCAGAAGGTAGCCGCCAGGCACGGTCTGGTCTGCCTCCTTCATGAAAAGCCCTTCGCAGGCGTCAACGGTTCCGGCAAGCACAACAACTGGTCCATTGCCACCGATTCCGGCCAGAACCTGCTCTCTCCCGGGGCCACTCCCTATGAGAACGCCCAGTTCCTTCTCTTCCTCTGCGCCGTCATCAAGGCCGTGGACGATTATCAGGATCTGCTGCGTCTGGCTGTGGCCACAGCAGGCAACGACCACAGGCTGGGCGCCAACGAAGCCCCGCCTGCCGTCATTTCCATCTTCCTGGGAGATGAGCTGACCGCCGTACTGGACGCCATCGAAAAGGATCTGCCCTATGAAGGGACCAAAAGGGTCAGGATGAAACTGGGCGTGGACGTCCTGCCCCGCTTCAACAGAGATACCACCGACCGCAACCGGACCTCTCCCTTCGCCTTCACCGGCAACAA
>DETN01000117.1:3416-29597 GCA_002362155.1 Lachnospiraceae bacterium UBA3287 | reverse complement strand
AACAAGTTCGAGTTCCGCATGCTGGGCTCCTCCAACTCCATTGCCTGCACCAACATCATGCTCAACAGCGCTGTGGCCGAGAGTCTCCGGATCTACGCCGACAGACTGGAAGGGGCCGAGGACTTCGAGACAGCCCTGCACGACATGATCAAGAAGACCATCAGGGATCACAAGAGGATCATCTTCAACGGCAATGGCTACGATGACGCCTGGATCAGAGAAGCCACAGAGGTCAGGGGCCTTATGAACTACCGCACCACGGCGGACTGCATGCCCCACCTGCTGGATGAAAAGAACGTGACCATGCTCACCTCTCTGGGCGTCTTCTCCATCGACGAGCTCAGATCCCGCAGGGATATCATGCTGGAGAACTACTGCAAGAGCGTGGAGATCGAGGCCGACACCATGATCTCCATGGCCAGGACCCAGATCGCTCCTGCCATCGAGGCCTATGCCGGCCATGTGGCGGGCACAGCTTCCTCCAAGCTGAACCTGGCTCCCGACCTTATGTGCCGCTACGAGACAGGCCTTGTCAGAAAGCTGTCCGGCCTTCTGGATCAGATCGAGGAAAAGGCGGACGCCCTGGAAGAGGCATCTGCCAGGGTCCGCGGGGCAGAGGACATCATCGAAGAATCCTGCATGATCAGAGACCTGGTCCTGCCCGCCATGGAGGCGCTGCGGACTCCCTGCGACCAGGCGGAAGCCGTGACGGCCAAGTCCTACTGGCCCTTCCCCACCTATGCCGATCTTCTCTTCGGTGTAAAGTAAAAAACATTCCGGGTTCCGGCATCATGCGGGGACAGCCTGCTTCATGCCGGAGCCCGGTCAGACAGCACAGCATACGTAAAGGAGACAACTCATTATGACTGTAGAATTCTGGTTCCTTATAGGCGCTGCCCTGGTCTTCTGGATGCAGGCCGGTTTCGCAATGGTGGAAACAGGCTTTACCAGAGCCAAGAACGCCGGCAACATTATTATGAAGAACCTGATGGATTTCTGTATCGGCACCGTGGTCTTCTCCCTCCTGGGATACTCCCTCATGATGGGCGAGGATACCTTCTTCGGCCTGATCGGAAAACCGAACTTTGATCTTTTCACCTCCTTCGGACGCTTTATCGCACCTGCCGAAGGCGGCTTTACAAACGCCAGCTATTTCGTATTCAACCTGGTATTCTGCGCCACCACGGCTACCATCGTATCGGGCGCCATGGCGGAGCGCACCCGCTTTTCTGCCTACTGTGTCTACTCCGGCGTGATCAGTCTTCTGATCTACCCCATTGAGGCCCACTGGATCTGGGGCGGCGGCTGGCTCTCCCGTCTGGGCTTCCATGATTATGCAGGCTCCTGCGCCATCCACATGGTGGGAGGCATCGCAGCCCTTATAGGCGCTGCCGTCCTGGGTCCCAGGATCGGCAAATATGTGACTGACAGAAAGGGAAAGGTGGTCAAGGTCAACGCCATTCCCGGCCATTCCATTCCTTTGGGCGCCCTGGGCGTATTTATCCTCTGGCTGGGCTGGTATGGCTTCAACGGAGCGGCAGCTACTACCCCTTCTGAACTCTCTTCCATCTTCCTGACCACCACCGTGGCCCCTTCCGTGGCCACCTGCACCACCATGCTCTATACCTGGATCCGGAACGGCAAGCCTGACGTATCCATGTGTCTCAACGCCTCCCTGGCCGGCCTGGTGGCCGTCACGGCAGGGTGCGACGCTTTCGACGCCCTGGGATCTGCCATTGTAGGTCTGGTGTCCGGCATTCTGGTGGTCGTGGTCGTGGAATTCCTGGATCTGAAGCTCCACATCGATGACCCGGTGGGCGCCGTGGGCGTCCACTGCGCAAACGGGATCTGGGGCACCCTGGCCGTGGGCCTTCTGGCAAATCCCCAGGCGCCTGCAGGACTTTCGGGCCTTCTCTATACCGGAGACCCCCGCCAGATGGGGCTGCAGCTTCTGGGCTTTGTTTCCGTGGCTGCCTGGGCAGCCGCGACCATGACCGGCTTCTTTCTCCTGCTTAAAAGGATCGGCTTCCTGAGAGCCCAGGCAGAGGATGAGCTTATGGGCCTGGACATCAGCGAACACGGTCTTCCCAGCGCCTATGCGGATTTCATGCCCGCTGTAGACCAGTATACGGAATCCGGCGGCGAAGTCGTTCCCGTCGTTACGGGCACGGTTCCCCCGGCAGAGGCAGTACCCGTAAAAAGAGAGCCCGTCTTCAGGGACGAGAACTCCAAATTTACCAAGGTGGAGATCGTCTTCAAGGAAGAAAAACTCTATGCCCTCAAGGACGCCATGGCCAGGCTGGGCATTACCGGCATGACCATCTCCCATGTCATGGGCTACGGCATGCAGAAGGGCCATACCGAGTTCTATAGAGGCGTTGCGGTGGAAACAGATCTTCGTCCCAAGGTCCAGATGGACATCGTAGTGGCGGCCATTCCCGTGAGGGATGTGATCGAAACCGCCAAGAAGGTCCTCTATACCGGCCATATCGGCGACGGCAAGATCTTCGTTTACGATGTGGAGAACGTCATCAAGGTCCGTACCGGCGAAGAAGGCTGGAATGCCCTGCAGGACGTGGAATAGGACGTGGAATAGGACGAAAAACGTACAAACAGCAGGAGGAAAAGACATATGTGTTCCATTATGGCCTGGTGCGGACCGGACGTGGATCCGCAGGAATTTAAGACCGGTTTTGACCGGACCCTCTCCCGGGGCCCGGATGACAGCCGTATCATCGATACAGGAAAGGGACTTATGGGCTTCCACCGCCTTTCCATCATGGGCCTGACTCCCGCGGGCATGCAGCCCTTTGAGATGGACGGAAGTTATGTGGTCTGCAACGGAGAGATCTACGGCTTTGAAGCCTGCAAAAGAAAGCTGGAAGGAAAAGGCTACAGCTTCAAAAGCGGAAGCGACTGCGAGATCCTGCTTCCCCTCTACAGGGAATACGGCACGGACATGTTTTCCATGCTGGATGCGGAATTTGCCTGCATCATCTATGACGGGACCTCCGGGACCTTCCTGGCAGCCAGGGATCCTATTGGGATCAGGCCTCTCTACTACGGCTATGACAGACAAGGGGGCATCCTCTTTGCCAGCGAGCCGAAAAACCTGGTGGGGCTGGCGGACCGTATAAAGCCTTTCCCTCCCGGCTGCTTCTATAAAGACGGCTCCTTTATTCCCTACGCGGAGATCTCCTCCGTGAAGGAAGTCTGCCGTGACGATCTGGAAACAGCCTGCGAAAAGATCCGCAGGAAACTGATCCGGGGCGTAAAAAAACGCCTGGTGGCCGACGCCAAAGTAGGCTTCCTCCTTTCCGGCGGTCTGGATTCTTCTCTGGTCTGCGCCATTGCGGCAAGGCAGTCCAAAGAGCCCATACGCACCTTTGCCATCGGCATGGAGAAGGACGCCATCGACCTGAAGTACGCCAGACAGGCGGCCGACTATATAGGGGCCGATCACACCGAGGTATATATGACCCCGGAGGAGGTCCTTTCCTCTCTGGAGAGGGTCATAGAGCTTCTGGGCACCTATGACATCACCACCATCAGAGCTTCCATGGGCATGTATCTGGTCTGCAAAGCCATTCATGAAAAGACAGATATCCGGGTCCTTCTGACCGGCGAGATCTCGGATGAGATCTTCGGTTACAAATATACGGATTTCGCCCCCTCTCCGGATGCCTTCCAGGCGGAGGCCGAAAAGAGAGTCCGTGAGCTCCATATGTACGACGTTCTCCGGGCGGACCGCTGCATTTCGGTCAACTCTCTGGAGGCCAGAGTCCCTTTCGGAGATCTGGATTTCGTTTCCTACGTCATGGCCCTGGATCCTTCCCTCAAGGTCAACCGCTACGGCAAGGGCAAATACCTCCTCCGCCACGCCTTCGAAGGCCTGGGCTATCTGCCGGATTCCATCCTCTGGAGAGAAAAGGCGGCCTTCTCCGATGCCGTGGGCCATTCCATGGTAGACGACCTGAAGGAATACGCCGAAGGCTTCTACACCGATGAGGAATATGAAGCTCTCCGCCTTAAATACGACCATGCCAGACCCTTTACCAAGGAATCCCTCCTCTACAGGGAGATCTTTGAAAAGCACTATCCGGGTCAGTCGGAAATGGTGGCAGACTTCTGGATGCCCAATAAGGACTGGAAAGGCTGCAACGTGAACGATCCCTCCGCCAGAGTCCTCTCCAACTATGGAGACAGCGGCGTGTAAAATACCTGCTTCACGGCGGGCATTTTAAATACATCCTTAAATGAGGCAGGCCGTCCGGTTCCCGGGCGGCCTGCCGTCTGTTTCTCTTTTTCTTCTGTCTCTTTTTTCTTTCTCTTTTCCCTTCTCTTTTTTTCTTCCTTCTCTTTTTTCTTTCCCTTACTCCATGATTTCTTCCGCTCTTCCACTGTCAAAAAGCAGGCGGAAAGATTATACTGATATGAGACTCTGCAGCACCATCGCAGTTAGGAGGGAGCAATCTTGCATTATCACATCGTCGTCAATCCCGCCTCCAGCTCCGGCCAGGGCCTGGAGAACTGGAAGAACATAGAACCCTGCTTTAAGGAAAGCGGCCATACCTGGAAGGTATATTATTCCTCTCCGGACAGATCCATCCGGGACATCGTTTCGGACATAACAAAGACAGACAAAAAAGTCCGCCTGGTGGTCATAGGCGGAGACGGAAGCCTCAACGAAGCCGTCAACGGGATCCATGACCCGGAAAAGGTCCTTTTCGGCTTTATTCCCGTGGGCTCCGGCAACGACCTGGCCCTGAGCCTGGGACTTCCCAGAGACCGGAAAAAAATCCTCTCCCGCATCCTGAAGGGACGCACCAGGCGTCTTATGGATGTGGGTGAACTGACCTACTATAACAAGAGCCATATCCTGGATCCCGTGACCCACCTTTACGATGAAGAGGCCTGGGACCAGACAGAGTGCGAGGACCATGTCCGCTTCAACATCTCCGCAGGCCTTGGCTTCGACGCCTCCTGCTGCCAGGGAGCCAACGCTTCCTCCCTCAAGCGGATCCTGAATGTCCTGGGCCTTGGAAAGCTGGTCTATCTGGGCATCGCCATCCGGGAGATCCTGACGGCCCCCATGGAGAAGGTGACCCTGACCCTGGAGGACGGACAGGTCATCGAAAAACGCCGCTGCCTTCTGGCCGTCGCCATGAACCAGCCCTACCAGGGGGGAGGCTTCAGGTTCTGCCCTGACGCCGATGACAGGGACGGGAAGCTGGACCTGTGCCTGGCGGCGGACCTGAACCGTCTCTCCTTCTTCTATATCTTCCCCACTGTCTACACAGGACGGCACTTTGCCTTCAAAGGGATCGAGGGAGGAAGGTGTTCCTCCCTGACCATCGAATCCGCCCATCCCATGTGGGTCCACACCGACGGAGAAGTCATCTGCAAGTCCTCCAAAGTCTCCATGAGGATCCTGGACAAAAAGCTCCGCCTCATGGTCTGACAGTAATCCCCAAAAAACATACCGCCATGGAAGCTCACAGACTCCTCCATGGCGGTTTTTATATGCAAAAAAGAAAGACCTCCGGAGAAGATCTTTCTTTTTTACTGCAGTCATATTTATCTCAGATAATGTAGTACCAGCCGTCGTCCGTATTGTCCTCGTTGGGCACCGTCTCCACATGGGGCTTTTTACTTTCTTCACGGTTGGAGACCACCAGCTCCTGGGTCTTGATGCCCACCCTGGTGCCGGGGCTTATGGACTTGGTGATAAATACGTTGGCGCCCACCACAGAGCCTCTGCCGATGACCGTTTCGCCGCCCAGGACGGAAGCGCCGGCGTAGATGGTGACGTCGTCCTCAATGGTAGGGTGGCGCTTGTTGCCTCTGAGCCTCTGTCCCCCTCTGGTGGAAAGAGCGCCGATGGTCACGCCCTGATAGATCTTGACGTGCTCGCCGATGATGGAGGTCTCGCCCACCACGATGCCGGTCCCGTGGTCCATGCAGAAATAACGGCCGATGGTGGCGCCGGGATGGATATCGATGCCGGTGCGGCTGTGGGCATACTCGGTCATCATACGGGGGATCATGGGGACCTGCAGCAGGAAGAGCTCGTGGGCCAGGCGGTTGATGGTGGAAGCCAGAAGGCCCGGATAGCACAGTACGATCTCGTCCAGGTTGAAGGCCGCCGGGTCTCCGTCAAAGGTGGCCCGGATATCCGTGTTGACATAATCTCTGACTTTGGGGATCTGATGGAAGAATTCCACCACGATGGCCGCCGCCCTGTCCTGCCTTTCCTCGTAGGATTCCTCCTGCTTTCCGTAATCCAGGACAATGGCCACCTGCTTTCTCAGGTTATAGGCCACGTCTTCGATCAGAACAGATATCCTGTGATCGTGATTGTAGCTCCTGTAGGTGCGCTCCCGGTAATACCCCGGAAAGACAATATTCAGAAGCTTTCTGGTGATGTCGAAGATGACCTCCTGATCGGGCTGGTTGAAGACATTGGTCTTGTCGATGTCTCTTCCCTTCTGGTAATCATCCAGGATCTCGTCGGTAATGCTGCGGATCTCGGCAGCCATGTTGCGGTCGTTCATTATTTCTCCTTATATGCGACAGGACGATCAGCCCTTTCTGGCTTTCAGCTCGCTGCTGATCTCCTGGATTCTGCTTTCTGTCAGTTTGTAGTGCCTGCTGTAGACGGCGAAGGCGATGACAAGACCGATGATGGGAAGGATGGTCATGGTCATGCGCAGGCCCACGGCAGAGCTGTGGGCAATGGTAGCGGTGGACTCTTCCACGTTTTCGGAGCTGATGCTGAAGATCTGCAGGCAGATGGTGGCGATCATGGCCGCAACGCCCGAAGCCAGCTTGACCACGAAGGTCTGCATGGAAAAGATCACACTCTCGTCTCTTCTGCCGTTCTTCAGTTCGCCGTAGTCTACGGTGTTGGCCAGGAAGATGGTGGTCAGGACCGTCAGAACACCGTTGGCCATGAAGATGAAGAAGCCGGGCACGAAGAGGATGTATACATTGGACATTTTTGTCAGAGAGGCTATGGCCAGAAGGACCAGGTAGCCGCACATGGAGGATCCCAGGGCCACCTTGAAGAGCCTGGTGGCCGCAAAGAACTTCCTAAGGAGAGGGAAGAAGACCATCATGGAAATGATCTGCATGCCGCCTCCGAACATGTTGAAGAGGGTGTAGTTCTGGTACCAGTCCGCTCCGCCGAAGTCATACTTGAAGAAGTAGATGACCAGGTTGCTGGTGACATAGAAGGCTGTATTGACCAGGACGATGGCAATGACCACGGTCATGGCCTGGTCGTTCTGAATGAGCGCCCGGAACATGTCTCCCACGGATGCGGTCTGCATCTCCACGGTGGAGGTCTCCTTGATATTGACGCAGGTAATGGTGATAAAGGCTATAAAGAGGACAGCCACAATGATGGCCAGATATTTGAAGCCGTTCACTTCCACCACCGAGGAGGCCACGGATGCGGTATCCAGCCCGATGGCGCCCAGAGCATAGACGATCATCATGGAAAAGATCTGGATCAGGGCGGAGCCTACGCCGGCGCAGGACCTGGCCAGGGCGGATACGTTCTCACGGTCTTTTCCGGGCTCCGTAAAGGCGGGGACCATGGACCAGTAGGGGATATCCATCATGGTATAGGTCACGCCCCACATGATATACATGACCGCGGCATAGGCCACCAGGGAAGAGCCCGAGAAGTTTGCGGGGACCGCGAACATCAGGATCAGAAAGACGGAGTTGAGCAGGGTGCCGATCATGAGCCAGGGCCTGAACTTGCCCCACCTGGTACGGGTCTTTGCAACGATGACGCCCATGATGGGATCGTTGAAGGCGTCGAATACACGGGCAAAGAGCAGAATGGCGCCCATGGCCAGCGGATTGATGTGCAGAAGGTCATTGTAGTAATACAGTACATAGGTGGCCGAAAGGGCATAGACCATGTCCTTTCCGACAGCGCCGAGTCCGTAGGATGCCTTTTCCTTCACTGACAGTTTCATTATAAAATTCCCCCCTCATGATGATTGGCCTGCGCCCTGTTTAAATGCGAAATACCGGCAGGAACACTAAATAACATTTTACTACAAACCCGGGGCTTTGGGAAATGATTCTTATACCTGTATCCTTATACCTGCGGTATCTTTTAAATCCTCTCCCTCTCTGATACAATGGACCGGAAACCGGAAACTGTTTACTCAGTAAAAAGGAATTCTATGGCAAATATCACTGATCTGAAAGATACGGGGGAAAAGTCCAGGGCTGTCCTGGCCGGGGTCAATACCCTCCTTCCCTCCGACAAATACACAAGGTCCATGCAGGAGCTGAAGGGCCTGGCCGAGGCCTGTGACCTGGAGGTGGTCTCTATGGTGGTCCAGAACGCGGCCGAGATCACCCACCGCACCTACATGGGCAGCGGCAAGGTGGGGGAACTGAAGGATGAGATCGCCTTCTGCGATGCCGACGTGGTCATCTTCAACGAATCCCTCTCCCCCCTCCAGGTCCGCAACCTGGAAAAGGAACTGGATACCGAGGTGCTGGACAAGACCGGCATCATCCTGCAGATCTTTTCCAGAAGGGCCAGGACCAGGGAGGCCACATTGCAGGTGGAGACCGCAAGGCTTAAATACATCCTGCCCCGGCTGGCCGGCATGCATGCCGAGCTCTCCAGACAGGGCGGCGGCAGCGGCCGCCTTTCCAACAAGGGCGCCGGCGAGCAGAAGCTGGAGCTGGACCGCCGCCGGATCGAGCACCGGATCAGCCAGATGGAAAAGGAGCTCAGAGTGGTGGACAGGGAAAGAGAGACCCAGCGGAGCCGCCGCCTTAAGTCCGGCATGGCCAGGATCGCCCTGGTGGGCTATACCAATGCAGGCAAGTCCACCCTCATGAATACCCTGCTGGAGCGCTTCGGAGGCGAGGGGGCCCAGGAGAAAAAGGTCCTGGAAAAGGACATGCTCTTTGCCACCCTGGATACCTCCGTCAGGAAGATCGAGGCCCCGGGCCATATGCCCTTCCTGCTCTCGGATACGGTAGGTTTTATCAGCGACCTGCCCCATTCCCTGGTCAAGGCCTTCCGCTCCACCCTGGAGGAAGTCTGCCAGGCAGACCTTCTCCTGGAGATCATCGATTTTTCCGATCCCGAATGCCAGGACCAGATCGAGGTCACGGGCAGGACCCTGAAGGAGATCGGGGCTGGCTCCATTCCCCTCCTCTATGTCTACAACAAGTGCGACCTGGCAGAGGAGAAAGCGGAAGAAGATTCGAATGATAAGATCATCTTCCCTTCCCCGGTGCGGTGGGGCAGGCGCCGCCCCTCCTCCCCGGAAAGTGCAGCTGCATCTGCAGGCAGCAGCTTAGCCGGCAGTGATTCCGCAGATACGGAAGAGGACAGGACAGGCAGCAGAAGAAGGATGCCCGCCAGCATTCCCTTCGTCCGGGATACCACCGACCCCGCCGCCATTTATCTCTCCGCCAAAAAGGGCATCGGCATCGAAGAGCTCCTTTCCCTGATCGATCAGGCTCTGGGCCAGGGCCGCAGTGATTTCACTCTTCTGATTCCCTATACCGAAGGCGCTCTGCTGCAGGATCTGCGGACCCGGGGCATGCTGACAGGGGAGGTAGAATATCTTCCGGAAGGGATCCGCCTTACGGCCTCCTGCAGCGCCGACTATGCCAGACGTTTTTCAAAATATATACAGTAAACGAAAAGCTTGTCCATACTGCCAGGCTGCAGATATATCACTAAACAGCAAAAGAGAAGGCTTCCCCTGCGGCAGTCAGTGCCGCAGGCGGAGGCCTTCTCTTCTTTCTTCGTTTTCAGCTTTTCAGGCCGGGCGCCCGCAGATCTATCTGGCGTTTCTTCCGTGGCATTTCTTATACTTTTTGCCGCTTCCGCAGGGGCAGGGATCGTTGGGCATGATCTTTCTGCCGCCCCGTATATACTGGTCGTTTCCCGACGCCAGGTAGGCAGGCATCTTTTCCTGCTTCAGGGCCCTGCTGTAGGCTCTTTCCAGAGACTCCAGGGCCTTTTCCCTGCTGACGGGGAAGGCCATCAGAGGGATCAGCTCGTCCACCTTTTCCTCTGCGATCTTTTCAGGGTCCCCGTATTCCAGCATGTCGATGAAACGGCCCGCGGTCAGCCAGGTGTGAGGGTAATTGTTCATGACATAGATGAATTCATTCTTATGGTCCGGATAATAGCGGCACAGGTACCATTCGTAGGAGACCAGACGGCTCCTTGCCTCCTTTTCAGCGTCCCCTGTCACGTCAAGGCTCCCCTGGACGGCGGCCAGATAACCTTCCACCAGGGCGTTGACCCTCCGGTCCTCGTGGATCAGGTAGGACTCCAGGGCGCAGTAGGCCGACAGGAGGACAGCGGTCCCCTCCCGGGTGGCTAGATACTCGCAGCGGTCGATATGGGCCACCAGGTCCAGGAAATCCGGCCGGAACCAGGCCCGGTCCAGAAGGCGGGAAAGGAGGACGATGGTGGATCCGATCTGCTTCTGCAGGGCGGGGGTCATCTCCGCCTTCTTCAGGAAATTCTTATAGGAGGCCAGATCCTCCTGGAAAAGGCCCGTATGCAGGACCGTGTCCAGATCCAGGATGTGCTGGTAGGCCCCGTCCACCATAAGCACGGAGCCGGCCCTTCCCGTCTCCTCGTAATGCCTTACCTCCTGACAGAACATGTCTCTGGCCCGGTCCCTGGCTCCTGTCTTCTCCAGGGAATCCCCGAAGGAAGTATAATAGAAGGGATAGTATTCCCTGGGAGGATAGATGGCCTCAAACTCTCTGACGGCCCTCTGGTAGCCTCCTCTGGCATGGGAGATCAGTCCCATGAAGAGATGGGGATCGTCGTCGTCCGGAAGGACTTTCAGCATCTCCTCGCAGAGTTTTTCCGCCTGCTCCATGTCTCCCGTATCAAAAAGGCAGCGGACCCGGAGCATGCGCATGTCGTCCTGGTCCGGGATCCTCTCAAGGACTCTCCCTGCATGCTCCAGGGCCTTTGCATACTCCCCGTTGGCCTCCGCATAGAAGGCCTCCTGGGCGTCCTCCTGGACCGGCAGGGGCATCAGTCCCACGATCTCGGCGATCTGGATCTGTATCTCTTTTTCGTCTGTATCCGTATAAGCGGTGATTCTTCCCATGTTTTCCTCTTTTCTCTGCCGGTAGATCTGGCGGGGCCGGCCACTCCATCTTACCACAGACAGGCGCAGAATTCATCCGCATGTGTCTTTTTGTCCACTGGCATATCTCTCCCGGATATGCTACATTACAAAGCATACAGAAAAAGCATTTCCGAAGAAAGAGAGCGTATTTCATTGACCCCCAAGGCATTGTTTTTTGACATAGACGGCACCATCTGGGACTTCCACAACAACATCCCCCCTTCCTGCAGGGAAGGCATCCGCACGGCCAGGGAAAACGGCCATCTGGCTTTTCTGTGCACCGGCAGGGCCAGAGGCTTTGTGACCAGTGAAGATCTCCTTTCCATCGGCTTCGACGGCATCGTTTCCGGCTGCGGCACCATGATCGAATACCGGGGAGAAGTCCTCTACCAGAGGCTGATCGAAAAGGACCTGGTCATAAAGACCATGGAGGAAGCCCGAAAATACAGGGTCCGCCCCATCCTGGAGGGCCCCCGCCATCTCTACATGGACTACGAGGATTTCAAGGATGACCGCTACGGCCAGAAGCTCATGCGGGAGATGGAGGATTCCCTTTTGTCCATCACGGATTCCTGGGGGAAATGGGAGATCGTAAAGCTGGCCTGCGACCTGACCGGATCCGATACTGCTCCCTTCGTGGAAGCCCTCTCTCCCTGGTACGACTTCATCTTCCACAACGAGATCGTGGTGGAAATGGTCCCCAAAGGCTTTTCCAAAGCCACGGGGATCCATAAGACCTGTTCCCTTCTGGGCCTGGATATAACAGACACCTTCGCCTTCGGCGACGGACAGAACGACATGGAGATGATCCGGGCAGCCGGCTGCGGCATCGCCATGGGGAACGCCACCCCCGCCCTGAAGGCAGCGGCCGACTACGTGACCTCCGCCCTGGACAGGGACGGGATCTGGAACGCCCTCTGTCATTTCGGTCTCATCCCGGGTGCCATGCCCATCCTGCACGAAGAAGACCCCGGGCAGGGAAGATACCACCTTTACTGAATCCGTCCATGAAAAGAGCCTCCGGAAAACCGGAGGCTCTCTCTATGCGGCAGATGCTCTCTGCCGCTTTTTTATTCCGTTTCTGAAGCCGGAACCGTCTTACTTAGCGCAGACGACCTTGGCAGCATGTCTGCCGAAGGTCATGGTACGGCCGCAGGCCAGACCTGTCATCAGGTTGGGATAGGTGGTGGAGAAGAAACCGCCGGAGGCGTCGCCTGTTGCATAGAGGCCCTCGATGGCGGTGCCGTCCTCACGGATGACCTGCATATCTGTATTGATGCGGCAGCCGTTCAGAGTGGTCAGATGCCATGCGCAGGTACGGATGCCATAGTAGGGAGGCGTATCCACGGGGGTCATTCTGTGCTTTTCCTTGCCGTAGTCTTCGTCCACGCCCTTTGCGCAGAGCTCGTTGTAGCGCTCTACGGTGGCTACGAAGTTGTCGGCGGGGATGTTGAGCTTTTCGGCCAGCTCCTCAAGGGTATCCGCCTGCATCAGATAGCCGTCTTCCATAAGGCCCTCGTTTCTGGACCATACGAAGGAATAAGGCATGTTGGACAGGGCGCCGTTGGGGAACTTGAACAGACGGCAGCAGCCCACTTCGTCGAACTGCTCGCAGTACTTCTCGTTGTTGGCGTCGAACACGTCGATATAGGTGTGGTGAGGCTGCATCTCCATGGAGTGGAGCATGAATTCGTAAGGGCCGGATTCATTGCAGAAGCGCTTGCCGTTCAGGTTGACCTTCAGGAAAGGCTGCTCGCCGAACCAGAACCACTTGCCGGTGGTCTTGTAGCCTGCGGTCTCGTCGGGCTTGACGCAGCAGCGGTTGAACATCATGGATGCATGGGTGGGATCCAGAGCAGCGCCTGCCCACATCATGGCCTTGATGCCGGAACCGTCGGCAGTGGAACCCAGTGTATACTGGACCTTCATATCCAGGGTCTGAGGCTGCAGAGCCTTCATCATCTCGGTGTTGGTGGCATAGCCGCCGGTGCAGATGATCACGCCCTTGGAGGTGTTGATCTTAATGTAGTTGCCGTCGCCGTCCTGGGCGATGACGCCTGTGACCTTGTCGGTATCGTCCTGCACCAGTCTGACCAGAGTGGTGCTGAAGCGGAAGTCAACATCGCCGACCTCGTTGCAGTAGTCTGTAAAGAGGCTGTTGATGGTCACGGTATCGTCGTCGGCGTACTCATCGGTCTTGTGGGGGCTGTGGCCGGTAGCATAAGCCTTGTCGCGTCCGGGATCGTCCAGGTTGCCTACGCCGCCTTCCAGGCTCATGTAGTACTTGCCGTCC
This sequence comes from Lachnospiraceae bacterium UBA3287, assembly GCA_002362155.1. Classification (GTDB taxonomy): domain Bacteria; phylum Bacillota; class Clostridia; order Lachnospirales; family Lachnospiraceae; genus CAG-791. Next base: position 16,151 of record DETN01000117.1, on the reverse strand, counting down.
TTCTCGAAGATGTTGGTCAGCCAGTCCACCATTTCGCCGGACTCATTGATCCATACCTTGATCAGGTCGGAATCGCAGTAGCCAGCGCTGTAGCGGACCAGCTCCTGCAGAGCTTCCATCTTGTCGATGGCAAGCTCGGGATGCTCTTCGATCTCTTTGAGCTGGATCTTGGAACCGATGGAACCGATATCCTCACGGATGGTGGTGGGTTCTTCTCTCTTCTCGATGACAGTGACCTTGACACCGGTCTCGGCGGCCGTCATAGTGGTGATCCATCCGCCCGTACCAAGGCCGACTACCAGAACGTCGGTGTCGATGGTCTCTTTGATATCCGCGTCTGCGATTTCGGGAGCTGTGCCCAGCCAGTCGCCTGCCGCTGCCTCTTCTGCAGCGAGGGTGAACTCCTGGCCGGAGGCCTGGGAGATACAGTCGGCCGCTGCTTTCTTGATGGCGTCGGATGTGACGGTAGCGGAAGCTACGGCGTCCACATTTGCGGTCTGGGCAGACATGATGGCTTCCTGCATGGCAGGTCCGATATCTGCGCCGATGCCTTTGGTCTCTCCGGAAACATCGATCTGAACGTCTGTAATGGCGTCTTCGCTGAAAGTCATCGTTACGCTGACGTCAGAGCTGATGCCCTTGGCCGTCGCGGAATAAGTGCCGGGTGTATATTTAAGACCGGTCCCCTGGGCGGTCTGTCCGCCGGCTTCTCCTGTGGCGGCTGCGCCTGCGCTTGATCCCTTTTCCCCCTTACTCAGGTTGGCCGCGATATCCACGACGCTGAGGGCTGCCATGGAGACAACGCCTGCAGCCGCACCCTTGATAAAATCGCGTCTGCTGATCAGTTTCTTGTCTTTTGCCATATCCATTACTCCTTGTCTGTGAAAGTGGTAACAAAATCATACACTTACACTTTATACCCATTGTCAGCTTTATGTAAATAAAAAAATGAAAGAACATCCTGCAGAACATCCTGCCCGACCTTCCTGTATATGATACGTCTGTATATATGCAGAAAAAGTCCTGCGGAAGACCGCAGGACCCGGGAGATCGGAACAGTTTGTATATTTTTTTACATACTGGCCAGGAAATAGTCTATGGTATCGGCGTATTCCTCGGGCCGCATCATGGTGGCCATATGTCCGCCCCGCACCCGCTCCAGCACGCAGCCGGGCATCATCTCCACCAGGTCTTTCTGCATCTCTTCGCTGAAGGTCTTATCGTCCTCGGGCAGACGCAGGAGGATCTTTCCTCTGAGGTAGAGGAAGTCTTCTCTGGAAGCAGGCTTCTGACGGAGCATGTCAAAGAAGCGCCTGGACATGTAGATATCCTCCCTGGCCGTATAGTTCCGGTAGATTTCCTTTAAAAGACCGTTCATGTAGGCTCTTTCGCTGTCGCTGATGCCCACCCAGGTGCGGCGCAGCAGAAAGATCCTGACAGGCTTAATAAAGGTATAGGGAAGGGCTCTGACCAGACCGATGGTGGCCTTCTCACGGAGCTTTCCGTACTTTTCCTTCAGGCCCTCCAGGGTCCTGGCGGAAAAGGCAGCCGTCGAAAAGAGGCACATGGCAGAGACGTTCTCCTTATAGCGCATGGCATACATCTGGGCAAAGTAGCCTCCTATGGAGGAGCCTATGACCACGGTCTTTTCAATGCCAAGTTGGACGTGGAGGTCGTGGATGGCTTCGATCAGCTCGTCGTTGGTCCGGCATTCGAAGGGATAGTCGAAGGTCAGGATCCGGTAGTGCTTCTCCAGCTTTCTGATATAGGGGAACCAGAGAATACTGCGTCCCAGGCCTCCCACCAGAAAGGTCAAGGTCTGGTCTCCGCAGCCGCACAGCAGATAATGAAAACGTCGTCCATTCACCACTTCGTCCCGGTAGTGGTGGCGGGCCTCAAATTTATGAAGTTCCTTCGCATATGAGCGCATGGTCTTTCCTCGATTCCTTTTTCCTTCAGATTTCCCCTCATTATACGCAAAAGTGCCCGGCTTTCCCGGGCACTTTTGTTAATCTCTTCTTTACCGGAGCATTACGCTTCCTCTTTCATCCGGTCATTTTTCTCCAGGATGCCGAAGTAGCGGTCGTACTCCTGGCGGTAGAGGACCTGATAGTTCTTGCCCAGATCCCTGTGCACATCATGAATATACTGGTGCTCCTGGCCCAGGATGCTGCTGCGGGTCAGAACCATGACCGCCAGGCCCAGATCGGAGCACTGGTCGGCGATCCTTTCCATGTTGGAGAGGATGTTGTCGTACTGGATGCCGCTGTAAACGTCGCAGTCTCCCCGGGTCATACGCTGGATATGGCGGGAACGGAGGGCTTCCGTCAGGGCGTCCACCACCTCTTCCAGAGGTTCGATCTTGATCGCGTCGGCGTATTCCTGGGTCGTAACGGCCTTCTCCGCCAGCTCCAGAATGTTCCGGACGGCTGTGGCCAGGACCTCGATGTCCGCAAGGGCCATTTCGGAGAATTTTCCCTTCTGGGCCTTGAGGCCGGCCAGGTCCTTGGCAATGTTGATGGCATGGTCTCCGATCCGCTCATAGCAGGTAAGGGCCTTGATCTGGAAGCTCTGCCGCAGGGTATCCCTCTCCATGTTGATGTAGGGAGAGACATCCACTACATAGCGGTTGGATGCGTCCGCCATATGGTCCAGCAGGTCCTCCCGCTTCTCCATGCGGCTGAATCTGGCGTCTTCATAGTCATAGAGCTGCTGGATGCAGGAATCGTAGTTGTGCATGGCTGTCTTTCCCATATGGAGGATCAGCTCGCCCGACTGGTCCAGGGCCAGAACGGGGTTGGAGATCAGGTGCATATCCAGCTCCCTGACGCTCTCTTCCAGCTCCAGATCCTCAACTTCCTCCTGGGCTTTGTCCGGAACGACCCTTTCGGCCAGAGAGGCCAGAATGCCGGAAAAGGGAAGAAGGATCACGGCGGGGATCAGACGGAAGGCGCCGTGGACGTTGGCAACGCCGCCGGAATTCAGCTGCATGTACCAGAAATCATTGCTCAGGATCCCTGTCAGCCGGAGCAGGGTCAGGGAAACGATCAGGAGGGTCGCCGCAATGATGTTGTAAATGACGTGGACCATGGCTGTCCGGATCTGCTCGGGCCTCGCCCCGATCCGGCTGACCAGGAAGGTGGTCAGACAGTCGCCGATGTTGACGCCGATGATGACGGCAAAGACGCCGCAGAAATTAAGGCCTACGGTAGATGCCAGGGACTGGAGGATACCGACTACGGCCGAGGAGCTCTGAATGATGCCCGTGACCAGTACGCCGGCCAGAAATCCCAGCAGGTAATTGTCTTCAAAGGCTGTCAGAAGGTTGCTGAGCCCGTCGCCCATGTCGGAGACGGCAGACCCCATGTAAATGAGGCCCATAAAGAGAATACCGAAGCCGGTGGCGATGCTGCCTACGGTGGTGGCTCTGTCTCCCTTAATAAACATGATGCAGATCATGCCGATGAGCAGGGCCATGGGGGCCAGGTTATCGGCCTTGAAGAAGTAGAGGAAGCTGGTGGCGCCGGCGTTCAGGTCCATCAGACGAATGATCTGGGCCGTAATGGCCGTACCTACGTTGGCGCCCAGGACTATGCCCACGGACTGGCGGAAGGTCAGAAAGCCCGCTCCCACCAGACCCACCGTCAGAACGATGGTGGCCGTAGAGGACTGGATCATGCAGGTGACCAGCATACCGAAGAGAAAACCGATGACAGGCCGGTTGGTAACCTTGGCCAGGGCCGCTTTCATGGCCCCGCCCGAAGAGCTCTTCAGGCCGTCGCCCATCATCCGCATTCCGTACAGGAACATGGACAGGCCGCCCAGAAGGGCGATCACTTTATAGAAAATGTCCACAAAAAATCTCCTTTTCCATATAAAACATCAACAGACCGGAAGGTCAGTATCTTCAGAATTATATCACGGCGGTATCATCCGAAAAGAGCTTTACGGAAACCTTAACACGACTTTAACAAAAATTTACACAAATTTACATATGAAAGAGGGCAAAAAGACATTTTTTACCGGTCCGAAGGGAAGAAAAACGAATGAAGGAGAATAAACGGACAGACGGAACACAGAAAAACAACCGGGGAGAGCCGGGGGAGCATGACGAAAACAGGCGGCCCTGTGATGATTCACAGGGCCGCCTGCATATTTCATGCCGCGTCTTTATGCCGGATTATTATCTGATCAGGGAGCGATCTCCAGGTCTTCCCGTACGAAGCCGGGGATGCCGCCTTTTCTGAAGCTGTAGCTGTAATAATCTTCCGGTTTCTCCTTCTTCCAGGTAATGAGGACGTTTATGCCTTTATTGTCCCGGCTTTCAAAAGGGATATCGTAGTACATATCGGTGCCGGCCAGTCCTTCCGTGATCTGCCGGATCTTCTCAGGATCCTCATAGGTCCTGCTGATCTGCTCTGCGTTATTATAATAAGAGATCTCAACAGACCGGATCATATCGGGATCCGGAACGGACATATCTGCTTCCTTTTTCTTTAAAAGGGCCCGGGTCTTCTTAAAGGATCTGTAGACAGGAAGGGAATAATCATTGTATTCCTTTCCGTCCGGATCTCCCTCCGCAGTGCAGGACAGATTCAGGATGCCGCAGAGCCTGCCGTCCGCGATCTGATCAAAGGCGGCAGCTTCCAGATCCTTTTTATAGGCTTCAAGGATCTTTTCCGCAAAAGCAGGTGCCTTGTCCCCTTCTGCCAGAAGGGTGTCTTCATAGTAAAAGACATTGTTCCATAACACGCCCGCGCACAGGCCGGGGTCCGCCCCCAGGCCGGGATAGAGATCCTCACGGAAAGCCGGATCTTTAAGAAGGCGGTCCATCAGGTCTCTGTCGATATCAGCGGGGATCAGGATATGCCTTGTCTCTATTCTGTCATTATTGCCCACATAGCTGATATAGGTCTCCCAGCCTTCTGTCTGCGCCATGTTTTTGTCCCTGTCGATCAGGGCCTTCTGGCCGATCCTTCCAAGCTCCAGAATGTCCTCCGTATTTGTGACGAGAACTGCCGGATAGGTCTCTTCGTCATAGGTCTCCATGGTCCTGAGCCTCCAGAAGTCTTCTCTCTGGCTGGTCATAAACACGCCTCCCTTTACAGAATCTGCGGAAGGAACATAGCTGTCATAGCCGAAAACGTCAAAGAAGATGGCGCCGAAGATGCCCACAGCAAGGACCGCTGCCACAAGAAAGGCCCAGAATCTGCGGAAGGCAAAACGGATATCCCCTTCGATATAGGCTTCGATCAGGCAGTTGGCTGCCATGCCGATCAGGACCATGAGGATGGCCCAGATGACAAACCGCTCCGCAGTGAAGCCGGGAAGGATGGTACCCACCACCAGTCCCGTCATCAGCATGCCGGGAACCAGCAGCAGGATCATGATCAGGGGAACGATGCCGGGAAAGGCCAGGGATACGCCGGCCATTTCGTTCTTACGTTTCTTAAACAGGAAGGCCGCGATCAGGGTAAAGACCAGAAACAGGGCCAGGTTCCTGATGTCCCCCGGCAGGGCCTTCTTGACCATGTAGCGGAGGACGACCAGGGTCGTCTCGCCGCTGTATTCCCCTGCGTAGGAATAATAGTTGCCCACCGGCGTCAGCCAGGATGCCATTTTGGTAAACAGGTTGTTGATCCCTGTGGGATCTGTCACCAGGAACTGCTCGCAGAGCCAGCGGCCCAGGAAAGTGGTGACCGGCAGATAAATGTTAAAGATAAAGGAAAGGGCCACTGCACTGAAGATATTTCCTGTCAGCAGGCCGAAGACTGTGGTCACGGCATAGACCGTGATAAAGAGCAGGGCCTGCCGCAGAAGGCTGACGCCGATGTCTGCCATGACCATTGGCATGAGATAGCCTCCTGCCGCGATCCAGGCACCGGTCCCGAATGCAAAGATCGCAAAGGGGATCAGCCAGATCAGAAAGCTGTTGATCCAGATGGCACTGAACCGTTTCTTTCTCTTTATGGGCATGCTTTCGTAAAAGTCCACCTTCTGCCTGGAGAAGAGCCAGCTGATGCCCTCGATGGCCAGGACAAAGGCCGAAGCCGCCGTAAAGACAAAGGTCCAGGACCGGAAGCCCAGAAAGCTGCTGAGCATGTCGACCCTGTAGGCTGCATCCGCCCCGTCCTGCAGGAGGATCAGGCATGTCCCCACCGGGAAGGTAAAGAACCATACCAGGAAAGAAATGACCGTGCAGGCCATGCGCCGTCCGAAAAGACGGGCCTGGCTTTTAAGGAAATTATCCGAGGATGAATTTTTTGACGTCATATCCGACCGCCTCCGTTTCCAGAATGAATACCTCTTCCAGCGAGAGGTTCAGAATTTCATAAAACACAAAGGAATACTGTGAGAAAACCGCTTCCGCCTCTTCCCTGCCGGACCGGACCACATAGGTATGGAGCCTGCCTCTGGCTTCGTGGGATACGACTTCCAGCCCCGGAAGTTCGGCAGGGGCTTCTCCGGTAAAGACACACTGAATCTTCTGCAGGCCCAGCTTCATGTCGGCGATGTCCTGGGACAGGAGAATGCCGCCCTGATGAAGAAGTCCCACGTGATCACAGATGTCCTCCAGCTCCCGCAGGTTATGGGAAGCCAGCACAGGGGTAAGGCCTCTCTCCTCCATGTCGCCGCCCAGAAGGCTCTTCAGAGCCTGGCGCATGACGGGATCCAGACCGTCGGTGGTCTCGTCGCAGAGAAGATAACGGGTGCCGGCGCAGATGCCGCAGATCACGGCCAGCTGCCGGCGCATGCCCTTGGAATAAGTACGGATCCGCCGCCTGGGATCCAGGCCGAAATCCTTAAGAAGTTTGTCAAAGCGGTCCGTGTCGAAGAAGGGATACAGGTCTTTGTACCATTTCTTCATGTCCACGGCCCGGCTTCCGGGGAAAAAGTATGGTTCGTCAGAAATAAAGAAGATATTTTCCCTGACGGCAGGGTTGTCATAAACAGGCTCTCCGTCCACCAGGATCTGCCCCTGATCGGGGACCAGGATCCCGGCGATCAGCCTAAGCAGCGTGCTCTTGCCGGCGCCGTTGGTGCCCACCAGGCCGAAGACCTGCCCGTCCTCCAGGGTCAGGGACACATCGTGGACCGCCCGTATTTTTTCATAAGATTTGCTTACATTCTGAATGTCGATCATTGCTGACCTCCTTTCCCGTCTGATTTCTGCAGAGTATCCAGAGCTGCCAGCGCCAATTCCCGGGGATCCAGCCCCATGGAAAGGCCTTCATCCAGGATGACTCTGATCTCCCGGACCATTTCCTCTTTCCTCTGCTGGACCAGGTCCTGGCCTCCGCAGACGAAATTGCCTCTGCCCCGGACCGTATAGATAAAGCCCTTCTGCTCCAGATCCGCATAGGCCCTCTGCACGGTGTTGGGGTTGGTGGAAAGCTCCATGGCCAGGTTTCTTACGGAAGGCATCTTCTCATCCGGCGCCATGACCCCCTGCAGGATCAGTTTTCTGTACCAATCCGAGATCTGCTCAAAGATCGGCCGGGAATCCCGCATGTCTATAATTCCCATCTGTGCTTCCTTTCTGCTGCGCCTGAGGCATAGGCCCCTGGCAGTACCTTGTGTATTATTTATCCTAGTACACTTAATATACTATCTCCCGACGCTTCTGTCAACAGCCCCTGTCTGACCATATTTGTTAACAATTTCACCTTTATCCGGTTTTCCGTATACATCCCACGGTTCCTGCGCTGCTGATGATATATACATCCTGCCGCTTAGAAGGGATCAGAAAAGCGGGACAGCCTCTGCTGCCCCGCCCGTATATTTTTCTTCCCGGAGGTCCGCATGAAAGAATGCTCTGACAGATCTCCTGCGGAGGTCCTATGCCGCTTTTTGCCCGCAGCTTCCTTTACGGCGTCTTTCCTGCAGACCGGAACAAAACAGTGACAGGCAGCATGAAAATTTTTCGTTTCACAGCCCCTTTACGGGATCATCATGTCATCTGTCACATACATCCTCCAGGAAACGCTTCATGCCCTCCGGCATGGCCTGTCCTGTGTCCAGATGTGTATCGCCCAGTTCCACCAGCTTATTCTTCCCGTGGTAATCGCTGCCGGCCGTGACATACAGATCATACTTTTCCGCCAGGGCCAGCATTTCGGATCGCAGCTTCGGGCTGAAGCCGGAATAAAAGACTTCCATGCCCTGAAGGCCGTACTCCAGAAGCTTTAGAAGCCGCTCTTCCATTTCTTCGCCCAGGATCAGTTCGTCCCCGCTTCCGAAGGCCGGGTGGGCCAGGACCGGAATGCCGCCTCCCCCCAGGATGCCGTGGACAGCTTCTTCCGGGAGCAGATACCGGTTTTTCACATGAAGCTGGTTAATGTACTCATTGATGGCCTGTTCCTTGGTCTTCGCATACCCGTATCGGACCATAAGGTTTCCGATATGGGGCTTTCCGGGATTGTCCAGAGCCTTCAGAGCCTCGATCTCTCTCCCGGGAAAAGAAAAGCCGAACTCGCTCTCCAGAAAGTCCAGGCGCTCCTTAAGCTTACGCATCCGAAAGCTGTGCCCCAGATCCACCACATGCCGGATCGCGGGGCTGTCCGGATCAAAGCCGTAGCCCAGGATGTGATATTTCCCTTCCTGGTCCCGGCAGGAAAACTCCGCGCCGGAAAGAAAACGCGGATCGCCTTCCCTGAGGGCCTTCCGGATCATTCCGTATCCTTTCACTGCGTCGTGGTCTGTCAGCGAAAACACTTCCATTCCCGATTTTCTGACCTTTTCCAGCAGCTCCCAGGGAGTATCCGTCCCGTCGGAGACCGAAGAGTGCATGTGAAGGTCTATTTTAAATACCGCCGTCATATCAGAACTCCAGGGTATCCACCCGGGGCAGAAGGTCTGCCAGACCCTTCCTGCAGATTTCGATCAGCTTCCGTCCCTCTTCATGATGCATTCCGTCCCGCCTGAGTTCCCGGCGCATAATCCTTGTCATGCCGATGATCTTTGCTTTGGCTTCCACCTCATTGATCCTGTCCTCGTCCTGCGTATCAAGGTAGAGGGCCAGGCTTTTTCTCCAGAAGTCAACGCAGGAGGCAAAGGGAATGCCAAGGAATTCCCGCATCCCGTAGGGATGAGACAGTCCGAACCCTACATAGGCATTGAAGATGCTGGCCAGTTCAAAGATCGGATGCCCGTGGCAGAGGGTATCCATGTCAATGAGCAGGCTCTCTCCGTTCTGCAGCAGGATATTTTTCACATGGTAGTCGCCATGCAGCAGATGATCGTCTTCAGGGACCGCACTGATTAGGGAATACAGCTTGTCTGCCTGGTCTGCAGGCAGATGATCCTTCAGATACTCCGCCCAGCCCAGCGCGACGACCTTCATATCCGGCAGGATGTCGGACCGTATGATTTTGGAATGAATAAGCCGCAGCAGAGAGATACTCATTTCCACCACTTCATCCAGACTCTTTTCTCCGGTCAGGAGAAGGTCCACATAGCTTTCTGCATTCAGCATCTCGAATACAGACCCGAAGCCGCCCTCTTCAATACGTACCACATCATAGGGGATGGCGGTGGGCAGGCCTGCCACAAAGGCCAGCCTGGAAAGTTCCCTTTCTCTGTGAATTTCCGGCAGCGAATCCGGCGCCAGATAGACCTTTACGATGGTATCCGGATCGATCCTGTAGATCCTGCCGTTGGAGCCCTGGCCTATCACTTCACATCCCTTCACGGAGATCACGCGATAGGCTTTCTGCACTGTCATCATCTCTGTAAAGCCTGTCATATCCAGGATATCGTACAGCTCCGGATGAACATTGGTCAGCACAGTATCGTCCACCTTCTTTTTCAGGCGGAGAATGATACGCAGGCCGGCACTGCTGGAATACGCAAGCTGATCACAGTCTATTTCAAGAGACTGACAGGGATTTTTTTCCAGCAGATCCAGTACCTGGGCTTCCACTTCCGGCGCATTGGCAGAAGTAATGTTTCCGTTCAGGGCAATGATCAGCTTCCCATCGTCCTGTCTTGCTTTCAACATAAAAATAATCTCCTCTCCGGACATAATACAGATCAAGTCTCCGGAAAATCCGGCAGACCGGAATCTTAGCGTGAGTTTCGACATTTGGAAGAGCAGACTTCCTGGTTTGCACAGCGAAATTGCTCTGCGCAAAAGCAATCTCTTCTTTCTTTGAATCTCCATTCTGAGCAATCAGATAACACGTATAACGAGTTAGCATATAATCTTTAACTGATCGTTCTGCGCCACTCCCAATAGGAACCATTTTGCTAACTTCAGCAAAATGGTCCGGTGCATTAACCCCTGCAGATTCACACGATGTCTGAGCTTTGTGGATAGTCAGTTCAAAATTTCTCCATTGCTCATAGCCAAGTAATTTCTGCAGCTCTCTTGCATACCAGAATTCCACACCGTCTAATTCATGAATAATATCATCAAACTTGATTTTTTTATAGCTCTCAATCTGTTTTCTTTCCATAAACCTCCCGTATTTCTTTATAACTCTCCTCTACGTGTTGATTCTCATGTCTATTAGGAGTTCTATGTCTTTGCACTGTCGTGTCGACAAATCTCAAATTATAGTCCAAGACATTCTGCTTTCCTCCTTGTCTTGAATATGTACGAAGCAGGCACCCGGCCTGCTCCACTAAAACGTCCTTATCGGGCGATTATTTCGTTTATGATCTTTCCGTATTTGTCCTCGACACCCCCGGAAACACAAGTTTTTTGCTTGTCTGGGAAATCTATCAGGCGTCCGGCAGTTTACCGGGTCCATGGGCCGTTTTACCCCTCCGTGGTTCTCACCGAGCCGTCTTGTGACGGAAGTCTCATTATGCTGTGATGGATCTTCGCCTTAATCCGGGAGCTGTCCGGCTCTTACAGGCCAGCTGCCGCTCTGGTCTTTCGAACGTCCTCGCGTTCGCTGCTGATGTGGCTCCTCATCACAGGTTCGTACCTGATGAATGTGTATTCGGTTGTCAATGTGCTTTGCTTTCGCATTTGCTGTAACAACTCGGTTGTTACGTGTTAAATTCTACCGGGAAAGCATCCTGTTCTGAAGGGACTCGGAGTACCGGTTAGCGACCCTCTTAGTACCGGTCGAGGAATCCCTAAAAAAGAAGAGCCTCCAACAGGTGGCGGCGATGGGGGTTTTGGAATTCTGTGTCGATATTTGCTGCAACCAATCGGAATCTGATGTTGTTTTAGCTTTTATTTTTGTATTAATTTCCTTCTTGTGATATGATGAATCCATACAGATTTCTATTTGAGGAGGAATTGCTATGTATATGTACCGAAAGGTCTCTGAATATCTGAAGCAGTGGAAAGAGAGTAAATACCGAAAGCCTCTGATCATCCAGGGTGCCCGGCAGGTTGGAAAGACTTACGCTATTCTCGAGTTTGGACGGCAGCACTACGACAATGTTGCCTATTTCAATTTCCAGACCAGTGAATCTCTCGCAGCGACATTTGACGAAGACATCAGTCCCTCATACCTTCTTCCGATCCTGGCCCATATCTGCGGACAGACCATCACCAGGGGCAATACGCTGATCGTTTTCGATGAGATCCAGCTCTGCGAGCGTGCTGTTGCCTCTCTGAAGTACTTCTGTGAGGAAGCTCCGGAATATCATGTGATCGCCGCCGGAAGTCTTTTAGGCGTGGCTGTCAATCGTGAGAAATATGCTTTCCCCGTAGGAAAAGTTGATCGTTATACGATGTATCCAATGGACATGGAAGAATTCCTTCTGGCCTTGGGTGAGAAGGATCTTGTAGAGCGGATCCATGGCTGCTTTGACAGCAACAATCCAATGCCTCAGGCACTTCATGACGCTGCCCTTAAGCTCTATAGACAGTACCTTGCTGTGGGCGGCATGCCGGAAGTTGTCGCCCGCTTTGTCGATACGCAGGACTATACTCAGGTCCGTCATGTTCTGGAAACGATCCAGATGGATTATCTGGATGACATGAGCAAGTATCAGGAAAGCGCAAACGAGATCAAAAAGACCAGGCTGACCTATGGAACGATCGCCGTGCAGCTTTCCAAGAAAAACACCCGTTTCCAGTACAAGATCATCAAAAAAGGGGCCAGGGCCGCCGAGTATGAAAACGCCATTGAATGGCTGGTCTCAGCAGGCCTTCTGTCCCGTATTTACCGTGCAGAGCAGATTATAAAGCCGTTGGAAAACTATAAGGATATCGACGATTTCAAAATCTACCTTTCTGATATGGGACTACTTGCCGCCCAAAAAGATATCCGGGCCGAAGACATCTTCTTCATGGAGGAAGAGCTTGCGGATTTCAAAGGCGGCATGACAGAAAACTACGTAAATACGCAGCTTGTCAGAGCCGGTTTTAAGTCCTATTTCTGGAGGAATGACAAGGGCACCAAGGAAGTTGACTTTGTGATCTCTTTGAAGGGGAAACTCATCCCGGTGGAAGTGAAAAGCGGCGAGCATGTCACTGCAGTCAGCCTGAATGAATATATCGGATTGTTTAAGCCGGCATACTCCATTCGCATCTCCGAGAAGAATTTCGGATTTGAAAACAATATCAAATCTGTTCCGCTGTATGCTGTCTTCTGTATTTGTGATGATTAAGGCTGCTATTACGCCTATGTTTTAGGGGGATGCGTTCTGCATCCCTCTTTTTTCGGGAAGACACAAAAAAAGAAGCGCCTCCGAAGAAACGCTTCTCTAAAATGATATTGTGCCTGTTTGTCGGTTAATGTGCTGGAGTTGCTCTTTTCATAGGATCAG
>DETN01000117.1:2662-3235 GCA_002362155.1 Lachnospiraceae bacterium UBA3287 | reverse complement strand
CTTCCACAGTACGCATACGGTGGGCAATGACCAGTACCGTTTTTCCTAAGAGCAGCCGTGACAGCGCGCCTTGCACCTTAGTCTCGTTCTCTACGTCAAGAGAAGCCGTCGCTTCATCCAGAAGCACGATCGGGGCATTCTTTAAAAGCGCACGTGCAATGGAGATCCGCTGGCGTTCTCCTCCGGAGAGCTTCGCTCCGTTTTCTCCGATGGGCGTGGCATAGCCCTGCGGAAGCTTCTCTACGAACTCGTCACAGTTGGCTGCTCTGGCGGCGGCCAGAACATCTTCATCTGAAGCCCCGTGCTTGCCAAGACGGATATTTTCCATCACGGTATCATCAAAGAGCACCACATCCTGAAACACCATGGAGTAATCGGTAAGCAGCGTTTCCGGGTCGATATCTGCTATGTTCACGCCGCCGACACGGATGGTACCGCTGTCGATATCCCAAAGTCTTGCGGCAAGCCTGGCGCAGGTACTCTTGCCGGAGCCGGAAGGTCCGACCAGTGCGGTCACTTCGCCCTCTTTCGCTGTAAAGCTTACACCACGCAGGACCTGTTCATTGTCGTAAG
>DETN01000117.1:780-2613 GCA_002362155.1 Lachnospiraceae bacterium UBA3287 | reverse complement strand
CATTCTCAAAGACGATATCATGTCCCTTCGGAGCAAAACTGTAGGCTCCGTCGGCCGTCTTTGTGTCATAGATCTCCATCAGACGGCTGGCAGCGACTTGAGACATAAACATCTCGGCAATCAATGCGAGAGCCTGATCGAATGGTGCATAAACGCGGGTTATGACCAGCAGGAACATAAACAGCAGCATAAAATCGATCTGTCCGGAAAGGATCATACCTGTACCGGTAAGAATCGTTGTTGCCACGCCAAGGCGCATGATCACACTTGCCGCGTTGACAAAAATACCGGTAGACAATTCACCCTTGACCATAGTTTTCTCGTGATGATCGATCTTCGCATTAAGATCATCCAAAAAGCGTTCTTCCTGGTTCGTAGCACGGATCTCCCTGATATTTTCCAGGGTCTCCTGAATGCCGTCAGAAACCCGGATGCCTGCGGCCTTTGTGATCTCGGAATTTTTCTTTGCCAGCTTGCGGCTTCCGAACAGCAGAGCGAAGGCCACCGGAACGCCCCACAGGCAGGCGATGGCTAATTTCCAGTTATAAATAAAGAGTCCGACAGCAATGATCGCTGTGGAAATATACGATCCATACAAATATCCCAGACAATGGGACCAGACATGCTCCAGCCGGTTCACATCCCCCATGATGGTCTCTGTCAGGTCTGCAAGATCCCGCTTCCCGAAATAGCCAAGGGGAAGCTTTCTTAAGCGCTCGGCAATGCTGATACGGACCGCTTTTACTTCGCTGTATACCAGACCATAAGTCGTACGGTACTGCTGCATATGTGTGATCAGGGAAAGGACCACGAAGGCAAGCACCAGCAGGATATAGGTAAGGGCATTCGGAAGCGGCGCACCGGTCGTTAATGTGTCCATGAACTTCGTCATCAGCAGGTACAGGATGCTCATTCCGCCCATGACCACCAGGTTCACGACAACCGTGAAGAGCGTTCCTTGTTTTGTGTTCTTTACACCCTGATTGGTAAGCGCATATTTACGCTGAAAATCTTTTCCGAACATCACTGCACCTCCTTTTTGGCAGATACAGATTCTGCAGGATCCGCCTGCGAGATCCGCCATTTGACCGCCTGGTTATATTCTGTCCACATCCGGGCATACAGGCCGTTTGCCTGTACCAGCTCTGTATGGGTTCCTTCCTCGGAAACCTTTCCGTTATCCAGTACGATGATCTTATCCGCACCGACTACTGTTGACAGACGATGGGCGATCATGATGACCGTGCGGCCCTTTGTCAAAGTTGCAAAGGCCTTCTGGATCATGGCTTCATTTTCAGGATCGGCAAAGGCGGTTGCCTCATCCAGTACAACGATCGGAGCATCTTTCAGGATGGCTCTTGCCAGTGCCACACGCTGCTGCTCGCCGCCGGAAAGATAAGTTCCTTCCGTTCCGATGACTGTATCCATACCGTTCGGCAGCTTTTCAAGGATATCATCGCATTGTGCTGCTGAGAGCGCTGCCTGTACCTCCTCACGGGTCGCCTCCGGGCGGGATGCCCTGACATTCTCCAGAATACTGGTCTTGAACAGACGGTTATTCTGGAAGACAAAAGCCACCTGATCCATTAGTACGTGCGGGTCTGCCTCCCTGACATCGACACCGCCCACAAGAACGCTGCCGGAGCTGACATCCCAGAAACGGGGAATCAGGCTCGCAGCCGTTGTTTTGCCGCCGCCGGAGGGGCCGACCAAGGCTACCGTCTGACCGGGCTCCACCTTGAAGGATACATGGTCAATGGCAGGGATCTCTGCTCCAGCGTAAGTGAAGCTTACATCCCTGAATTCCACACTGTTGTCTTTCGGAACCTGGGG
>DETN01000117.1:466-721 GCA_002362155.1 Lachnospiraceae bacterium UBA3287 | reverse complement strand
GGTCTGTGATCTTAAGGACAGGCGCGCTCATGACCTCGTTGATTCTTCCAAGAGCCGTACTGGCCAGCATCATACCGCTGGCGGCAAACATGATTTTTGCCAAAGCGGTAGAAATGATTGCTGAGAACACCGCATAGAAAGCAAAGTTGGTAACGAATTCGGCAAAGCTGCCGGAGTTAAACGCTGCCGGTGCCAGAAGAAGTGCCGTTGGAACCAGAAAGACAAAGGCGCCTTCCGTAAAGGTCAGGTTCACGG
>DETN01000117.1:215-360 GCA_002362155.1 Lachnospiraceae bacterium UBA3287 | reverse complement strand
TTAAAAGCCTTAAAGGAATATACAGTCTGCTGGAACACCTTGACCACAGGGATCCCGCGGACATATTCCGTACCCGCTTTACTCATTACATCCTGGGCTGCCTGGTATTCCGCCATGAGTCCGGCATTTTTTCCGCCCATCATCG
>DETN01000117.1:0-167 GCA_002362155.1 Lachnospiraceae bacterium UBA3287 | reverse complement strand
CCGCCCATCATCGTGGCCATGGCCACGACAGATACAACTGCCGCCAGCAGGCAGGAGGCCCCCATACGCCAGTCAAAAACAAACATCAGTACCAGCATGGCAATAAACATAGCCACAGTTCCGACGATGTCTGCCAGGTTGTGAGCAAGTAAGGTTTCCGTTTCGGA
>DETN01000112.1:16604-21092 GCA_002362155.1 Lachnospiraceae bacterium UBA3287 | reverse complement strand
TCCTCCGCTGTGATCTCATCTTCTACGATGATCTCGAAGCTGCCGTCTTCATAGATGACCAGGTCCTCCTGGCCTTTTTCCGCCGTGTTTCGGTAGAGGACCCCGTTTCTGAGGACATAGCCTTTTTCCTGGGCCCCGTAGTAATCTCCGTTGATGGCCAGAACGGCGTTGTTGCTTTCCGCCATTTCAGAGGTGGTCTCGGTGACGTTTTTTCCGTAGGCGCTTTTTGCCAGGGCGGTCTTTAAATAAGAGGCCGAGGAGAGCTGAATATCTGCCGCATAGACAGTGGTGCCGTCCACCTGGTATTCCGTAAGGGTAACGGTCATGTTTTCGTCCTGATAGGTGGTTTCGGAGGAAGCGGAGGCAGAGGATGCAGAGACGCTATCTTCCGCGGATCCAGAGCCCGACCCCTCAGATGCAGAGTCCGCAGCATCGGAGGAGGTTTTTTTTCTGCCCCGCTCTCCAGACCCGCGGCGTTTTCGGGAAGAGGTCTCCGTTTCCTGTTCGGTGGGGGCTTCTGCCGCTTCGGCAGTATCTTCCTCCGTTTCCGTAAGGCTCAGGTCCGAAGTCTGAGCAGAGACTTCGGGAACTGTGCTGTAGACCCTGGCGATCACAAAGGTATCCAGCAGAAAATAGGCTGTAAAAGCTGTAAGTATGAGGCCGTACAGCAGGGCGGCCATTTTTTTTCTGAACATATCAGATCAGTACTCCTTTCTCAGATAAGGCCTTTTTTTCCTTTCCTTCCCCGGCCAGATCCATGCTTCTGGCGGCGGCAAAGCCGGCCCCGAAGCATAAGACAGAGACAAGGGCGGACAGGGCCGAATCGAAATTCGCCGGCAGGAGGGTCAGGGCCGAGGCCGTCATGATTCCTGCTGTGATCCGGCAGACCAGTGTATAGTGTTTCTCAAAAAGCCCCCAGATCAGTCTGGCCGACAGGGCGGCTGTAAGGACCAGGCCCCCTGCCAGAGGCAGGATTACACCGGGGTCCAGGGCTGCAATGCCCGCTGTCATGGGACTGTAGAGCCCCATCCATATGAGGACTGAGGAGGAACTCAGTCCCGGAAGGACCAGGGACAGGCCCCAGATCAGGCCGCAGACCAGGTACCAGAAGGGCGAGGGGCTAATGGACATGGCTCCGTCCCCTGACAGGACCCTGAAAAAGAGGAAGGCGGAGACCGCCGCGATCACATAGGGGGTCCAGGGGGCCTTTTTCTCCTCTTTCCCGGTCTTTTCCAGAAGGGCGGGAAGCGTCCCGAAGATCAGGCCCGCAAAGAGCATGAGGGCTGCACTGGAGAAGAGGGCGAAAAACGTTTCCATCACCCCTGCCAGAAGGACAAAGCCTGCCGCCCAGCCTGCCAGGAAGGGGAGAAAGAGCCTGTAATGCTTTTTAAAGGCCCTGCGGGGGTGGGAGAGTAGCTCCATCATGGGCTCGTAGATCCCGAAGGCGGCGCACAGAAGGCCCCCGCTGATGCCCGGCAGGATGGCGCCGGCTCCGGTCAGGGCTCCCTGCAGGAGGAGAAGAAGATCAGAGCGCAGGGCAGCGGCTGCGGGTTTTATTTTCATTGTCATTGTTTTTGTCTCCTTTCCGAAAGATAAGGGTCCTCTGGACGCTCCAGCTGATGATAAAGAAGAAAAGCTCTGTAATCAGCTTTGCGGCCATCCGTCCCGCGCCCAGGCGCGTGACCAGAAGTTCCAGAACCAGAGTGTTGAAGAAGAGAATCACGGCCGCCAGCAGAAAATAGGAAAAGGCGGACCGGGCCATGCCGCCCTTATGTTTGAAAACAAAGTTCCGGTTCAGGCTGTAGTTGACAGAGGCGCTGACTACCCTTGCCCCCACGTTGGAGAGGGGAAGACTTCCTGTCAGAAGGAGCAGGAGGCTGTAAAAAGAATAGTCTACGGCAAAGCCTGCCAGAGAGGAGGCCGAAAAGCGGAGGATCTCTCTGAAGACCCGGAAGGAATCCCGGACGGCATCGAAGTGGGAGGAGGCGTTGCCGTCAATATATATGGTCGCGATCTCTTCCTCCCTGATAGGAATTCCGGCGCGGGCAAAGGAAAGCAGGACATTCATTTCATATTCGTAGCGGCTGCCTTCGATCTCCAGCATCCTGGGAAGAAGGCTTATAGAAAAGGCCCGAAGGCCTGTCTGGGTGTCCCGGACCCGAAGCCCTGCGGAGAGCCTGCAGGCCATCCGGGTCACGGCATTGCCCAGGCGGCTCCTTAAGGGAACGGAGCCCTGGAAGCTGCGGCTTCCCAGGACCAGGGTATCCGGGCATGCGGCGGCGGTCCTGCAGATCTTCATGGCGTCTTCGACTCTGTGCTGGCCGTCCGCATCAGCGGTCACGATGACAGTGTCATTTCCGAAATGATCCCGGATACAGGCAAGGCCGGTCTTCAGGGCTTCTCCCTTTCCCCGGTTTTCTTCATGGGTCAGGACGCAGGTCCCTTCCGGAACGTTTTCAAAGATCTCCCGAAAGGCGCTCCCGCTCCCGTCGTCCACAAGGACGATCCGGCAGCCGGCTCCGGCAAATTCCTGTAAAAGAGGAAGCAGCATCTCTCCCGGCTTGTAGGCAGGGATCAGAACCACGGTATCAGGTGTTTTTATCATAGTCATTGATCGATCCTTTCTTTTTTGAATCTGTGTATCTGTGTATCTGCATGCAGGCCCCTTCCTTTTGCGGCCGCTTTATGAAAGGCCGCCGGAAGGGGCTGCGGGGTTCCTTTGCTTTGCCTTCTGGCAAAACCATAGCAGGGAAACTTTAGACGAACTTTAGACGGGAAAGGAAAAGTAAGATATTTTTCGGGGGATTTTCCTTTTTTTGGGGAAGACAGGGAAGAAGACAGGGTATTCTACCCGGGCAGAATACCCGGGCAGATTACCAGGTAGAATACCTGGGGAGAAGACAGGGGCATCCGCTCTTTTGAGAGAAAGAAGAGGAAAGGAGCGCTTTCGGGGCCCCTGGCATGCTTTCTTATACTATGAGTTGCTATGAGTAAATTTGCTGTGAGTTAAAATATGAGTATATTCGCCCAGAATTGACAAACCCCCCGGAAATCAGTATCATACTATTTTGTAACAGTCTGGGATTTTCCTTTTCCGGACAAGCACAGGAGGAAAGAACATGCGCAAGGAACTCGCTAAGACCTACGATCCTCAGGGAATTGAGGACCGAATCTATAAAAACTGGGAAGATAAGAAATATTTCCACGCAGAAGTGGATCATTCCAAGAAACCCTTCACCATCGTGATCCCCCCGCCGAACATCACCGGCCAGCTCCACATGGGCCATGCCCTGGACAACACCATGCAGGATATCCTGATCCGTTTTAAGCGGATGCAGGGCTACAATGCCCTCTGGCAGCCCGGGACCGACCATGCGGCCATCGCCACAGAGGTCAAGGTCATCGACTCCCTGAAGGCACAGGGCATCGAAAAGATGGATCTGGGAAGAGAAGGCTTCCTGGAGAAGTGCTGGGACTGGAGAAAGGAATACGGCGGACGCATCGTTAAGCAGCTTAAGAAGCTGGGTTCTTCCTGTGACTGGGACAGAGAACGCTTCACCATGGACGAGGGCTGCTCCGAGGCCGTTCAGGAAGTCTTTATCCGCATGCATGAAAAAGGCTGGATCTACAAGGGCAGCCGCATCATCAACTGGTGCCCTGTCTGCAAGACCTCCATTTCCGACGCAGAGGTGCAGTACGAGGATCAGGCCGGCCACTTCTGGCATATCAAGTATCCCCTGATCGAGGACGACGGCTCCGTCTCCACCACCCGTTTCCTGGAGTTTGCCACCACCCGTCCCGAGACCATGCTGGGCGATACCGCCGTGGCCGTGAATCCCGAGGATGACCGCTATAAGGATCTGGTGGGCAAAAAGGTCTTCCTGCCCTTCGTGGACAGACAGATCCCCATCGTGGCCGACGAGTATGTTGATATGGAATTCGGTACCGGTGTCGTTAAGATCACCCCTGCCCACGACCCCAACGACTTTGAGGTGGGAAAGCGCCACGGCCTCCCCGAGATCAACATCCTCAACGACGATGCCACCATTAATGCCAACGGCGGCAAGTTCGCGGGCATGGACCGCTACGAGTGCAGAGCCCAGATCGTCAAGGAACTGGACGAGATGGGGCTTCTCGTTAATATCGAAGATTATTCCCACAACGTGGGTACCCATGACCGCTGCGGCACCACTGTCGAGCCCATGATCAAGCCCCAGTGGTTCGTCCGCATGAACGAGCTCATTAAGCCCGCTGTGGAAGGCGTCAAGAACGGTGACATCCAGCTGATCCCTTCCCGCATGGAAAAGACCTACTTCAACTGGACCGACAACATCCGCGACTGGTGCATCAGCCGTCAGCTCTGGTGGGGCCACAGGATCCCTGCCTATACCTGCGACAAGTGCGGCGAGATCACCGTTTCAAGGACCATGCCCGAAAAGTGCCCCTGCTGCGGACATACCAGCCTGACCCAGGATCCCGATACCCTGG
>DETN01000112.1:0-16458 GCA_002362155.1 Lachnospiraceae bacterium UBA3287 | reverse complement strand
TGGTCACCGGCTACGACATCATTTTCTTCTGGGTCATCCGTATGATCTTCTCCGGCTACGAGCAGATGGGCAAAAGGCCCTTCAAGACCGTGCTCTTCCACGGACTGGTCAGAGACTCCCAGGGCCGCAAGATGAGCAAGTCCCTGGGCAACGGCATCGATCCCCTGGAGATCATCCGCGAATACGGCGCAGACGCCCTGCGTCTGACCCTGATCACCGGCAACGCTCCAGGCAACGACATGCGTTTCTACTATGACCGCGTCAAGGCAAACCGCAATTTTGCCAACAAGGTCTGGAACGCCAGCCGTTTCATCATGATGAACATGCCCGAGGACGAGGAAGCCGGCACCGAGATCCCCGCAGCTATGAATGCGGAAGACAAGTGGATCCTTTCCCGCTACAATACAGTGGTCAGGGAAGTGACCGAAAACATGGAGAAGTTCGAGCTGGGCATCGCAGTCCAGAAGGTCTACGACTTTATCTGGGACGAGTTCTGCGACTGGTACATCGAGATGGTCAAGCCAAGGCTCTATCAGTCTGACGACCAGGCCGGCAAGGATGCGGCTCTCTGGACCCTGCAGACCGTTCTGATCGGCGCCCTCAAGCTCCTGCATCCCTACATGCCTTTCATTACGGAAGAGATCTTCACCACCATCCAGAGCAAGGAAGAGTCCATCATGGTCTCCGACTGGCCTGTTTTCCGTGAAGACTACAGCTTCCCTCATGAGGAAAAGGGCATCGGCATCATCAAGGACGCTGTCCGTGCTGTCCGTAATCTCCGGGCAGAGAGGAACGTGGCTCCTTCCAGAAAAGCCAAGGTCTACGTGGTTTCCGATTCCGACGCTGTTCTGGATACCTTCCGTGAGGACGAGATCTTCTTCAAGACCCTGGCCTTTGCTTCCGGCATGGAGCTTCTTAAGGACAGGACCCAGGTCCCGGACGGTTCCGTTTCCGCAGTCCTTCCCGATGAGACCCTCTACTTGCCTCTGGCTGACCTGCTGGATGTGGCAGCCGAGATCGCAAGACTGGAGAAGGAAGAGAAGCGCCTTGCAGGCGAGCTGACCAGAAGCGAAAAGATGCTGAAGAACGAGAAGTTCCTGGCAAAAGCTCCCCAGTCCAAGATCGACGCCGAAAAAGAAAAACAGAAACAGTATGAAGTGCAGATGGAGGGCGTTCGCGCAGAACTGGCCCAGCTGAAGGCACTGGCATAAGAAAGAGAATGGGCTCTGGCGCCGCCGGTAATTCCGGAGGCGCAGGGCCCTTTCTAATGTGGGCGGAAAGATGACAAAGATGGGCTAACCATGGACATGAATTAAGTATGGTGAGTCAATTGCATGCATTTGTTTAAAAAATCGAGGATATGTTGTATGGAAAAAAAAGCGGTTGGTAAGATAAGTAATGCTTTTTCCACTGGGGGTGGAGGCAATAATTTTGAAAATCAAGTACAAGCTATGTTTCTTCTATCGTTATTGATAGATGGATTTTGTCCAGCATTGAATGAGAGTACAAAAAAAGTTTGCTTCCAGACAAAACGTCTAGGGTTTGATGTGGACGATTTGGTGATATATACTTCTGGAAACCCGAATGACAAGAAGCTGCATTGCCAGATAAAACACAGCATAATTGTTTCATCTTCCAATCAAATTTTCCGGGAAGTTATAGCTGCTGCTTGGAGTGATTTTAAAAAGGCAGACTTTGACAAGAATAATGATCAAATTGCCATTGTTACTGCACAAATATCTAGTACTTCACAAAAGTCACTGAGATTTCTGCATGCACAAGCAATTGGTGCGGTTGATGAGAATGATTTTATTGATAGGATAGTTCAACCTTTGTATTCTAATCAACATAATAAAAAAGTATTGGATGATATAAAAAACTGTATTACGAGTGCCGATTCGGAGCCATCATCTACAGAATTATGGGAATTTTGTAAATCGTTCATATTGTTATTATTTGATTTTGATTGTATAGAAAGTCTAATTAGAACATTAACTGCTTCATTGATTAAATGTAATTCTTCTAAAAGCCCATTTTCTGTTTGGTCTAGACTTGTGGTATATGCAGCTGAATGTAATCAAAATGCGGCAAGCATTAATCATTTAAACATTAAGCCCGAAATTAAGAATTTATTTGTTTCGAAGAAGATATCCAATATCCTTGTTGTTCGTATTTCCGAAATAGATTTATTCATACCTGCTATAGCTATGATTGGTTCATGGAGAGAAGATAACGAAAATGATAGAAATATAATAGAAAAAATAGCGGCAATAGGATACACGGAATTTGAAGCAAAAGCACGTAATTTGAGGGTAAAATACCCGGAATATATACAACTATCTGAAAGGCAATGGGATGTCATTCCAAAAGAAGAATTGTTGGAACAGTGTAAAGAGAAGTTTTTTGATAAAGAAATTGAAAGACTTATTGATATCGCTGATATGTTATTAAGTCAAAAAAGTAAACGTGTACTGAGCGATAGGCCATATTTTATACCTATTACAGGAGAATTTGACAATTCTAATGAACTACGAAAAAGTATTATCAAAAGCCTTTGTTGGATAAAAAAGGAACTTTATAGATTACCAAATTGTAATAATGAAAGAATAAACGGAGAATTATCGCAACTGGTAAAAAAGCATTTGAAGGATGCAGACTGGGTTACATATGCAAGTATTGGTGACAACCTGAGATATTTGGCTGAATTATCACCGAATGTTTTCTTAGAGTGTATTGAGGATGGAATAACAAAAAGGCCTGGTGATTTTCTTGCTTTATTTCCTAAAGCGGGTACTGGATTGTTTGACGGTACAAATTATATTACAGATGTTCTATGGGCTTTAGAGATACTAGCTTGGTCTCCTGAGTATCTTGCAAGTTCTATCTGTATACTTGGAAGGCTGGAAGCATTATCATATGAAAAAACAAATTGGTCCAACACACCGATTAATTCGATAGTTTCCATCCTACTTCCGTGGGATTCACATACTAGTGCAGACGCTATAAAAAGAAATAGTGCACTGGCGTGTTTGGAAAAAGAGGATAAAGAAATTTATTGGAAAGTGTTAAAGCGCTTATTACCTAATCAAACTACTACAAATACAGTTAGTCCAAAACCCGAATATTTGTCGTACCAAGTTTCAAAAGAACAGGTGACATATTCAGAACTTTGGAAAGAATATGATTTATTACTGGAAATAGCAGTTGATACTGCATTAAATGAAACAGAAAAGCTACCTGAGTTAATATGTTTTATTGAATATATGAGTGAGTCTGTTCTAGCAAAGTATTTAGATGGTATTGAACAGACCTCGGAATCGAATATTGATGAAGAACAAAGATTTATTTTTTGGTTTCGTCTTAAGGAACATCTATCTGCAATAAAACAAACAGATCGAATACAGAAATTAATTGAAAAACTAAAACCAGAAGATATTAGAATAAGATTTCGCGAATTATATTTAGGAAGTATGTATATATTAGATAAAGGTAATTATTCGAGCAAATGGGAAAGAAAGGAAGCTGAGAAGGTACTTGCAATTAAAGAGATTTATAACCAATATGACGTTGAAGAAACAGAGAAATTTGGTCGTTCAGTAAATAGTGTTTATGATGTTGCTAAAAAGCTTGGTGGTTTTCTGAAATATGAAGAATTGTCTCATGTGATTAACAGATGTTTTCTGGGATTGCTGTCAGTTGAGTTTACAGTAGCATGCATCACATCTTTTTTGAACCGGAAAGACGCGGAAAAACAACTTTGTCTTGCATTAAATAATCTGGATGATGAATTCGTTCTAGAAATCATTTCAAAAATACCATTTTCTACACGATTACTATATGTGGTGAATCAACTATTGATCAATGATTCTTTATATTGGGAAAGAGCGGTAATGCCTTATGGAATATATGATGATGCTGCAGAAGAGTTAAAAATAATTACTGAAAATCTTATTAGGTGCAGAAGATATGTTTCAGCAATAAATATTATTGGACATTCTGATTTTGAATCAGTTGTTGAGGGAAATACAATTCTGGGTTTGTTGAAACTTGCAGGTACTAAAGATTCTATTGGAAACGAGAAAATAGACGATTATGCAGCTCTAAAAATCATCGGATGGCTCCATGGACAGGAGTGTATAGATTTGGAATCAAAAAGCGAAATAGATTTTATCTATCTGCCCCTTTTTACTGATTACTCGGAAGTCCAACCTCATGCATTGAATACAAGATTGAGTACAGACCCCAGTTTTTTTTGCAGCATGATTGAAATGAGATATAAAAAAAGATCATCTGAAAATCATGACTCTGTGCCAAATAAAGAAGTATTCAAAAGACTTATTAGGATTTTTCTTAGGTATAAAGTGGTTCCAGGAGTTGATTGGAACGGCAATTTTAGTGAAACGAGTTTTAAATATTGGATAAAAAATGTAAAAGAATGGAGTAAAGAAAATGATCGTTACGAAATAACGATGAATAAGGTTGGTACTGCATTAACGTATGTTCAGTTAGATGCTGAGAGGCTTCCAGATAACATTATTATGGAAGAACTTAATAAGGTGGATAATAGTGAGTTGCGAGATGGATACTATTTGGCAATGATAAATCCTTGGGGCATGAGCAAGTCGGTCGGTAATTTGGAGTTTAATAAGACAGAAGATTTCATTAATAGGGCAGAGGCTGCAGAAAGAAAAGGATACTCGCGATATGCTGCCACGCTAAGAAAGATCACTGAACACTTTAGAGGGAAGCAATGACAAAAAGCTATAATAAAATCATTATCATAATCAGAAGAGAGCGTAATATATAATTTTTTTTGATATTTTATCGAGAGGATAGAAATTGAACTATTCCTATGAAGAGACTCTTTCATATATAGAGTCCATACCCAAGTTTACAAGTAAGAACACCCTGGATGTCACAAGGGCCTACCTGCGCCTTCTGGGATCTCCCGAGAAGGGGCAGAGGGTCATCCACGTGGCGGGGACCAACGGCAAGGGAAGCGTCTCTTCCTACCTGGCAAAGATCCTGCAGAAGGCGGGATATACGGCAGGACTTTTTATATCCCCCCACCTGGTGGATATCAGAGAGCGGATGAGCATAGACGGGGAGATGGTATCGAAGGATGAGTTTTTTGATCTGTTTAACAGGATCCTTTCCGTCTGCGGAAAGGAAGGCCTGCCCCATCCCGCCTACTTTGAGTTCCTCTACCTCATGGCCATGGTCTGGTTTTCGGAAAAGAAGCCGGACTTCCTGGTCCTGGAGACGGGCCTTGGCGGCAGGCTGGACGCCACCAACGCGGGAGAGAAGAAGGATCTGACCGTCATTACCAGGATCGGCATAGACCATACCCAGTATCTGGGGACCACCCTTTCGGAGATCGCCTTCGAAAAGGCGGGGATCCTGCGCTCCGGCGTTCCCCTGATCTGCCTGGAAGAGCCTTCTGACGCCTTTTCCGTCATAAGGAAGAGGGCAGAGGAGACCGGCGCGCCCCTTTACTCCGTGGCTTCTTCCGCCTGGTCCGGGTCGAAAGTTGATGCAAAGGGCATTGATTTTTCATTTTGCGGCATTTATCATGGTAAAGGTAATGATAATGAGGATACTATGGGCTCAGTGCGCGCCCTCCTCCCCACCCACGGTCTTTACCAGATGGAGAACGCTTCTCTGGCATCGGCCGCGGCCCTTGTACTGGGCATTTCCCCTTCTGTGACAGCAAGGGGCCTGGAAGAGACCTTCTGGCCCGGCCGCATGGAGGAGATCCGTCCCGGTGTATTTCTGGACGGCGGACACAACGCCGACGGGATCAGGGCCTTTTTATCTTCCGCCGGGGCCCTTTCCCCGGGCCGGGGCGGCAAAAGAATACTTCTCTTTTCCGTTGTATCGGATAAGGACTACAGGGCCATGCTCCGGAGGATCTTCGAGGCAGGCATTTTTGACGTGATACGGGCCGTCCCCATGCCGGGGGCAAGGGCCCTGAAGAGGGAAGCCCTGGAGGAGACGGTGGAAGAACTCAGGAAGGAGTTTCCCGCCGCATGCGCCTGCGTGGAAAAGGGGAGCGTAGAGGAGGCCTTTGACGCCCTCCTTAATCAAAAGCGCAAAGAAGATCTGCTGTTCGTATCGGGTTCCCTGTACCTGGTCGGCATGTTGAAAGGATAGAAGGCATCAATGGTTTTATTTTCCAGCATGGAATTCATCTTCCGGTTTCTGCCGGTCTTCATGATCGTATACTGGATCACACCCTCCAGATATAAGAGCGCCGTGCTCTTTGGCGGAAGCATTCTTTTCTATGCTTCCGGCGAAGGGCTTCTTGTGCTGGTCCTGCTCTTTACCACCCTGGCCAACTACCTGGTGGGAGCGGTCAACTGGGACAAGCCGGGAAGACGCAGAAGCCGCGGGCTTAAGGCCCAGAGGCGCCAGTATGCCCTGGCCATGGTAGGCCTGGACATAGCCATCCTGGTGGGCTTCAAGCTCCTGTCCGCTTTTGTAAGGCCCAGCCTTCTTCCCATCGGCATTTCCTTCTATATCTTCAAGATGATCTCCTTCCAGATGGATATCTACTGGGACAGGCTGGAAGAGCAGCCGGGCTTTATGGATACGGCGGCCTACTTTACCATGTTCCCCCAGCTGACCCAGGGCCCCATCATGCGCTTCCAGGAGGGACGCTTCTACCAGGAAGGCCGCAGGGTGACCCTGCGCCAGGTGGAAAGCGGCCTGGTCTACTTCGTCATGGGCCTTGGCATGAAGGTCCTTCTGGCAGACCGGATCGGCCTTCTCTGGAACGATATCAGCAGGGTAGGCTATGATTCCATTTCCACCCCGCTTGCCTGGATGGGAGCCTTTGCCTATTCCTTTCAGCTTTATTTCGACTTCTGGGGCTATTCTCTCATGGCCGGCGGCCTTGGCATGATGCTGGGCTTCCGCTTTATTGAGAACTTTGACCATCCCTATGCCGCCAACGGCATAGCGGATTTCTACCGCAGATGGCACAAGACCCTGGGGGCCTGGTTCAGGGACTATATCTATATCCCCCTGGGCGGCAGCCGGGAGGGGGCCCTGTCCACCATGGGCAACCTCATGATCGTATGGCTGCTGACGGGCTTCTGGCACGGGTCTTCCTGGAACTTCATCCTCTGGGGCCTGGTCCTGGGCGTGCTGATCGTAATGGAGAAGTTTATCTTCCGCTGGTTCATCGACCACATCCCCTTTCTGGGGACCATCTTCGTATGGATCCTGATCCCCCTGACCTGGGTGATCTTCGCCATTACGGATCTGAAGTCTCTGGTCCTTTACTTTACCAGGCTCTTCCCCTTCTTCGGGGGAGCGGTCACGGTCTATTCCCTTGACTTCGTGGATTATCTGAAGGACTACTGGCCTCTCTTTGTCAGCTCCATCCTTCTGTGCGTGCCGTCCACCTTCAACCTGATCGTGAACTTCCGCAAGTCCAGGGCGGCCATCATCGTGCTGACCGTGGTCTTCTGGATTTCTGTCTACTTTATCAACAGTTCCGCGGCCAATGCCTTTATGTATTTCAAATTCTGAGAAAGGAAGACAAGCAGGATTGGACAATCTGAAAAAAATCCTTACCAAAATTCCATTACTGCTGACCCTGGTCCTGACATCTCTGGCCCTGAGCCTTGTGGCTTATGCGGGAAGAGACAGGGGCTACAGGGATTATGAGGTGGATCCTGCCCAGGAGCCTTTCCTGTCCGTAGTGCTGACCGGCCTCCACGACCATGTCTATCCCTGGACGGATCCGGACAGAAAGACCGAAAAGGAAGAGCCGGAGCCGGAAGCCGGGGATAAGACCGAAGAAAGCAGCGAGGCCAAGGAGGAGGAGAGCGGGGAAGCCGCAGAGCCTTCCGAAGGCGAAGGCGGCTCCGAAAATGCAGAGGCTTCTCCTGAAGAGACTTCCTCAGAGGAGGGAGAGGGGACGGAAGAGCCTTCTCAGGAGGAATCCGAAGAGGAAGGCCAGGGAGAGGAGACCCAGGAAGCGGAGCCCGAACCCGAGCCCGAGCCTGAACCGGAGCCCGAAAAGCCCTGGGAGCCCACCATCGGCAGCCACGCCGTGGTGCTGCAGAACCAGCTGACAGCCATCCCGGACGGGGTATGCAGCCCTGTGGTGGGAGCCAAGGACTACGGAGTGGCCGACAGCCGCTACCGGTCTCCCGAGGATACGGTCTACAATACGGATACGGAAGGCCTCTTTGCCATGAGGAACTTCTACTACCTGCAGACCTCCGTAGACTCCTCCTATTTCTCCGACGCCCTCTTTATCGGAGACTCCCGCACCGGCGGCTTCTCCATCTACGGCAACATGAACGAGAACTGTTCCTTCATTTATAAGGAATCCCTGAGCGTATACACTGTCTTCTCCGAAATGCTGACCTACCGCAAGTCCAACGGGACCAGCTACAGCAATACCCTGGAGGAGATCCTGACCACCAACACCTTCGACAAGATCTATATCTGTCTGGGGGTCAACGAGCTGGGCATTCCGGATACCATCCGCTACTACGAGAGATACCGGACCATCCTGGAAAGGATCCACGAGATGCAGCCCGACGCCATCCTCTATATCCAGGGCGTCATGCATGTATCGGAAAAGAAGAGCAGCGAGGACGATACCTACAACAACACCATCATCGTGGAGAGGAACAAGGCCGTCGCCACCCTGGCCAACGGCTGGAACATCTTCTATATCGATATGAACAGCGCTGTCTGCGACGACAACGGCAACCTTCTGCCGGAGCTGTCCTCCGACGGGGTCCATCTGTACGGTTCCCAGTACGGAAGGTGGACGGAATTCCTGAAGGGGCATGCCATCGTCCGATGAGGTTTATACTATGAGAGAAATGATCTTCAAGATGGAAAGAGAGGGGCTCCTGAAGGCCGGCGACCATGTGACGGTCACGGAGGGCCTCCTTCCCAGCAACTATTACTACACCATAGACCCGTCCCTGGCCATGAGCGGCAACGTCCCATTCAATCAGAGGATGCTTGCCAGAGAGGGGGAGGTCACCCTGGTAGAGGAGAACGAGCGGGGCTTCTACGTCCACGCACGTTTTGAAGAGTAACCAGCCTGCAAAGCCCTTCCGGCCTGCAGACAAGATATGAGGAGGAGACTGCAATGTCCAAAAAGAACAAGGAACAGAAGGAAGAAAAGAAGCTGAAAAAAGAGGAGAAGGCTCTTAAGAAAGGGGCTCACGGAAACGACCTTTTAGGCGAGATCCCGACTGTCCACACAGAGGAGCTGGTTGCCTACTCCAAGAACCATGAGAAGCAGGCAGACTCAGAAGACGTAACGGCGGAAGAGGAAGCAAAGACCGAAGGCGAAGCAGTGGTAAAGGAAGTCCTTCCCGCCAACGTCATTGCCACCAGCAAGGCTCCCGCAGCCATCGGCCCTTATTCCCAGGCCATCATTGCCGGTGACCTGCTCTTCGTATCCGGCCAGATCCCCATCAACCCCAAGACCGGCGAGATCGAGGGCGAGGATATCGAGACCCAGGCCAGAAGAGTCTGCAAGAACATCGGCAAGATCCTGAAGAAGGCCGGAACGGACTATACAAAAGTGGTCAAGACCACCTGCTTCCTTTCTGACCTGGCCGATTTCGAAGGCTTCAACGCTGTCTACGCCGAGTATTTCACCGGCAAGCCCGCAAGAAGCTGCGTAGCCGTCAAGCAGATCCCCAAGAACGTTCTGTGCGAGGTGGAAGTCATCGCCATGCTGAAGTAAGAAGGGGGACAGGCCGGGGGAGCACAGGCACGCTTGATTAAAAGCCCGGTCCGGG
The DNA here is from genome assembly GCA_002362155.1 of Lachnospiraceae bacterium UBA3287. Lineage (GTDB taxonomy): Bacteria > Bacillota > Clostridia > Lachnospirales > Lachnospiraceae > CAG-791. The sequence continues at coordinate 6,673 of DETN01000112.1, read as the reverse complement.
TCCTGATTTTTACCGTGTACCATAGGCCGCAGGGAGGAAAAAACCTCCCCGCGGCTTTTTTTATTTGCATTGCAAACATCCTATGCTATACTACAGGGGATTTGACAGACACCCGGTTCATGAAAGGGATAAAGAAGTATGATACAGAAACTGATCGGCCAGATTAAGGAAAAGAATGCACCTGTGGTGGTGGGACTGGATCCTACTATGAAGTTCATTCCGGGGCACCTCCTCAAAGAGGCGGCCAGGACCTATACCCCCTGCGGCTTTGGAAGCGAAAAGCTGGATATAGCGGCCCAGGCTGTCTGGCTCTTCAACAAGGGCATCGTGGACGCTGTGGCGGATATCGTACCTGCCGTAAAGCCCCAGGTGGCCATGTACGAGCAGTTCGGCATCCCTGGCATGATCGCCTATTATAAGACTGTGAACTACTGCCGGGAAAAGGGCCTCATTGTGATCGGCGATGTCAAGAGGGGCGATATCGGATCCACCTCCGCCGCCTACGCCATTGCCCATCTGGGAAGGATCGCCGTGGACGGGGAAAAGCTTCCTGCCTTCGACGAGGACTTTGCCACTGTCAATCCCTATCTTGGCACCGACGGCATAAAGCCCTTCGTGGATGTCTGCAATGAATGCGATAAGGGCATCTTCGTCCTGGTCAAGACCTCCAACCCTTCTTCCGGAGAGTTCCAGGACGTTCTGACGCAGTCCGGACGCCCCGTATTCGAGCTGGTGGGCGAAAAGGTCCGGGAGTGGGGCGAAGCCTCCATGGAGGGGGACTACTCCAACGTGGGCGCCGTGGTAGGAGCCACCTATCCGGAGCAGGGAAAGATCCTCAGAGCCCTGATGCCCCATACCTATATCCTGGCACCCGGCTACGGAGCCCAGGGGGCGACAGGAAAGGACCTGAGCTACTTCTTCAACGAAGACGGCCTGGGAGCCATCGTCAATTCCTCCCGCGGCATCATCGCCGCCTATCAGAAGGAAGCCTACGCCCGCTTCGGCGAAGAGGGCTTTGCGGAGGCCGCAAGGGCCGCAGCCGTGGATATGATCGAGGACCTCAGGGAAGCCATCGCGAGCCGCTGAGGGAAGGTCTGACCGGACCCGGATCCGGCCGGCTGCATCATACAGCTTTCTATGTACATGTTTCGTCTCGGGGGAGGCGGTACAAATATATGTTTTGAAAGGGCTATTACGAAATGGAAGATTACAAGAAAGAGTTTATTGAATTCATGGTGGATTCCCATGTGCTGAAGTTCGGAGAGTTTACCTTAAAGAGCGGAAGAAAGTCTCCCTTCTTTATGAACGCAGGCGCCTATAAGACCGGCTCTCAGCTGATCAAGCTGGGCGAGTACTATGCCCGCGCCATCCATGACCACTACGGTCTGGATTTCGACGTTCTCTTCGGACCCGCCTACAAGGGTATTCCCCTGGCAGTGGCTACGGTCATGGCCATCAGTAGGCTCTACGGCAGAGATATCCGCTACTGCGCCAACCGCAAGGAGATCAAGGACCACGGCGACAAGGGCATCCTTCTGGGCACCAAGCTCCACGAAGGCGACCGCGTCATGATCATCGAGGACGTGACCACCTCCGGCCAGTCCATCGAAGAGACCGTTCCCATCCTCTATGCCCAGGCAGACGTGGATATCGTAGGTCTTGTAGTTTCCCTCAACCGCATGGAAGTAGGCAAGGGCAGCAAGGTCTCTGCCCTCCAGGAAATCAGGGAAAAGTACGGCTTCCCCGTCTATTCCATCGTCAACATGAAGGAAGTAACAGAGTATCTTAACAGGAATCCCATCGACGGAAAGCTTGTGATCGACGGAAAGATGAAGAAGGCTCTGGACCAGTACTACAGCGAGTACGGCGTAAAAGAATAAGAAACAGGAGAGACGATTTGCTTAAGGAACGCTATATTCTTGCGTCCGAACGCATCCGGGAGATCCCGGAAGAAAAGGGCATGGTGGAAGCATCCTTCGAAGGCTTTTTTCAGACTCTGGCCCGCCTGATCCTGACCATCCTTTCTCTTGCAGAGGAAGGAGATGAGGAAAAGAAGGGACGCCTTTTAGAAGAGATCTTTGAGAAGATCTCTCCGGGGGCTTATGAGAAAAGCTTTGCCTGCCCTTCCTTTGCCTGCCAAAAACTGGGAGAGGATCTGGGAAGGCCTCTCTCAGTCCTTTATTACGAGATTTGCGGGGCTGTCCTTCCGGCCCTTTCGGGGAGCCTTGAGGAAATGCTGATCCGCATGGAACTTTTTCTGGAAATCTATCAGGCTTTTATGATAGAGTTTCGGGAAACGGGAACTTTTCCCGAGGGCAGATATATCACCGGCAAGATCCGCCAGTATCTGGAAGACTATTTCAGGCAGGAGACCCTTTTCCGCCTGCAGGACCTGACATGTGAGGACAGCTCCGGGAGGGAAGATCCATTTTCTGTATCTTCCGACTGGGAGGCTTTCTTTTCGCCGGCTTCTCCTTCCTTATTATCCGAAGGAAGGGCAGAGGCCCTGGCGGAGGCCCTGGCAGAAGCTCTGGCAGACAGGCTCCCTGCAGATCCGGAAGGAAAAGGCTTTGGAGATGCCCCCGCATACACCTGCGGCCTGGGAGTCTCTCTGGGACCCGGCAATATCAATGCTCTGACCAAGGCCCTTGAAAGGCGGGGCATCAGGGCCTTTCCCTATGTGGGAAGGCGGTCTCTTTTTGATATCAGAGAAGACCTTACGGCACCTTACTGTCCCCTGGCGGATCCCCGCTTTTACACCGACCACAGGGAGGATCTGGGGCTGTTCCTGGACGAGTCCCTGAGGACCAGGATCCTTCAGGCCCTGGAAGGGGCCCTTTCGGAGGAGGGAGAGGATCTTTCCTCATTCGCAGGATGGATCCTGCCCGGAAGGGAAAAAGAGGAAGGCGCCCTCCGCCCGGACCCCATGGCGGTCAGATACGGAAGGCACCAGAAAAAGCTTCTTTCGGGCCTTACCGGCAGCTTTGAGGAAATGATCCGGGAAGCCGGGCTTTTTCTGGGGACAGAGGACGTATTCAGAGCGGCCTGTAAGGAAGACTGAGGGGCCTGTCTTAAATAAGACATTTGAAGCAGCGCTTTTTACATACATCTATTACTTATTTTTTGCGGCAGGAATCAACAGCTTAAAAGGCCGGATGGAAGGATCCGGAAAGAGAGGTAAAAATGGCATCAGTAGGAATCGTAATGGGAAGTGATTCGGATATGGCCGTCATGAGCAAGGCGGCAAAGGTCCTGGATGACTTCGGTATCAGTTATGAAATGCACATAATTTCCGCACACAGAGAGCCCGACGTCTTCTTTGAATGGGCAAAGGGCGCTGAGGACAGAGGTATTAAGGTCATTATCGCCGGTGCCGGCATGGCAGCCCATCTGCCCGGCATGTGCGCGGCTCTTTTCCCTCTTCCCGTCATCGGCATTCCCATGCACACCACATCTCTGGGAGGCAGAGACTCCCTCTATTCCATCGTACAGATGCCCAGCGGCATCCCGGTAGCCACCGTGGCCATTGGGGGCGGCATGAACGCGGGCCTTCTGGCCGTCAAGATCCTGGCCGTTTCCGACCCTGACCTTCTTGCTAAGATGAAGAACTATCTGAAGGAGCAGAAGGAAGCCGTGGAAGCCAAGGACGCAAAGCTCCAGGAGACCGGCTGGCAGAACTATAGCAAGTAAACAGATATCCCTTATGAATCAGACCTGCCGCCTGCGCGTCAGGTTCCCGCAACGAGAATATATATAAAGCAGACAGGAGAAATATATGGATTACAAGAGCGCCGGCGTGGATATCGAAGCCGGATACAAGAGTGTTGAACTGATGAAGAAGTATGTGAAGGAGACCATGCGTCCCGAGGTCCTGGGCGGCCTTGGGGGCTTTTCCGGAGCATTTTCCCTGGTGGGTATCAAGGATATGGAGGATCCGGTCCTCTTATCCGGTACCGACGGCGTGGGCACCAAGCTGAAGCTGGCTTTCCTTATGGACAGACATGACACCGTGGGCATCGACTGCGTGGCCATGTGCGTCAACGACGTGGCCTGTGCGGGCGGCGAGCCCCTTTTCTTCCTGGACTATATTGCCTGCGGCAAGAACTATCCCGAAAAGATCGCGGATATCGTCAAGGGCGTATGCGAAGGCTGCAATCAGTCCGGCGCTGCCCTGATCGGCGGCGAAACAGCGGAAATGCCCGGCTTCTATCCCGAGGACGAGTATGATCTGGCAGGCTTTGCGGTAGGCGTGGCCGACAGAAAGAACATGATCACCGGCGAGAACATCGCAGCCGGCGACGCCCTGGTGGGCATTGCCTCCACCGGCGTCCACAGCAACGGCTTCTCCCTGGTCCGCAAGGTCTTCGACGTGAATAAGGAAAACCTGCAGGTCTACTACGACGAGCTGGGCGAGACCCTGGGCGAGGCTCTGCTTCGTCCCACCAGGATCTATGTAAAGGCCCTGAAGGCTGTCAGAGAAGCGGGCGTCACCGTCAAGGGCTGCAGCCATGTGACAGGCGGCGGCTTCTACGAGAACATCCCCAGAATGCTTCCCGAAGGCGCAAGAGCGGAGATCAGAAAGGACTCCTATCCCGTCCTTCCCATCTTCAAGCTTCTGCAGAAGACCGGCAATATCGAAGAGCACATGATGTACAACACCTTCAACATGGGCATCGGCATGGTGCTGGCCCTGGACGCAGCAGACGCCGAGAAGGCTGTGGCAGCTCTTGAGGCGGCCGGCGAGAAGGCCTATGTGATCGGAAAGGTCATTTCCGGCGAAAAAGGAGTGGAATTATGCTGAGGCTGGTAGTATGCGTATCCGGCGGCGGAACCAACCTGCAGGCCATCATCGACGCCATCGCTGACGGCAGGATCCGGAACGCCCGGATTGTCAGAGTCATCAGCAACAATCCCGGAGCCTACGCCCTGGAGAGGGCAAAAAAGGCCGGCATCGAAGGGGTCTGCGTATCTCCTAAGAGCTTTGAGACCAGAGACCTCTTCAACGACGCCCTTCTGGAAGCCATAAAGGAAGCGGATCCGGGCCTGGTGGTCCTGGCGGGCTTTTTGGTGGCCATTCCGCCCCAGGTGGTAAAGGCCTATCCCGGCCAGATCATCAACATCCATCCCGCCCTCATTCCTTCCTTCTGCGGTAAGGGCTACTACGGACTCAAAGTCCATGAAAGAGCCCTGGAGCGGGGCGTCAAGGTATCCGGCGCCACCTGCCACTTCGTGGACGAGGGACTGGACTCCGGCCCCATCATCCTGCAGAAGGCAGTGGAGGTAAAGGACGGCGACACCCCCGAGGTCCTGCAGAGAAGGATCATGGAGGAAGCGGAATGGGTCATCATGCCCAGGGCCATCGACCTGATCGCCCAGGGCAGAGTCGTAATCGAAGGCAGAAATACCAGGATCCTTCCTGAGAAGTAAGTTGGAGGTAAATGAATGAAGGTTTTACTTATTGGCGGCGGCGGAAGAGAACATGCCATCGCGGCCTCTCTTGTAAAGAGCCCCAGAGTGGATAAGCTTTACTGCGCACCGGGCAACGCCGGCATCGCAAAGATCGCCGAGTGCGTGAACATCGGTACCATGGATTTCGACAAGCTGACCCAGTTTGCAAAGGACAATGCCATTGATCTTTCCGTCTGCAGCATGGACGATCCCCTCTGCGCCGGCATCGTGGACGCTTTCGAGGCAAAGGGCCTTAAGATCTTCGGAACCAGGGCCAATGCGGCCATCATCGAGGGCAGCAAGGCCTTCTCCAAGGATCTGATGAAGAAGTACGGCATCCCCACAGCGGCCTACGAGATCTTTTCCGATGCGGACAAGGCTCTGGAGTATCTTAAGACAGCCTCTTACCCCATCGTGCTCAAGGCCTCCGGCCTGGCGCTTGGCAAGGGCGTTCTGATCTGCAATACCCACGAGGAAGCGGTGGCAGGCATCGGCGAACTCATGCTGGACAAAAAGTTCGGCACCGCCGGCGACAAGATCGTCATCGAAGAGTTCATGACCGGACGGGAAGTTTCCGTTCTGGCCTTCGTGGACGGAAGCCATTACAAGCTCATGACCTCCTCCCAGGACCACAAGAGGGCAGGCGACGGCGATACCGGCCTCAATACGGGCGGTATGGGCACCTTCTCCCCCAGCCCCTTCTATACCCCTGAAGTGGACGCCTACTGCAGAGAGCATATCTATCAGAAGACCGTGGACGCCATGAAGGCGGAGGGAAGGCCTTTTACCGGCGTTCTCTACTTCGGTCTGATGCTGACCCCGAATGGTCCCCGCGTACTGGAGTACAACACCCGCTTCGGCGATCCCGAGACCCAGGTGGTGCTGCCCAGGATGAAGACAGACATCGTGGACGTGATGGAAGCCTGCATGAACGGCACTCTGGATAAGATCGAGCTGGAATACGAAGACAACGCGGCAGTCTGCGTGGTCCTGGCTTCCGGCGGCTATCCCGAAAGCTATGAAAAGGGCAAGGTCATTACGGGCATCGACGCCTTCGACGGAAAGGAAGATTACTTCTGCTTCCACGCCGGCACAAAGTTCGACGACAAGGGGAACGTGGTCACCAGCGGCGGCCGTGTCCTTGGCATCGTGGCTCTTGGGAGCGACCTTAAGCAGGCAAGGGCCAAGGCCTACGAAGCCACTGCATGGGTCAGCTTCGACAAGA
>DETN01000077.1 GCA_002362155.1 Lachnospiraceae bacterium UBA3287 | reverse complement strand
GAAGCTTATCCAGAGCTTCAAGGCTATGCTTGATTGTTCTACGGATTCACAGATCCGGCGGACCTGAGCGCAGCGAAGGTCCAAAGCGGATCCGAAGGATCCGCTTTTCTTATTCGGTTTGTTTTTGGTAAAAAAGTACTTGCAATATTAGCCCACATGTGTTAGTATTCTTAAGTACGCAAATGGCCTGGTAGTTCAGTTGGTTAGAACGCCGCCCTGTCACGGCGGAGGTCGTCGGTTCGAGCCCGATTCAGGTCGCTAGTTTTTATAACTGGGGTCTTAGCTCAGCTGGGAGAGCACCTGCCTTACAAGCAGGGGGTCACAGGTTCGAGCCCTGTAGGCCCCATTTTTTACGCAAATCATTGCGTAAAATTAAAAAACTGACATGCTTTTTGAGCATGCCGATGTGGCTCAATTGGCAGAGCAGCTGATTTGTAATCAGCAGGTTATCGGTTCGAGTCCGATCATCGGCTTATGGATGGGTTCCCGAGCGGCCAAAGGGGGCAGACTGTAAATCTGTTGTCGGAGACTTCGGTGGTTCGAATCCACCCCCATCCACTTGATTCCCAGAGAATCGAATAATTCCATATCGCGGGGTGGAGCAGTCTGGAAGCTCGTCGGGCTCATAACCCGAAGGTCGTAGGTTCAAATCCTACTCCCGCTACTATTTGCCCAGATAGCTCAGTTGGTAGAGCAGAGGACTGAAAATCCTCGTGTCACTGGTTCGATTCCGGTTCTGGGCACTTTTTTATATCATAAGGAAATTATGGTATGGAGCGCTTATGGGCGATTAGCTCAGGTGGTAGAGCACTTGACTTTTAATCAAGTTGTCGAGGGTTCGAGTCCCTCATCGCTCACTTTGGATCTGTCAATACGGCAGATCTTTTTTTATGCCCTGAGGCAGGTGCAGGCAAAAAAATACCGCCTGACATAAGGAATTACAGGGATCCTCTGTCAGGCGGAAGACGGGGCGTCGAATTCGGTATTCCGAAGACGCCGCTTTTACATATGCTCGATCATGTAACGGACCAGGCCGGCGCAGTGCTCGGCAGCTTTTCCTTCGAATTCCTCATAGGAAACGGTCACGCTCTCGTCTGCCTTATCGGAGATGGCACGGATAATAATGAAGGGGAGATGGTTGAGATATGCGGCCTGGGCGATGGCGCAGCCCTCCATTTCGGTACAGTCTCCCGTAAAGACGGACCGGATCCGGTCTTTGACTGCCCTTTCTCCGATGAACTGGTCGCCGCTGGCGATCCTGCCTTCAAAGACCTGTATATCCGGCGCCGCTTCCCTGCAGGCCTTCACGGCCTCCCTGCGGAGCTCTTCGTCCGCCTGAAAGCTGACGAAGCCCATGCCGGGCACTTCTCCGGGCTGATAGCCCATGAAGGTAACGTCCATGTCATGATAGACGGCGTCGGTGGACACCACGATGTCGCCGATGTTGATATCATTGTTGAGGGAGCCGGCGATACCGGTATTGAGGACATGGGTCACGTCAAAGAGATCCGCCAGGATCTGTACGCACATGCCCGCGTTGACCTTGCCGATCCCGCATTTGACCACAACGACAGGTACTCTGCCCAGGGTGCCTTCGCAGAATTCCATGCCGGCTTTGGTGACGGTCCTGTCAATGTTCATGGCTTTTTTCAGGGATGCGACCTCCACATCCATGGCGCCGATGATTCCGATCTTCATAAGTTTCCCCTTTCTTATTCCGGATAGACCAGGTGGGAGGCGTCGATTCCGTAAAGAGTGTTCTTCAGGAAACGGTCCGCGAGCCATCTGGCCATGGGCAGGTTCTGGTCCAGGTAGTTGCCGCATTCTCTCTCAGCAGCTCCGGGGATGGGACCTTCAAAGTCCCGGATAAATTTGAACATGCCGGTCATGAGGGGGACGATATCCTTTGAATCCAGATCTCCTGCCAGCAGGAGATAAAAGCCTGTCCGGCAGCCCATGGGACCGAAATAGACGGTCCTGTCTTTATAGTCCGGGTGGTTCCTGAGATAGGTGGCCCCAAGATGCTCGATGGTATGCATTTCGGCCGTATTCATGACCGGTTCCCGGTTGGGGCTTGTCATTCTCAGATCGAATGTGGTAATCACCGTATCACCGTAGCGGTCCCTGCGGGATACATAGATCCCGGGCTCAAGGGTGAGATGGTTGATGGTAAAGCTTGCGATTTTCTCCATTATATTCCTTTCCTGACCATCGGGTATTCTCCTGATCATCTGGTCTTCTTTGAAATTCCTGTGCCTCAGTTTAGGCCAAAAGAAGACAAATGTAAAGAGAGCAGAGCCCTGCGGGCAGCCGTCCCTTCGGACGCTTTTCAGGGCCTGGTCCGGTGCAGAGTGTCAGAGGATGAAAAAAGAGACGTCAGATGGTCCTCTGATGTCTCTTTTTGTTCTTCGGCAGGGTGAACGCCGTTCTTATGATCCGGCGCCCTGTATTTCGACAGCTTCTGCCTTTTCTGTTGTCTGTGCCAGGCAATTTCTGCAGATTCCAAAATAAATGGTGCTGTAGGTATCGATCTCTCTGCCGGCTGCGGCAGAAGCAAGCCTTGTCCTGACCGCTTTCAGGTCATAGGTGTCAAGATCGGCAAGGGATCCGCATCTGCGGCATACGAAATGTTCATGATCACTGATATTCGGATCAAAATGGATCGCATTGTCCCCTATTTCAATCGTGCTGAGCTTTCCCATATCCTTCAGGAGCATCAGGTTGCGGTAAACTGTTCCCAGACTGATATTGGGATAGATCTGCCTGACGCCTTCGTAGACTGTGCTGGCAGTGGGGTGATCGTGCCTCTCTCTGATGAAATCCCAGACAGCCTGACGCTGCCTGCTGTATTTGAGGGTCATGGGCACCTCCTCTGAAGTCAGTAATGATTTCTGCTTTTATTTTCTGCCAGTATGCCTTTGTTAGTCAATGCAAATATTCCGGGCAGGATGCAGGGCTCTGTTTTTCCCGGGATTTTTCTGTTAACCGGGGCTGTGCTTGCGTCATGTGAAATTTCTAATTATACTGAATAATGTAATACGGGTCCGGCCGGAACCGGATCGAAAGCGGGGTTTTTTTATGACTTTCAGGCAGCGGCTCGTCATTTCCTTTTCCATAGTCATTATCGTACCGGTCATCCTGCTGACCATTGCCTTCTATATTCTGGGCAACTATCTGGCAGGCCTTTTCATAGCCATGATCGTGATCCTGGTCTTTACGGCCCTGCTCCTGACCAGGTGGCTGGAAAGAAGCGTATTCGGCCCTATCAACGTGCTGAATATAGGTATGAACAATATCCGGGACGGAAACCTGGACTATACCCTGAATACCAAGGAAAGAGGAGAGATCGGAGAATTATATCAGAACTACGAGGAGATGCGCCTGCGTCTTAAGGAGAGCGCGGACGAAAAGCTGGAAAGGGAGCGGCAGAACAGGGAACTGATCAGCAATATTTCCCATGACCTGAAGACCCCCATTACTTCCATCAAGGGCTACGTGGAGGGCCTGATCGACGGGGTGGCCAATACGCCGGAGAAGCAGGAAAAATATATCCGGACCATTTACAACAAGGCCAACGACATGGACAGGCTGATCAATGAGCTTACCCTCTATGCCAGGATCGACAACGACAGGATCCCCTATAACTTCCACAGGATCGTGGTCTCGGACTATTTCGGGGACTGTGTGGAGGAGATCGGCATGGATCTGGAGGCCAAGGGGATCAAGCTCAACTATTCCAACATGGTGCCGCCGGAGACCCGGATCATTGCCGACCCGGAACAGATGAAGCGGGTCATCAACAACATGGTGGGCAACTGCGTCAAATACATGGACAAGCCTCAGGGAAGGATCGATTTCAGGATCATAGACGAGCAGGATGCCGTCCGGGTGGAGATCGAAGACAACGGCAAGGGCATCGCAGCCCGGGACATCCCCTACATTTTCGACCGCTTCTACAGGACGGACTCCTCCCGCAATTCGGCCCAGGGCGGCAGCGGCATAGGCCTTTCCATTGTTAAGAAGATCATTGAGGACCACGGCGGCTATATATGGGCCACCAGCAACCTGGGAGAGGGCACCTGCATGCACTTCGTGATCCGCAAGTATCAGGAGAAAGCGGAGGACGATGCGGCCTACGAGTCCTTCTGACAGGGAAAAGAAGTTCCACGTTAATATACGTACAGAATATTCGGAGAAAAAACATGAGCAGAATACTGATTATCGAAGATGAAGAAGCGATCGCCGATCTGGAAAAGGATTATCTGGAGCTTTCGGGCTTTGAGGTACAGATCGAAAACAGAGGGGACCAGGGCCTGCAGACGGCCATGAACCGGGAGTTCGACCTGATCATCCTGGATCTGATGCTGCCGGGCATGGACGGTTTTGAAGTCTGCAGAAGGATCCGGGAGGCCAAAAACGTGCCCATCCTCATGGTATCGGCCAAGAAGGACGATATCGACAAGATCCGGGGCCTGGGCCTGGGAGCGGACGACTACATGACCAAGCCCTTCTCTCCCAGCGAACTGGTGGCCAGGGTCAAGGCCCATATGGCCAGGTATCAGAGACTGGTGGGAGCCGGCCAGAAGACCAATGACATTATTGAGATCCGGGGCCTGAAGATCGACAAGACCGCCAGAAGGGTCTATATCGACGGAGTGGAAAAGAACTTTACCACCAAGGAGTTCGATCTTCTGACCTTCCTGGCCGAGAATCCCAATCATGTCTTCAGCAAGGAAGAGCTCTTCCGCAAGATCTGGAACATGGAGTCCGTAGGGGATATCGCCACGGTCACCGTCCACATCAAGAAGATCCGTGAGAAGGTGGAATTTGATACCTCCAAGCCTCAGTATATCGAGACCATCTGGGGCGTGGGCTACCGGTTCAAGATCTGAGGCTGCTTTCGGGATTTTCCCTGGTTGGATTTACTGCATTGTTTATTGATAAGACCACGAAACGTGTTTCTGCTGCCGGAATAAGGCCCCTGAGTAAATGGCGGCCGGGCGGCAGCAGAAGAGCACGCTGCGTGATCTTATTTTTTCAGAGAGGAAATGGTATGCGGGGAGTGACCCTTGCATCTGCCGGCGGGCAGATGCCAAAAAGTGAAGCGGCAGGAACTATGATCAAAGCTGTCAGCGGGAATATGGGACGAGTCACGGCCGTGACCGGTCTGTGCTTTCTGCTGACGTCCACCGCCTATCTGGCCTGGACATATCACATGATGGAACTGGTAAAGGCGCCGGTATCGGACGCAGTCACCCTGGTGGCGGCCTATCTGCTGCAGGCAGCAGGGATCGGTCTCTTTTCGCTGTTTATGCGCAGACGGGAGGAACTGATCCGGACTTCCCTGTATGCCGTGCTGGCCCTGCACATGCTCTTACTTGTACCGGCAGCGGCCGGCTCTTCCCTTATACCCGGCCTGGTCTCCGGCCTTGCCATGAATGTATGCTGCGGCTGGATCGCCGGATACTATCTGCAGCACCTGACCTTCGAAGCGGGTGCTTCGGACAGGGCCAAGACCCTGGGGATCGGATATGCCGCGGCCATTGTGACCACCTGGATGCTGTCAGTCATAGGCAGGGGGATCTTCCGGCATCCCGCCGGCTCCATGGGGATCTGCCTGTTTCTCACGGTCATAACCTTTCTGACAGTACGGTCCATGCCGCTCCTTTCGGAAAGGGATGCGGGGGAGAAGAATGCGGCTCTGAAGCTGCAGATCCCTGCAGGCATGTCATGGAAGCACTTCCTGATCCTTGCCGGGCTGCTGGTCTTTCTGTTCAGTATCGTCAACAGCAGCGGATTCGGATTTCCCTCGGGAGATCTGAGCAGGGGGATCAATCTGGAGTTTTCCCGCCTCTTCTACGCTGGCGGACTGGTGATCGCCGGCTTTGTGAATGACAGGAACAGGCGCTACGGTGCTGTCTGCGCCGTGGCGGCTCTGGTGATCCCTTTTCTCATGCTGGCCATCCGGGGAGAGAGCGTCTCACTGTTGATCCTATGGGCCCTCAGCTATTTTACTTTCGGTTTTTATACGGTCTACCGCATCGTTCTCTTTACCGACATAGCCATGAAAAAGAAACGGCTCTGGCTGGCCGGAGCGGGTCTTATGATCGGCAGGACCGGCGACGCTCTGGGAGAGACACTGTGCCTTGCCCTGTCGGAGAGATACCTGGTCCTGGCCGGGGTGACGGCCCTTCTGTTTATGATCTCCCTCCTTCTGGCTTTCCGGGTCTTCTACATCCTGTATATGCCGGAAACGGTCAGACCAAGGAGCGAGAGGGAAATTTTCCAGCACTTTTCGGCACGCCATGATCTTTCGGTCAGAGAACGGGAAGTATTGCGCTATCTGCTGGAAGAAAAGACAAATCAGGAAATAGCCGAAGAATTATCCATTTCCGAGGGAACCGTCAAATATCATATCCACAATCTTCTGCAGAAGACCAGCTGCCGCAACCGTCTGGACCTTCTGTCCGTCTACGCGGCCGAGCATGACACCTGAAAAACAGGCCTGAAAAGGGCGTTTGGCCGGACCCTACCCAAACCTTACCCTGAAATGGGCCCCACTGGCCGAAACCTTACTTGTTTTACGGAAGGGATTCGGGATAGTGTGAGCATGTATGAGTATGCTCCCAGGGGGCAAATATGATGAAAGGGCAGGTAGGTGTGATGAAGAAGAAACTACATGCGCTGCTTCTGGTCCTGGTGCTGATTCTGTGTCAGCTGCCTCAGATCACAGCAGCCGCAGAAGAAGAGGGCGCCGGGGAACCGGCCGCGGAAGTTTCCATCGAAACGAAAGGGGAGGAAAGACCGGCCCCGGCACAGAGCAGCGGCAGAGAAGACGGCTCCGTACAGGAAAAAGCTGTAAAGGCCGAAAAAACGGAACCTGAAGAAGAAAAGGCCGCAGCGGAGCAGGACGGAGAAAAAGCCGGACCGTCCGGACAGGACGGGGCGAAAGAGGAAGCGGTGAAAGACGATTCCGGGAAGGAGACCCTGTCGGAGCCTGCCGGAAAGACCGGAGAAACAGACCTGAAAGCTGAAGAAGCTGATTCGGACGGCGAAGAGACCGGAGAGCCCGCGAAAATATTTATGAGCGGCAGGGAAGGCGCCTGTCAGATCTACACCTCTGTGACAGGAAAAGGATCGGTCACCGCTTCCGTGGATGGAAACGAAACGGACAGGGCCGACGAATCGGAGTTCGTCTCTCTGACCTTTTCTCCTGCGTCAGGCTATGAATTTAGCGATGTCAGGGTGGAGAATTCCGACGGGGAAGCGCAGCAGCTGTTTAACAAGTCGGATGCAGGATGTGATTTCCGGATGCCCGGATCCCTGGCGAGTGTATATGTTACCTTCGCAGAAAGCGGCTCCAAAGCCCCTTCTGCCTCTCCGACTGATGTCAAAGAGGTAGTCATCGGCGTCGCCGGGCCTCTGGAGGGCAATACGACCGAAACCTCTCCCGAAGCTATTGCTCTGGGGACGGGCTACACCGTAACATCGGCATCCTGGTGCGACGAGAAAGGGGACGAACTGGTTTCTCCTGTGACCTTTGCCGGAGGCGGGACATACTACATGAAGGTTTCTGTTTCCGCTGAAAAGGGATATGCCTTCCCTCAGGGCAGCACCGGAACCAGCTTTGAGGCCCAGGGCGGCGAGCTGAAGAGCTCCTGGATCATGAACTGGATGGATATGGAAGACGTTCTCCATTCCTGTGCAGAACTTGTCATAGCTGTAAAGGCTGCCGCTTCCACATCCTTCTTCGGGGTCCTTATTTCCGATACCGAAGGAACTGCCAATAAGGGCGGCAGCTACTACATGGACTATTCCGGCATGGAAGGGGAGCCTTCCAGGACGGGATCCTCCAACAACTTCGCGGCAGACGGCAGCGGTGTGTATCTGGAGGCCTATCCGGCTGACGGATACCGGTTCGTGGGCTGGTTCCAGGGGGAGCCCGATCCGGAGGAAGGCGGCATGCGCTACAAAGGCGATCCGCTGACCACCGATACGGTCTATCAGTTCACTGCTCCCATCGGCCTTTCCAGGCCTTATGTGTGCGCCGTGTTCGAGGAAGATGATTCTCCCCGCGGCGACCAGGTGCAGATGTGGGTCGGAAATACGCAGGTCATAGGTCCAGGCAGCAGCGCCCAGGGCGGAAAGGTGGCCGTCAAATATACCCCCGGCTATGATATTTATCCCGAGATCCGGGCAAAAGACGGTACGGACTTCGCTGCCGGCGAGATCCTTCCCTTCTACGTTGGAGACGAGTGCACAGTATATGCGAAGGCTGACGAGGGCTTTTCCTTTGTGGGCTGGTACCACGTAAACATCGAATGGGGGCCCGGTGAAACCCTGGCCTGGGAGGGGGATATGATCTCTTCCGAGTCCAGCATTACCTATAAGCCCGGCGTGACTCTCCTGCCCGGCGACACAGAGCCCCTGCGGTATGTGTGCGCTGTTTTCGAAAAGAAGAAAAACGTCCACACTGTCAACTTCTATGCCGACGACAGTAAGAAAGACCTTCTTTATAGCCTGGAGGTAGAGGACGGTGCATCTCTTGCGGATCCGGCCAGGGGGGCACAGCCGCAGCATCCGGGTCACCCTCTCTGGAAGTTTGAGTACTGGGCCCTTATGCGGGCGGACGGCTCCGTGGGCATGAGATTCGCCTTCAATGAAGAATATCCCTATGTGCCGACGATCACAGAAGATATGGACTTTACAGCCACCTGGGGCATAGCCTGCAGGCTCAGCGTCTACGACAGATCCACCGGAAAGTCGGGAAATGACGCGGAGTGCGGATATTTTTATGATTCACCCTTGACCGGCAAGGCAAGGCAGCGTGTCTGGTCAGACTGGACATACGGTCAGAACGGCCATCTGTCGGACCACCTGAGATGCCATGCGGAGGAGGGCTACGAGTTCGCGGGCTGGTACCTGGTGGAAGCCGGCGGCACAGTGGAAGGAAGCGGCATCCCGTTTTCTGAAAGTATCGAGGTGGACTATACCCCTGAGAACGGATCCAGTCAGAAGGACAACGAACTTGACATCCTGTACGCAGTATTTGAAAAGAAGCAGTGCAGGGTCACCTTTGTTCCCCGAAACGGCGGGGAGGCCTTTACCCGGACGGTCCTCTGGGGTGAAAAGGCAGTCAGACCGGAAGATCCCGTAAAGGGAGATCTGACCTTCTTTGGCTGGAATATCTATCCACCGGAGGAGCTGACAGAATATGATAAGGCTGTTTTACCTGTGTCTGACGGCGGCGGTGTCTATGAATTTGACAAACCCGTTACAGAGGATCTGACCCTGTACGCAGTGTATGAATGCTATCTGAATACCCGTGCCTATGACGTGACGGAGAAGGCCTATGACCAGGGCGGGCAGGTGAAGAGCACATCCATCCTGACGGCTGAACCCTGGGGCGTGAAGTGGAGAGCCTGGTCCTTTGACTGCATCGATGCAGCAGTGCAGGCAAAGGCTGATGAAGGCTATGCTTTCCTTGGCTGGTCCGCCGGCACTTCGCCGGACGATCTCATCACAGGTGAAGCAGAATATACGCTTACGCCTTCGGAATACGAAACAGAGCTGTATGCCCTGTTTGAAAAAGCCCATGAACACAGCCTTGTTCCTTCGGCCGAAAAACCGGCCTCCTGTACGGAGGAAGGCACAGAGGCTTACTGGACCTGTTCCGGGTGCGGCAGGATGTTCTCCGATGAAGCAGGCACGAAGGAAATAAGCGCTCCTGTCACGATCGCCCCTTTCGGTCACGACTGGAGCGGCTGGACCGTGGAAAAAGAACCCACCGGAACGAAAGAGGGCATCGAAGTCCGTACCTGCAGGAACGATCCGTCCCATACGGAAAGCAGGGAGATCCCCGTGATCCATTACCGGGCAGTCAGGGGCGAGGGCAGCGTGTATACGAAGGGAAGCGGCAGCAGCCCTGTCTTCGTCTTTAAGAGATCCTTTGCCGACGGGGAAGCCTTCAGTCATTTCACAGGGATCACTGTGGACGGAGAGGCCGTGGCAGAATCGGACTTTGCGGCGGTTTCCGGCAGCGTGGAGATCACGCCGGAAGTCTCCTTCCTGGAGACCCTGTCCCTGGGAGAGCATACCCTTACGGCCCTCTTTGAGGACGGGAATGACGCCACTGTGGGATTTTCCGTGAAAGAGAAGAAAAAGTCTTCCCAGAGCGGTTCTTCCGGCAGTAAAAAGGACACAAAGAAGTCTTCCGGAAAAACCGCAAAGAAGACTTCCGCATCCGGCAGAAAATCGCCGGCCACCGGCGATGACAGCCATAAAGGCATCTGGGCCCTGCTGTCTGCGGCATCCGCTGCGGGCCTGGTCCTGATAAGGAGAAAAAGACATATAAGATCCCGACATTGAGATTTGAGACGGGGGCGGCAGCTGCCGCCCCGGGACCCGGGAGCACGGAAGGAGAGACATGGGAAGATCCGCAGGGGGAGAGGCGCTTCGCCTGGACAGGTACCTGGCCGATATGGGGGCCGGTACCCGGAGTGAACTGAAAAAAGGGATCCGGGCAGGCCTTGCCCTGGTCAACGGGAAGGTGGAAAAGGATCCCGGACGGAAGGTGACAGAGGAAGATACCGTTTCCTTCAGGGGCCGGGAGATCGCCTACGAAAAGTATGTCTACTACATGCTCCATAAGCCTGCCGGCGTCATCAGCGCCACCGAGGACAGACGGCAGAAAACGGTCCTGGATCTGATCGAAGAGGAGGATATGAGAAAAGACCTCTTTCCCGTGGGCCGGCTGGACAGGGATACGGAAGGACTTCTTCTGATCACCAACGACGGAGATCTCTCCCATGCTCTGCTTTCTCCCGCCCGACATGTGGACAAGGTCTACTATGCAGAAGTGGACGGCCCTCTGGGAGATCAGGACGAAAAGGCCTTTGCGGAGGGAATGCAGGTGGAGGAGGACTTCAGGGCCCTGCCGGCCCGTCTGGAAATTGTGGGCTCAGGCCCGGATAAGGCCTCTGCCCTGGTCACGGTCCGGGAGGGAAAATTCCACCAGATCAAGCGCATGTTCAAGGCAAGGGGAAGAGAGGTCACTTACTTGAAACGCCTGTCCATGGGCCCCCTGGTCCTGGATGAGCGCCTTCTCCCCGGTCAGTGGAGAAGGCTGACGAAGGAGGAGATCCGCTCCCTTAAGGGAGAAGAAACGGACTGAAAAAAGGAAGCGATTTCCGGACAGGCATCCGGCCCCTTAAGGGCAGGCTGCCTGTCCTTTTTTCAGCCCCTGTTTACGGGTAATCCTATGGGATAACTATGAAAAAAGCAAATTATTATGGAACACAGACGGAATCTGGTATATACTGTCCTTAAATTTTCCGGCGGGGCAGCCGGCAACAGAGGAAAGCGGACAGATGCTGCCATATGCCGCAGACGTAAAGGAGCCTGAAAGAAATGAAGATCATCGATATCCTGAATTCAAAAGAAGTGACCCTGTCCTTTGAAGTATTTCCGCCCAAGACAGACGCGGGCTTTGCTTCTGTTGCCAGAGCGACCCACAAGATCGCAGACCTGCATCCTGCCTTCATGAGCGTGACCTACGGAGCGGCCGGCAGCACCAGCAAGAATACGGCCCAGATCGCCGCCGATCTTCAGAACATATATGACGTTTCCGTCCTGGCCCATCTGACCTGTGTGGCTTCGGACAAGGCCAAGGTGGCGGAGATGGTCCGTCTTTATCAGTCCATAGGGGTGGAGAATATCATGGCCCTCAGGGGAGATATTCCAAAGGACGGCAGAGTCTGCCATGACTATATCTATGCCTCGGACATGATCGCCGACATCCGGGAACAGGCCCCGGATCTGTGCATCGGCGGGGCATGCTACGTGGAAGGCCACGTGGAGTGCACAAGGCAGTCCGACGATATCAAAAACCTGAAAAAGAAGGTGGACGCCGGCTGCGATTTCCTCACCACCCAGATGTTTTTCGACAACAACATGATGTACAACTTCCTCTATAAGATCCGGGCCGCCGGCATCGAGGTACCGGTCTGCGCCGGCATCATGCCCATCACCAGCGAAAAGCAGGTGGGAAGGTCCGTAGCCCTGTCGGGAGCCACCATTCCCCAGAGATTCCGCCAGATGGTGGACCGGTTCGGGGACGATCCGGAGAAGATGAAACAGGCAGGCGTGATCTATGCCACGGAGCAGATCATCGACCTGATCGCCAACGGCGTGACCCATATCCATGTCTATTCCATGAACAAGCCGGATATCGCGGCCGCCATACAGAGCAACCTTTCTGAGATACTGAAGTAGAAATGAGAAATGCAATCGAGGTGATCCGGGAAACGGACCGGAAAGAGGTCCGGCGCTACCTGGGCTATTACGGAAAAAAGGCTGATGCAGCGATAGAGGAGCAGATCGGGTTCTGTCTGGAGGAAATGTGCACCGCGGCGGAGCCCGGAGCGGTCTTCAGACGGTGCGGCCTGATCCTTCACGATGACGGACGGATCCGGATCACGGCCCTTCCGGAAGACAGGGTCCAGGGGACGTTGATGGAAACGGCCAGCAAGAGCCTTGCCAGGAACCTGCAGGGCTGCTGCGGAGCCTATCTTATGGCGGTGACCCTGGGCCAGGGCCCCGACCTGGTGGTCAGAAGGGCCGCTGTCCTCAGCCCCGGAAAGATGGTCATCTGCCAGGCGGCGGGAGCGGCCATGGCAGAGGCCTGGTGCGACGAGGTGAACCGGGAGATCCGGGAAGAGGCTTCACGCCTGGGATTTGCCTGCAGGCCCCGCTTTTCGCCGGGCTACGGAGATCTGCCCCTGACTCTGCAGAAGGACTTTGAAACCGCTCTGGAGATGAAAAAGGAGATCGGGATCTCCCTGACAGACTCTCTGCTGATGGTCCCCACCAAATCCGTCACGGCCATCATCGGTCTGACAAGAGAGGATACGGACTGCGATATACAAGGGTGCAATAGCTGCAGCAGCGCTGAGGGGTGCAGCTACAGGCGGACCTGAAAAAAAGGAAATACAGGATGAATTTACTGGATAAACTGGGAAAAGAGTGGCTGTTCTGCGACGGCGGCATGGGGACTATCCTGCAGGCAAAGGGCCTTGCGGGGGGTGAGCTTCCCGAGACATGGAACCTGAAAAGACCGCAGGACATCCTGGATCTGCACTGCGCCTACCTGGAGGCGGGAGCCGACATTTTCAATACCAATACCTTCGGGGCCAATGCCCTGAAATATCCCCATGACCTGGAGGAGATCGTAAGGAGCGCTGTCCGCCTGGCAAAGGAAGCCCGGGTCCGTACGGGGCGGGAGGACGCCTTTATAGCCCTGGACATAGGCCCTACGGGAAAGCTGCTGGAGCCTATGGGGGATCTGCCCTTTGAAAGAGCCGTGGAGCTCTTCGGAGAGGTGGTCCGGTACGGAGCTTCGGAAGGGGCGGACCTTATTCTGATCGAGACCATGAGCGACGGCTACGAAGCCAAGGCCGCCGTGCTGGCCGCCAAAGAGAACTGCAGCCTGCCGGTCCTGGTCACCACCATTTTTGACAGCAGGGGAAAGCTTCTGACCGGCGGCACCGTGGATTCCACGGTGGCCATGCTGGAGGGGCTGAAGGCAGACGCCCTGGGCGTCAACTGCGGTCTGGGTCCCGAGCAGATGCTTCCCATCGTAAAGAGGCTGACAGAGACAGCCTCCGTTCCCGTGATCGTCAATCCCAACGCGGGCCTTCCCAGATCGGAGAACGGCAGGACGGTCTATGACGTGGGACCGGAGGAATTCTCCGACTGGATGGTAAAGCTGGCCGCTCTTGGCATCCAGGTGGCGGGGGGCTGCTGCGGCACCACCCCCGAGCATATCAGAAGGACCATAGAGAAAGTCTCAAAACTGCCCTTTAAGAGGCCTGTTCCAAAGAAACGGACCATTGTCACATCCTTCTCCCGGGCGGTGGAGATCGGGCTGAAACCGGTCATCATCGGGGAGAGGATCAATCCGACGGGAAAGAAGAAATTCAAGGAAGCCCTGCGCAGGAAGGATATCGAATATATCCTGTCAGAAGGCCTCCGGCAGGAGGACGCCGGCGCCCATATCCTGGACGTCAACGTGGGCCTTCCCGAGATCGACGAGCCGGAGATGATGGAAAGCGTTGTAACAAAGCTCCAGAGCGTTACAGACCTTCCCCTGCAGATCGATACCTCCGACCCCGCCGCCATGGAAAGGGGCATGCGGCTCTATAACGGCAAGCCCATGGTCAATTCCGTAAACGGCAAGAGAGAGAGCATAGAGGCGGTCATGCCGCTGGTGGCCAAGTACGGGGGCGTCCTGGTGGGCCTTGCCCTGGACGAGGAGGGGATCCCCGGTACCGCGGAGGGCCGCATCCGGGTGGCGGAGAAGATCTACGCCGCCGCAGAGGAATACGGGATCCCCAGAGAGGACATCGTGATCGACGGCCTGGCCATGACCATTTCTTCGGATACGGGATCTGCCGCCACCACCCTGGAGACCCTGCGCAGGATCCGGGACGACTTCGGGGGCCATACTATCCTGGGCGTCTCCAACATTTCTTTCGGCCTGCCAAGAAGAGAGATCATCAATTCCCATTTCCTGACCATGGCCATGACCCAGGGACTTTCCTGCGCCATCATCAATCCGGGAAACGAAGCCATGATGCAGTCCTACCGGGCTTTCCTGGCCCTGCAGGACATGGACGAGAACTGCATGGGCTATATCGAAGCCTACGCAGGGACGTCCGCCCCTGCCCCCTCCGGCCAGAGCGCACCCTCGGCAGCACCTGCCGGAAAGACCGCGGGCGAAGGCGCCATGGGACTTTCCGAGAGCATAGAAAGGGGAATGACAGGAAGCGCGGAGGCGGCTACCAGAGGGGCCCTGAAAGACAGGGACCCCATGGATATCATTAACGAAGACCTGATCCCGGCCCTGGACCGGGTGGGACAGGGCTTTGAGAAGGGCACCGTCTTTCTGCCCCAGCTTCTTATGAGCGCGGAGGCGGCCAAGGCGGCCTTCGAGGTGATCAAGGAAAGTATGGCCGGGACCGCCAGAGAGGTAAAGGGCAGGATCATCCTGGCCACCGTCAGGGGAGACATCCACGACATCGGCAAGAACATCGTCAAGGTCATGCTGGAAAACTACGGCTATGACATCATTGACCTGGGCAAGGACGTGGCCCCGGAGACCATCGTGGAAACGGCCATCCGGGAGGATATCCGCCTGGTGGGCCTCTCCGCCCTGATGACCACCACGGTGGTCAGCATGGAGGAGACCATAAAGCTCCTTCGGGAGAAAAAGCCCGACACCCTGGTGGTGGTGGGCGGCGCCGTCATGACCCAGGAATACGCGGACGCCATAGGAGCCGACTGCTATGCAAAGGACGCCATGGCCTCGGTCCGCTATGCGGACAGCGTTTTCGGAGCCTGAAGATGCTCCTCTCTTTCGGAAGAAGAAAAGAGAGAAGGGCGTTGACCCGAACGACAAATAGAACGAAGAGGTACTTTTCTGCATACAGATACAAAAAGAGCAGCGGCCGGTCCGCTGCTCTTTTGTGTCTGTATGGGTTTCGGGATTCAGGCGTCCACGATCAGGTAGCGGCCGTCTCCCACGGCAAACACCTCCGCCGCTTTTAAGGGATCTTCTCCTTCCAGATCGACCCCGGTCTCTTCGAAGTACTGCCGGACCTGCTTTTTACTCTTTACCACCTCCGCAAAGACCTCTTCCAGAAAGGCGTCCGCTTCCTCAGGGGTGGATGCCACCTCTTCGGGGAAAAGCTGGAGCTGGTTCTTTAAAAAGCAGTCCAGGACCTTTTTGTCATATGTGCTCATGAAGCGCTCCTTACTTTAACGTCAGCAGATACTTCTCCACGCTGGTCACGGCGTTGGCGCCGTCGGCCACGGCGGTCACCACCTGGCGCAGCTGCTTGCCGCGGACGTCGCCTGCGGCGAAGACGCCGGGGATATTGGTCTTTCCGGTCTCGTCGGCGATGATATAGCCCTTCTCGTCCATTTCGATGTGGTTTTTCGCAAACTCGGAGCGGGGGCTGATGCCCACTGCGATGAAGGCGCCCTGAACGGGAATGGTGCGCTCGGATCCGTCCTTAACGTTGGTCACAGTGACGGATTCCACCTTCTGGGTCCCGTTGATGGTCCTGACCACGCTGTTCCAGACCATTTCCACGTTGGGAAGGGAGAGGAGATTCTCCTGCAGGACTTTGGCCGCCCGCAGCTCGTCTCTTCTGTGGACCACGTATACTTTATTGCAGAGACGGGCCAGGTAGATGGCGTCCTCCACGGCCACATCGCCGCCGCCTACCACCAGGGTATCCTTCTTTCTGTAGAAGCCCCCGTCGCAGGTAGCGCAGTAGGAGACGCCGTGTCCGGCAAACTCCTCCTCGCCGGGAGCGCCCAGATGGGAATGGGTGGCGCCGCTGGCGATAATGACGGCCTTTGCCTCATAGACATTGTCGTCGGTAATGACCTTCTTGACGGGACCAGTCAGATCCAGGGAGGTCACGATGACGTTCTCGATGGCGACCCCCAGCTTTTCGGCGTGCTGGGACATCCTGTCGGCCAGATCCATGCCGGAAATGCCGGGCAGACCGGGATAGTTGTCGATTTCATAGGTATCGATGATCTGTCCGCCGCTTACAAAGTTCTGCTCCAGGACCAGGGTGTTCAGTCTTGCCCTGGAAGCATAGATGCCTGCAGTCAGGCCCGCGGGGCCGGAGCCGATGATTATAAGATCATACATGGTTCTTTCCTCTTCTTAAGATTCCCGGGAGGGGTCTGTTTCTGTTATCAGCCGATGACAGCGGTAAACTTCTTTTCCAGAGCTGCCTGGGGAGATCCGCCGATCTGTCTGTCTACCAGCTCTCCGCCTTTGATGAAGACCATGTTGGGGATGCTCATGACGTTGAACTGCTCTGCCAGATCGGGGCAGTCGTCCACGTTGACCTTGCCGACCTTGATCTGACCGTCATACTTGTCGGCCAGCTTTGCGATCACGGGGGCCATCATCTTGCAGGGGCCGCACCAGTCAGCGTAGAAATCCACGAATACGGGGATATCGCTCTTCATTACTTCAGCTTCAAAATTGGTTTCGTCAAATGTATGTACCATAAGGATCCTTTCCGCACTTTTTGTGCCCTGTTGAATGTTCTTTTTATATTATAACGTATACGGCAGGATTCCGGAACAGAGAAAGGGCCGGAAGCCGTATCGCTTGCCTGCAATTACATTTTACACAATTTAATTGCGCTGTCAAGTATCTTTCTGCGGGAAACGTTTTGTTATTTTTTTGTCAGACACAGAGGCCCCTCCGATTGAAAAGGGAGGAGCCGCGGCTTATAATGAAAGGCGTAAGGCCGGCTTTTTAAGACGGAAAAGAGGCCGGTGCAGCATTCAAAGAGTCAAACCTATCATAAGGAGGTCCTTTATGGATTATCAGAAGAAATATCAGGAGAAGCTGGTAAGTGCAGCCCAGGCGGCGGCAGTGGTCAAAAGCGGCGACTGGGTGGATTACGGATGGACTACCACCACGTCCGTAGCGGTGGATAAAGAACTGGCAAAGCGCCTTCCGGAGCTTTACGACGTTAAATTCCGCGGCGGCATTCTGATGCACGTGCCGGAGATCTTCAAGGTGGAGAACGCGGCCGAGCATATGACCTGGAACAGCTGGCACATGGGCGGCGCAGAAAGAAAGGCCGTCTCCCAGGGCTTCTGCTTCTATGCACCTCTGAAATACTCCGAACTTCCCCGCCATTACCTGGAAAGTCAGGATCCCCTGAACGTGGCCATCATGCAGGTGGCTCCCATGGATAAATTCGGCTACTTCAACCTGGGCCCCAGCGCTTCCCATGCCTACGCCGTCATCCAGACAGCCCAGAAGGTCATCGTGGAAGTCAACGAGAACATGCCTGTCTGCCTTGGCGGCACCAATGCCTATGTGCACATCGACCAGGTGGATATGATCGTTGAAGGCGGCAACCCGCCCATCGACGCCTTCCCGCCCGCAGCCCCCGCCACCGACGTGGACAAGGCCGTGGCCGAGCTGGTGGTCAGGGAGATCCCGGACGGCGCCTGCCTGCAGCTGGGCATCGGCGGCATGCCCAACACCATCGGCCAGATGATCGCCCAGTCCGACTTAAAAGACCTGGGCGTCCATACCGAAATGTATGTGGACGCTTTCGTGGACATCGCCGAGGCCGGCAAGATCACCGGCGCCCGCAAGAACTTCGACGTGGGCCGTCAGTGCTACGCCTTCGGCGCCGGCACCCAGAAGATGTATGATTACCTCAACAACAACCCCGAGTGCATGAGCTGCCCCGTGGACTATGTCAATAACATTGCCCGCGTCAGCGCCTTGGACAACTTCATTTCCATCAATAATGCCGTGGACATCGACCTCCAGGGCCAGGTCAACGCGGAGAGCGCCGGCATCAGGAATATCTCCGGCGCGGGCGGCCAGCTGGACTTCGTTCTGGGCGCCTACGCTTCAAAGGGCGGCAAGAGCTTTATCTGCCTGTCCTCCACCTTCTACAACAAGAAGACTGGAAAGATGGAGAGCAGGATCCGGCCTACCCTGGCGGACGGCAGCATCGTGACCGATACCCGTGCCAATACCATGTATGTGGTCACTGAGTACGGCATGGTCAACCTGAAGGGCCGCACCACCTGGCAGAGAGCCGAAGACCTGATCAGCATCGCTCATCCCGATTTCCGCGACGAACTGATCGCAGAGGCAGAAAAGATGCACATCTGGAGAAGGAGCAACAAGCGCTGATCTTCTTCCTGCCTCCGGGAAATCTTCGCGAACCCGTACGAACCAGGATGACGGATGACCATCCGGATTAACAAAAAGAACTTACAGACAAAGGACAGGGGCCGGGGCGGCAGAAGCTGCTCCGGCCCCTGTCTGCCCGATGCTCCGGGGCCGGCAGACAGCCGTGAATAACGGAACCGCAAGGTACAGTGGTCTGAAAAATGAGTATATAGCTGCACAGATCCGTTTTACGGATGACTTTGATATGATCCTGTACAGGGATGAGACTCTGGGGGAGAGCGTATATGCTGCGCGGCGCGATGCAGGCCGGGACCTGACAGATGTGATCGAATATCTTTCCCGTTAATAAGGCAGGATAAGGCGCCCCGGGTCCCGGGACGCCTCTTTTGTGTCTTCGCTTAGCCGGAACCACAAGATGTAGCGTTTGTTAATCTTGCAGATTGCACATAAATATTAAAAAAGATCAAGCACCCTCCATGCAAAGTGCACAAAAATCCCCTTGACTTTTCCGGAATCTTCTGTCATAATAATTTTATCAGATAGATACGCAGGAAAATTCCGGCGCGCTTTAAAAGCTGAAAGAACCATACCCGGGATTCGTATGATCTGAGAAAACGTGCCCTGTGTTCAGAGCCGGGAGCTGCCCGCCGGGCAGCGTTTCGGGAGATCCGATTTAATAAAGAATCAGTTGTTCCGGGAAATGGAGCAGTGACAGTGATCGTGAAGGAGTCAGCCTATACAAAACGGTCACCGCGAAAGGAACCGGATTTGTATGACGCTGAACAGTCGATTTCCACAGGAACAGATAGAATAAAAATCCATCTGCCGGAGGTACAAAGCACAGGCGCAGACGGGAGGTACAAGCCATTGTACGATGAAGTCAGGTAGGAACGTCCTTACGAGGTGTAAGGGCGTTCCTGCTGTTTCAGGGACTTTTTTCTCCCGGGCCGGGGACCCTCCGGGGTCTTTTTTTTCTGCCTTTAATAAGCTGCGTGAAAAGCATTGCGTCAGCGCATTGAAAGAAAGGGCGGAAATTGATAAAGTATAGGTGGAACGCAAATCCTGAATACGGAGGAGTAATATGTTGCAGGATACAGTATATGTTACAGGCCACCAGCACCCTGATACGGATTCCATCGCAGCGGCGATCGGATACGCTTTCTATAAAAGAGCCCACGGAGTCAGGGCCGTTCCCTGCCGTCTGG
The DNA here is from genome assembly GCA_002362155.1 of Lachnospiraceae bacterium UBA3287. GTDB lineage: Bacteria > Bacillota > Clostridia > Lachnospirales > Lachnospiraceae > CAG-791. The sequence goes on along the minus strand of DETN01000077.1, from coordinate 17,532 downwards.
GCAAGCTGAGCATGGAGACAAAATTCCTTCTGAAACGGTTCGGTTTCGAACAGCCCATGTATCTGGACGACGCCAGAGTACGTCTCTCCGAGATCCAGATCGACGCCCCTATTGCCATTTCCCCCGATACCACCATCCTGGAAGCACGCAACATTATCCGGGAGACCGGGAAAAAGACCCTGGGCGTAGTGGACGAAGACGGAAAGCTGATCGGCCTGGTCACCAAGAACGATATTGCCAACGTGGCTCTGGACAGGTCCGAGCACAATGCCGAGCTGGTGAAGGCTACCCCTACCGAGTACTTTGCCAGGACCCTGAACGGGACCGTGATCTATGACGATCCGGAGAGAAATATCAACGGCCGCATCGGTATCATTCCCATTACCGACGGCGATCTGAGCAAGTACAAATTCGTGGACCGCATCGTCATCGCCGGGGACAGCCAGCATTCCCTGATCGACCTGATGGACCGCGGGGCAGGCATGCTGATCCTGATCCGTACGGATTCTGTCAGCGAGGAAGTCATTGCGGAAGCGAAGCTCCGTCATGTGCCCATCATTCTTTCCGGCGAGGGCACCATGAATACCTCCCGTTACGTCTTCTTTGCGGCTCCCGTCAAGGAGATCATGACCACCGATCTGGTCACCTTCTTCGAATACGAATTCGCTGAGGACGTGGGAAACAAGATGATGCGGTCCCGATTCCATTCCTATCCCGTCATCAATGACGAAAGGAAGCTGGTGGGCTACGCCTCCCGCTACCACATCATGAACGCAAAGAACAAGAAGATCATCCTGGTGGACCACAACGAATTCACCCAGTCCGTCAAATCCATTGAAAAGGCCGAGGTGCTGGAGGTCATCGACCACCACAGGATCAACGACTTCTCCACAAAGCAGCCGGTCAACTTCCGAAACGAGATCGTGGGTTCCTCCGCCACCATCGTGGCTACGGTCTACCGCGAGAACCAGATCCCCATCCCGCCCAATATCGCCGGCCTTCTTCTGGGAGCCATCCTGTCGGATACCCTGAAGTTCCAGTCCCCCACCTGCACAAAGAGGGACATCGAAACGGCCAACATCCTGGCGGCCCTGGCGGATCTGGACATCGACGCCTTTGCCAAAGAGATGTTCTCGGCAGGCACCAACCTGGAGGGAAAGACCATTGAGGAGCTGATCAACCAGGATATCAAATTCTTTGATATCGAGGGCTGCAAGACCATGATCTCCCAGGTCATCGTTTCCGAGGAGGAGCAGGTGACCATGTCCGAGGAGGAGATCCAGAACAAGCTGGATGTATTTACCCGCAAGAAGAACCTGGATCTGTGCATCCTGGCCGTCACCAGCATCCTGGAGAACGGTTCCATCTTCTACGCTTCCGGCGAAAAGGCGGCCTGGGCCCTGGAGGCCTTCCCCAACAAGGAAAACGAACAGCACTCCTTCCAGACCGGCATCGTATCCAGAAAGAAGCAGATCGTTCCCATTGTGACCGGCGTCATCGGCAAGTACGCTTAAGTAAGAGGGAGGCCTCTCATGCCGTTTTTCAGTGAATTCAGTAAAAAAATAACGGAAAGCTCTCAGGAGGCCATCCGCAGGACAAAGGACGCGGCTTCCATCGTGACATGGAATGCGGACATCGCCGAAGCCCAGGCCAGGCTCTATGACATGGAAGAGGAACTGGGAAAGGCCGTTTTCTCCGAAAACTTCGAGGGAAAGACAAAAGAAGAGATCCAGGACCTGCTGTCCATGGACGAGAGCGAGTCTCTGGTCCTGACCATTGCCAACTGGAAGCCCTTTGTGGAGACCCTTCTGGCCATGCTGGAGGATCTGGACCTGATCAGCGACCGGGAGACAAAGATCGACCGTCTCAGAGGCGAGCTGCGCTGTCCCAGCTGCTACAAGATCCTGACCAAGGGAGCCAGATTCTGTCCCAACTGCGGCGCAAGAGTGGAGGACATCACCGGAGAAGCTCCGGAATTGGAAGAAAAAGAAGACGACGAATAGGAAGGAGCGGACAGGGCTCCGATTTGGGGCTTGCTCTTTTGGACCTGTTTGTATATTATTAAATCTGTTATGAATAACCCGGAAATGCCCGCGCGGCATTTCCGGGGACACATCTTTTGGGCCAGCGCCCGATTCATTTCATGCCGGCATTTCGCCGGAAAAATTCCAGTTACAAAATTAAAAAGTCTTTTTCAGGCATCCCCCGGGGCGTCTTTTTTCCGTGGGTAGAAGAAATGTCTGAAAGGGGGAGAGAAAGTATGTGCCGCTTACGGGAACGGGCAGTCCGGGAAGAAGACCTTCTGGGGCCTCTGACCGGCGCCTATCTGCGATGGCTTTTCGGGGAAAGTCTGTCCTGCCATGCCTCCGGGATCCTTTTTTTGTCCCGGGAGGGAGGATTTTTTCTGAAGGCCTGGGAAAAATTGGGTTTTCAGGCCTGCCTGAAAGCCTTTCATCTGGAGTGCTCCAGGGAGAGCCTTGGAAGGGCTCTGGAAGAGGAGGACCAGGGGGAGGCCTTTTTCCGCTACCTTAAGGGCTTTGGCCTGCAGGGAAGGGTGGTTTTGGCCGATCTGGGCTGGGGCGGCACCATGCAGAGGATGCTGACGGATTTTGCGGCGGCCCGGGGAATGGATCTATCCTTTCTTGGCCTGTATATGGGACTTTCGGAATCCGCCGCAGGGCAGGAGGGAAGCCCTCCGCTTCCTGCCAGAGGCTTCCTTTTCGACGCCATCAAGGCCCCGCCCTGCCCGGGAAGCCGGCATCTTTATACCCCGGAGGCTCCCTTTATCGGGCTTTTTGAGAGTCTCTTTCTGGAAATGAAGGGGTCTGTGGCGGGATACCGGATCCTGGCCGGGGGAGAGGTCCTGCCCGAGAGGGGTGTCTGCGAGTTCCGGACCGGAGAGGGGGCCCTGCTGCCGGAGGGGGAGATGATCCTTTCCCTGCAGGAAAAGGCGCTGGAGAACCTGAAAGGGGACATGGACCTTACCCCCGGAGAGGCTTTCGCCCCCCTCCTGCGGCTTGGCATGGAGCCGACGACGGAAGAGGCCCGGCGATTTGGAAGGATCCCCTTTCTGGACCAGGGAAGGGTCCTTGTCCTGGCGCGGCCCAGGTCCCCTCTTTTCTATCTGGTCCGGCCCATACGCCTCCTGAAGGACTTCCGGGAGTCCCGGTGGAAGATGGGCTTTCTGCGCCTGCTCCTTGGCGGCAGCAGGTCCTGGAAGGGCCTTTACGACCTGTGCAGAGGCTTTTACAGGATCTTTCAGAGAAAGGAGAAATCTGTGAACAGGGAGAAAGGAACCTATGCTTCATGAACTTTTTTCCGGGCCCCCCGCAATGGGAGGAAGGCAGATCCTTCTGCTGACCCGGAACGACATCAGGGCCCGCTATGCCGGCGCCCGTTTGGGGGCCCTCTGGTCCATGGCCCTGCCTCTTCTGACCATTCTGGTCCTCTGGTATGTCTATGAAAGGGGACTTGGCAATCCGCCCGTGGAAAATGTCCCCTACATTCTCTGGTTCACATCCGCCTATCTTCCCTGGATCTTTTTTTCCGATCTTCTGACAGGGGGCTGCCGCTGCCTTATGGATTACAGCTTTCTGATCACCCGCATCCCTTTCAAGGTGCCCCTCCTTCCTCTGGTCCGGGCTCTGAGCGCTCTCTTTTTCCACCTGCTTTTTCTGGCTCTTCTGACCGGGATCCTGCTTTCCAGGGGCCTTTCCGGAAAATATCTGCTTCAGCTTCCCCTTTATGTTCTTCTGCTTTTTCTGCTGGGACTGGGCCTTGCCCTTGTGCTGGGCCTGGGCACAGTCTGCATAAGAGACCTGGAAGCCCTGCTCCAGGGCCTTCTGCAGCTGCTCTTCTGGGCTTCTCCCGTTCTCTGGAATCCCGATGCCATGGAGGGAAAGGAGATATGGAAGGTCCTGTCCCTGAACCCCCTGAGCTTTATCCTGGAGGGATACCGGGACGCCCTGCTGGGCAGGCGGTGGATCTGGGAAAGACGGGAGGCGGCCCTGGCCTATCTGGTCCTGACAGGGATCGTATGGGTCCTGGGGGCCTGCCTTTACCGGAAGGTCCGGCCCCGCCTTGCGGACCGCCTGCATTAGGAAAGGAGACTTTTTTATGAGCGAATACTGCATTGAAGCTTTTCACATGGGAAAGACCTATGTCCTGTCCGGAGGAAGAGGAAAAAAGCAGTCCTTCCGGGCCCTGGAGGATCTGTCCTTCCGGGTCCGGAAAGGGGAATGGATCGGGGTGATCGGTCTGAACGGATCCGGCAAATCCACCCTTTTAAGGCTTCTGGCCGGGGTCAGCCTTCCGGATGGGGGAAGCCTTACGGTGCGGGGGACCCGGTCTGCCATCCTGGAGCTGGGAGCGGGATTCCATCCGGATTACACAGGCTGGGAGAACGTGCGCCTGCAGCTGCTTCTGCAGGGGATCACCGGAAAGGAGGCCCAGGCGCTGGCCCGGGAGATCGCAGACTTTGCGGAGACGGGGCCCTTTATGGACCAGCCCGTCAGGGTCTATTCCACCGGCATGTTCATGCGCCTTGCCTTTGCCTGCATGGTCTGCAGAGGTCCGGACCTGCTTCTTGTGGACGAGGCCCTGAGCGTGGGGGACGTTTTCTTCCGGCAGAAGTGCCTTGGCAGGATGCAGGACCTGTCCGAAAGATCCGCCATCGTTCTCGTGACCCACGACCTGGAGGCGGCGGTCCGCTTCTGCAGCAGGATCCTGGTCCTGGACAGGGGGCGCCTTGTCTGGGACGGAGATCCGGCAGAGGCCGTGACCCGGTTCATACAGATCCGCCAGGGCGGACCTGGGGCGGTCCCGATGCGGGAGGGCCTCCTGCATCCGGCGGCGCCCGGAGGCCCTTCCATGCATCTGCCTTCCCCGGAGAGCCTCAGCGGAAAGATGGACTTTGTGATAAAGGCCTACGGCTGGGAGACGGACAAGGTCCCCGACGGCAGATACTGCCGGAAAGGGACCAGGGTCCGGGTCTTTCTGGACATATATCTTTCCAGAGACCCGGAGGGGCTGATCATAGGCTACCAGATCCTGAACCGCTTAGGGATGGAGGTCTTCGGGGAGACCAGCCTGCATGCCCTTTCGGGGGATGTGAAGGAGGCGGCCCTCTGCCGGGCCGGCTCTTACAGGGTCTCCTTTTCCTTCACCTGGCCCCAGATCCGGGACGGGGACTATTTCATGACCCTGGGCCTGGGAGAAGGCAGGGAGGTCCTCAGGCAGACAGAGCAGTGCTGGGTCAACCGGGCCGTGCACTTTCAAAGCGATCCCGGGGGCGAGGTCATCTTCGGGATCTTCAACAGACAGATGGAGGATCTGACCATCAGGAAGGAGAAAGAGGATGTGGACCTGTTATGAACCGGTCTTTGCCTGTGACAGTGAATTTCGGGAGATGATGGCCTACGGGACCTGGTCGGGACACAGGCCCTTTGCCTATGACTATGTAAGGAATATAAAGCCCGGGCGGATCGCGGAGCTGGGCTGCTTTTACGGCTGCTCTACCTTCGCCTTTCTGCAGGCGGTGCTGGACGGGGGACTGGATACCCGTTTTTATGCGGTGGATTCCTGGATCGGCGACGCTTTTACCGCCTCCGATTACCGGGAGGACGTTTCCGGTGTTTTCCGAAGGATCCTGGAGAAGCACTACGCCGGCCTGGACGTCAGAGTCATGCAGACCACCTTTGACAGGGCGGCTCTGGAGATAGAGGACCGGAGCCTGGATCTGATCCATATCGACGGGAGCCACCGCTATGAAGACGTGGCCCATGATTTTGACGTATGGAGGCCCAAGCTGAAGGATGACGGGGCCATCTTTTTCCACGATACGGGAGAGGACCTTCTCTACGGTTCTCCCATGGGGAGCCGGCGCTTTTTTGAGGATCTGAAGAAGGAAGAGGGCGGACATATGGAGTTTCCCTTCAGCTTCGGTCTGGGCGTCTGGTCGCCCTCTGCGGAAAAGATCGGCGCGCTGAAGAGAGCCGTGGACCCGGGCCATTATCAGCAGCTGGTGAATCTGCGGGATTCGGAGCAGAAGGACGCTCTGCGCAGGGACTACTTTCTGATCCGGGACCTGTGCGAGTTCAACGAATGGCTGGAGGAGCAGAACCGGGAGCTGGAGGACTGGAACCGGTACCTGGAGGACAGGCTCCGGGAGGAAAATGAGGGCGGAAAGGAGATTGCGGACCATGAGGAAACGAAAAAGGGAGGTCCTGATCAGTGTGATCATACCTGTTTTCGGGACGGAGGAGACCCTGGAGAGGTGCCTGAAAAGCGTCCTGGTCCAGGAGATACAGGAAATGGAGATCATCCTGGTGGATGACGGATCCCCGGGAGACCCCGCCGGGATCCTGGCCCCATATATGGAGAAGGATGACAGGATCATTCTTCTGAGGCATGAAAGGAACCTGGGCCTGTACAGGGCCAGGCTGACAGGGGCTTCTGCCGCATCCGGCACCTGGCTTTATTTCATGGATTCCGACGACTATCTTTCTCCCGGCTATCTATACAGCCTGCTGGAAAGGGCCGAAGGCTCCGGGTCCGAGATCTGCCTGGGATCCTTTGTGACGGAAGAAGAGGGCGGGTGCTTCACTTATCCTTTTCACGCTCTGGCCCTGGACTGCGGGACCCTGAAGGGGGATGCCGTCAGAGATTTCTTTTTCGGAGGAGAACTGGCCTGCTACAGCCTTCATACCATGTGGAACCGCCTGATCGGAAAATCCCTCTGGGACAGGGCCCTGCCGGATCTGGAGAGGCTGCAGGGCCACATCGTCATGACGGAGGACATCGCCTTTTCCACCGCCCTGTATTATGAGGCCCGGAGTCTGACCGGGGTCCCCCGGGAGGATCCGGAAGTATATCACTACTGCAGGACCAGGGGCAGCGCCACGGACGCCCGGGGCATGGATCCTGCCGCTTTCAGAAAACGCCTGCAGGACCTGACATGTGTCTTTTCCTTCGGGGAGGATTATCTTCTGAGAAAGAAGGCGCCGGAGAGGCTGCGCGGTCATTTCCATGAAGGGCGAAGGCGCTACGCAAGGCTCTGGAAGCATCTGGCCGCAGAGGGCTTTCGGGGCAGGGCGCGGAAAAGGGCCCTGTCACTTGTCCGGGACTTCTGTCCGGACGCCGGAGCCCCGGACCCTGGGGACGGCTGGTACGAATCCGCAAAGGATCCCTGGACGGGAGGCCTGTCCTACCTGGCAGAAAAGGTTGGGGGAGGGGACTGGGAATGGATCAGCTTTGACTGCTTTGACACCCTGCTGACCAGGCCCTTCTATGAACCCTCCGATCTTTTCCTGCTTCTGGATCCCCTTTACAGGAAGCTGACCGGCGCTTCCGGAAGCTTTGCCGCCCTGCGGATCCGGGGAGAGCAGGCCGCCAGGGCCGGCGGCCGCCTGAAGGGGCTGCAGGACATAGATCTTGACCGGATCTACTCTGTCACGGGACTTCTTTTCGGGATCCCCGGGGATGTCCTGAAGGCCCTGGAGGAGGAAGAGATCCGCCTGGAGATGCGCTTTTGCAGGCGGCGGCGGTCCGGGGGCAGGCTCTATGACAGGGCCCGCAGGGCGGGAAAAAAGATCCTGATCCTGTCGGATATGTATCTGCCCTCCTCCCTGCTGGCCGCTCTGCTTTCCGAAAGCGGCTATGAGGGCTGGGAAGGGATCCTGGTCTCCTCGGAGGAAGGGGTCCTGAAGGAAAAAGGGGACCTCTACCGCAGGTGCCTGCAGAAATACCCGGAGGCCATAGGCCGGATCCTGCATGTGGGGGATTCCTGGAAGGCCGATGTGGAGGGCAGCCGGAAGGCAGGCATACCCTCCCTCTTTTTCCCCTCTGAAAGGGAGGTCTTTGAGGACCGGATCAGGGAGAGCAGGGCAGGCCGGATGGCAGATCCGGCCGCTCCCTTCCGGGGAAGGCTTTTTGAAAGAAGAAGAAGCCCCCTCTTCCGTTGCATGCAGGCCCTGGTCATACGGGAATGCATGGACGATCCCTACCGGCCCCTTTCGGGAAGCGGAGCCTTTGGCGGGGACCCCTGGATCCTGGGCTACTACGGCCTGGGCATGCATCTGACAGGCCTTGCCCTGTGGATGGAGGAGGAAAGAAAGCGCTGCGGCGCCGGAAGGATCTGGTATCTGTCCAGGGACGGGGATCTTCCCCTGCAGGTCAGGAGGATCCTGATGGGAGACGAGGGGGCGGGATATCTTTACTGCTCCCGCAGGGCCCTTCTGCCCTTTATGGCCCTGGCCCCTGCGGACTTTTATCAGCTGCCTCTTTCGCCCCGGGGACATACGCCGGAGAGTCTCTCAGGCCTTCTGGATTTCTGCAGAGGCCCCTCCATGGAGGAGACGGAAGAGATCTTTGGCCGGGCGGGAAAGAGCTTTCGAAAGCACTTTGCCGGCAGGGAGGACATGGAAGAGGCGGTCCGCATTTTTCTGGAAAGCTGCTACAGCCGGGAAAAACATCAGGAAGCCATGGAAAGGATCCGGGAGTATTTTTCCTGTGTCAGGCCCGGGGATCTGTTTTTCGATACCGGCATGAGCGGCAGGATCCAGGGAGCTCTCTGCAGGGCCGCCGGCTTTCCGGCGGATGTTTTCTATATCTGTGAGGACAGGGAGGAAAGCTTCCGGACAAAGCAGGCAGGGGGCTTCCGGATCCGGAGCCTCTACCCCTTTCTGCCCAGGATCCGGGGCATGATGCGGGAGATCCTGGTCTCCGACCCGGGCGGCGCCTGCACCGGCTACCGGAAAGAAAAGGGAAGGGTCCTGCCGGTCCTGGAGGAAAGAATGCCCTGCAGGGAAGAGAGACTGGTGCTGGAGAGGATCCGCCGGGGAGCTCTGGCTTTTGCAGAGGATTTCAGAGAGACCTTTGGAGAAGAGCGGGGATTTTCGGACATCGATCCCCGGGAAGCCTCTCTTCCTCTGGAGGGAATGCTGGCCGGCATGTCGGACAGGGATCTGGCCCTGTTTGCCCCCTTCCTTTTTGAGGACCGTGTCTACGGGGGCAGCGGGGAGATCCGGGCGGGGGTCCTTTTCAGGGACCAGCTTTCGGAAGCCGGCTTTCTTTCTTCCCCTCCCCGGCGGAGTCCGGAAGAAGGAGGGAAAAGGGCGCAGGCCCTTCCGGACCTTTTAAGGAGAGCAGTCCGCCATCTGTCCGGCGGAAGGTAAAAAGAAAGGATGTGCACTGAATGAAGGATAGCTGGATCTGTCCCGGATGCCTGAATGAGATCGGAAGGGAGGATGGCGCCTGCCCCGTCTGCGGCTTTGACAAAGACGCCTATGAGGGACCGGAGGACGCCCTGCCTCTTTATACTGTTATGGGAGACCGCTACCTGATCGGGGCAGTGATCGGCCGGGGCGGGTTCGGCATCACCTACGCGGCCAGGGACCGCAAGCTGGGGAGAAGAGTCGCTCTTAAGGAACTTTTTATCCGGGGGATAACCCGGAGAGGAGAGGACGGCTTTTCGGTCCTGGCGGAGGAGGGCCGGGAGGAGGCGCTTCCCGCCCTGCAGGAGGCCTTCCTGGAAGAAGCCAGGACCCTTTCCCGGACGGAAGAGGAAGGGGCTGTACGGATCCTGGACTGCTTCCGGGACAGGGGGACGATCTTTCTGGTCATGGAATATCTGGAAGGCGTCACTCTGCAGGAGAAGATAGAAAGAGAAGGGCCCATGAAAGAGGAAGAGGCCCTTCGCTGCATCAGGATCCTGGCCGGGGCCCTGAAGAGCCTGCACAGAAAGGGGATCCTGCATCTGGACATCAGTCCAGAGAACGTCATGCTGACCCGGGACGGGGGCGTAAGGCTGATCGATTTCGGCCTGTCCCGCAACCTGTACGCCCAGATCCTGGGCACTATGTATTCCTTTAAGCCGGGCTATGCCCCGCCGGAGCAGTATGTGAAGGGGGCAAGGCTCCTGCCCTGCGCGGATATCTACGCCCTGGGGGCGGTCCTGCATTTTGCCCTGACCGGCAGAAGACCGGACAGTCCGGGGGATGATCCGGAGGTATCGGAAATGACAGAACGCCTCCTGAAAAGGGCCATGGAGCCCCGGCCGGAGGACCGCTATCAGACAATGGAGGAAATGATGGAAGATATGAATAAAAAAACCGATCGGAAAAAGATCCTTTGGGCCGTCCTGGCCGCAGCCCTTATTCTGGCGGCCGCGGGCCTCTGGTATATGAGAGGAGCCGGCAGCGGGGACGCCTTCCTGGAAAAGGAAGAGGGGCCGGCGGCGGAGAATGATGCGCCGGCAGAGGAGGAAAAACCTCTGGAGGAGGCTCCCCCGGACCAGCCCCCTGCCATGCAGGAGGGTGACCTGATGCCCGGGATCAGCGGCCTTTTCAACATCTCGGGCGCCCCGGAGGGGGACCTGCTCTTTTCCGTATCCCGGGATCCGGAGCTGACGGAGCCGGAGATCATCGTCTGGGAAAGGGTCTGGGACGAGACCCAGGAATTTTATGTGGAGGACTGTACGGCGGACCTGGGCGGATACAGGATCTATCCCCTCTGGGAGAACGGAGACTTTGCCTCCTGCCTGACCCTGGAGAAGGAGACCGGCAGGATCCTGGTCCGGAAAATGGACCCTGAGGATCCCTGTCAGATCTTCCGCCTGGTATACGCCGGCGGCGACAGGATGCGGATCCTGGCAAGTGACGGAAATGCCCTGTCCGCAGGGCCGGAGGCCGGGAACGGGACAGGCGTCCTTGCCCGCGGACAGGGGGAGGAAGGCTCTTTGGGGAACGCGGAATGGATGCTGGAGTTTCCCAGGTAGGAAAATGGCAGGAAGGGCCATTTGTTAAAATTTTCTGAAGAAAAGGCAGGGACGGCGGCAGGCACAGGGGCTGTGATATAATAAGGAGAACGTGCCTGACACAAAAATCTGACAAGAGGATCATCTCATGTACGAATGCCCCAACTGCGGAGGAGGACTCCGCTTTGACCCCGCCGGCCAGGATCTGGTATGCGATTACTGCCAGACCCGGCTGGATCCCTATCAGTACGAGAAGGATCATGATGCGGATATATCAGAAGATGCCTACGGCGTACAGATCTTTACCTGCCCCCAGTGCGGCGGCGAGATCATGACCACCAATATTTCTGTCACCGGCTTCTGCTCCTACTGCGGCGCATCCACGGTGCTGGATTCCAGGATGGCCAGGGAAAAGAGACCCACATGGATCATTCCCTTTAAAAAGACGGGAAAGGACTGCAGGGAGGCCTATAAAAAACGGATCGCCCGCGCCATCTATACCCCGGCCGGCATGCGGGACGAGACCTTCATGGACAGCTTCCGGGGGATCTATATCCCCTACTGGGTCTACAACGGAAAAGTCGACACCCGGATCGTTCTGAAGGGGACCCATGTCCACCGGAGCGGAAACTATGTCATCACAGACCACTACGATCTGGGAAACGACGTGAAGGCCTCCTATGAAGGAATCTCCTACGACGCTTCCAGCTCCTTCAGCGACGATGTCAGCGAGCGGATCGCTCCCTTCAGCGCGGACGCTCTCCGGGATTTCACCCCATCCATGCTGTGCGGCTTCTATGCCGATACCAGCGATGTGCCGGCCAGACTCTATGCGGACAGGGCCAGAAATCTGGCGGAGCGGGATGTGTGGTACCGGATCAGTACAGATCCCGGAATGGAGGATTTCGACCTGACGCCGCCCGACAGCGCCTATAAGCTGGAGAGCCAGATCCCCATGCGTTCCGGCGGACCCAAGCTTGCCCTGTTTCCGGTCTGGTTCGCCACCTACCGAAAGGACGAACGGGTCGCCTATTCGGTGGTCAACGGGCTGGACGGAAAGATCGCGGTGGACCTGCCGGTGAGCCTGCGCAGGTTTCTGGCGGGGACCCTGGTCCTGGCCCTGCCTCTCTTTATTCTCCTGAATATGTTCCTGACCATCTCGCCGCCCTCTGTCCTGGCTCTTTCTTCCGTGCTGGCCGCTGTCAGCTCCTTTCTGTATTACCGGGAGATCAAAGCCCTGACGGCCCGTGAGATGAGGACCGACGATCTGGGCTACCGGACGGTGGTCAACGGGGAAAAGGGCGGCAGCCTTCAGATGAAGAAGGGAAAGAAGCCGAAGAAAAGAAAGAGAGCTGCGGGAAGAAGCATGGGAACGATCATGGCGGCGGCTTTTATTGCGGTCCTCTTTGCCGGCGAGCTTGCAGCTTCGGCTGTCAGCTTTTTTTCTTCCTTTATGATCCATTTCGCGGCCCTGGCGGCCGTGGCCGTCTGTTCCTGTCTGACCCTGGAAACATGCCAGGAAGGACAGACCGGCAGGGTTCTTCCCGGCATTCTGGGGACGGCCCTGGCGGTCCTGGCGGGCCTTGGCGTCAGGCTTCTTAATCCGGCCGCCGATCTCTGGTATTATTCGGCCTCGGCCCTTTCCTTTGCGGCCATAGGATTTTCCCTGATCCAGGTCATCCGCAGATACAATATCCTGGCCACCAGGCCCCTGCCCGATTTCTTTAACAGGAAGGGCGGAGAGACCGGAAAAGCCATGCTGGGGCTTTTCCTTGCCCTTTCCCTGGCGGGCCTCTGCGGCGGAAATGCACTGGCCTCGCCGGCGACCGTCTATACCAATCCTTCCACCGGCTATTCGGTCTATATCGACGACGGAGCGGACCTTCTGTCGGAGGATGAGGAGGCACAGCTGTCGGAAGCCATGAAGAAGGTCACAGAGTTCGGCGGGGCCGCTTTTGTATCCACCGCGTCCAATCCCATGGGGGCCGTCGAATATGCCCAGGACAGCTACTATACCCTGTTCGGGAACGGCAGCGGCACCCTCTTCCTGATCGATATGGATAACCGCTATCTCTACCTGGCAAACGACGGCTACATTTATTCCGTGGTGAATAAGGGCCGGTCCATGACCATCACCGACAACGTATATACCTATGCGGTCGAGGGAGACTACCTGGGATGCGCCCTGGCGGTCTATGAGCAGCTGAACATCCTTCTTACGGGGGGCAGGATCGCCCAGCCTATGAAATACATCAGCAACCTGCTGCTTTCCCTGATCCTTTCCCTTATGCTCAACTACCTGCTGGTCCTTCTGACAGCGGGCAGCAGGAAGCCCTCCGAGGACACGATCCTGGGGGCGGTCAGGATCGGATTCCGCATGTCAAATCCCAGCGCCGTCATGACCCATACCACCAGAGTCTATGATCCGCCCTTCTCCAGTTCGGGAGGAGGCGGCGGCAGCAGAGGCGGCGGAGGAGGGGGAGGAGGCTTCTCCGGAGGCGGAGGAGGCCACTCCTTCTGATTCCCGGGCAGCCGCTTTTACAGCCCTGCTGCAGAATACCGGAGCGCTTCGGGAGATTCTCCCGGAGCGCTTTTTCCTGCTTTTTAAATGCCCGGTGCCATGATCTTTGCCGCGTCTGTGCGCATTAAGGACCTTTTCCGTTGAACTGTTGACAGGCTGTGGTATCATTAGGTTCAAAACAGCTTTATGAACGGAGTGTTATTTATGGATAAATATTATGACTATCTGATCCGGGCCACAGCGGCAGACGCCCAGATCCGCGCTTTTGCGGTCACATCCCGCAACCTGACAGAGTTTGCCAGAGCGGCCCACAATACCAGCCCCATCGCCACCGCAGCCCTGGGAAGGCTCATGAGCGGCGCTCTGATGATGGCGGACATGCTGAAAAATGATAAGGACATGCTGACCATCCAGATCGCCGGAGACGGCCCTCTGCAGGGGCTGACGGTCACCGCCGACAGCCACGGCGGCGTCAAGGGCTATGTGAAGAACCCGAATGTCATCCTGCCTCCCAACGACCAGGGACATCTGAACGTGGGCGGGGGCGTAGGCAAAGGCACCCTGACGGTGATCCGGGACCTGGGCCTCAAGGACCCCTATGTGGGCCAGATCGCCCTGCACAGCGGCGAGATCGCCGATGACCTTACCTACTACTATGCGGAGTCGGAGCAGATCCCTTCCTCTGTTGGACTGGGCGTTCTGATGAATAAGGACAATACGGTCCGTCAGGCCGGCGGCTTTGTGGTCCAGATCATGCCCGGGGCATCGGAAGAGACCGTGGCGAAGCTGGAGGAGAACCTGATCCTTCTAAATTCCGTGACGGTCATGCTGGAGGACGGCCTGTCTCCCAGGCAGATCCTGGAGCAGGTCCTGAAGGGATTTGACTTTACCGTGACAGAGACGCTTCCCGTAGCCTTCCGCTGCAACTGCTCCAGAGACCGCTGCGAAAGGGGCCTTATCCTTCTGGGAACGGAGGAAATCGATTCCATTATAGAGGACGGACAGGATATCGATATGACCTGCCAGTTCTGCGGCAAGTCCTACCATTTCACCCTGGACGATATACGGAAGATCCGTCCCAGGACCTTCGGCGCCGGCGGGCAGGACGCTCAGGCATAAAGGTGGAGGAAACGGTAAAGGGGCTGTTACACTGAAGTATGACCTGCCCCCAGAGAGTGAGAACATAAAAAAGCGGAAGACCTCAGATGATTACTGAGGGTCTTCCGCTTTTTGATTTACTATGTTTTTGATTTCTCCGCTTTTGATCTTCCGGATGCCTCTGGTCTCAGGTCAGTGAGAGGCTTCGTAGGCGGCGAAATGGTCCATAAAGGCTTTGGTGCTGCCGTAGACGTCGTCGTTGTAGACGGCGGAGCCGGCCACGATGACATTGGCGCCGGCATTAAGGACCACGTCCACGTTGTCCAGCTTGATGCCTCCGTCCACCTGAATGTCGATATCCACCTCTTCCTCGTCAAAGAGCCTTCTGGCTTCCATGATCCTGCGGGTGGACTTCTTCAGATATTTCTGTCCGCCGAATCCGGGCTCCACCGTCATGATCAGAAGCATATCCAGACGATGAATGTAGGGAATGATGGCTTCGATGGGGGTCTGGGGCTTGATGGCCATGCCCACCCGTTTGCCTACTTCGTTGATGGAGGCAATGACCGCTCCGGGATCCTCCACTGCTTCATAGTGGAAGGTGATGCCGTCCGCGCCGGCTTCCGCAAAAGGTCTGACGAACTTTTCCGGATGGACCGTCATCAGATGGACGTCGAAGAAAAGGTCGGAGGTCTTTCTCAGGCATTTCACCACGGGCATGCCGAAGGAAATGCTGGGAACGAAGCTGCCGTCGCATACATCGATGTGTACATAGGGAGCGCCGGCTCTGGCGGTCTCCGCGACCTGAGCTCCCAGAACGTTGAAGTCAGCCGACAGAATGGAAGGTGCAAATTTGATCCTGTTCATAAAAAAGTCCTTTCTTTTGACCCTGTGCCGGTCTGCCGGCAGAGGAAAAGGGACGGGGATGGAGCTTAAAGTCCCAGCCTCTGGGCCGATTCTTCGATCCTGGCACGAAGGAAGGCGGAAGCATCTGTAATGGTCTGTACATAATCCTGGCCCTTCTGGTACCAGAACTCACCGGTGAAGGTGCGTACGCCCATCTGCAGGGATGCATCGATGCAGCGGCCGTATTCGGTGTGGCCCGTGGGATCGCCGAAGTTCATGTCGCGGTAAAGACCGGGTTTTGTCTCCTTGAGATGGACCGCAAAGATATGGCCTTTGCCCAGGAGCATGTCTTCCACCACGTCATTTCCGTAGATCACGGAGGCGTTCTTCAGGTTGCCGATATCGGGGTATACGCCCAGATAGGGGGAGCCGACCGCGTCCACGTATTTCATGGATTTGCCGACCGTGTCCATAAAGGGTGTCTCCATGGTCTCGAAGCCCAGGATCACGCCCCATCTTGCCGCGTAGTCCGCGGAAGCCTTCAGGCCTTCCAGGAACCATTTTTCGGTATCCGCGTCTCCCTGCTCGTAATAAACATCATAGCCTGCCAGCTGAATGATTGCAATATTGGCATTGACGCAGAATTCAATGGCCTTTCTCATAATGTCCATGGACCGGTCCCGGACGGCCGGGTCGTGGCTTCCCAGAGGGTATTTGCGGTGGCCGGACAGGCACATGGTGCGGATAGGCGTTCCCGCGGCTCTTGCCAGGATGCCCAGCTCTCTCTGCTTTTCGGCAGACCACTCCAGTCTTTCCAGTCTCCAGTCTGTTTCGTCTACACTGATCTCCAGCCTGTCGAAGCCGCATTCCCTGGTGATGTCGAACATCTTGGGGAAGGAAAATCCGACAGGTATGGCCTTTTCATAAAGACCCAGTGAATATTCCATAATTTCTCCGTTTCTGTGCGGAAGGCTCCGCACGTTTTGAGTAAATGCTGTTATGTTCCTTCCTTCAGGATCCGGTATGGTAAGGAAGCCGTATTTTTCCAAGGTGAATGCCGTCTTCCCGCAGGCAGTCTTCAAAAGAGAGGATCCGCTCCTCTTCCGGGACGGGATCCCGGTCTTTTCCCCTGTAAAGGATCCCGGTCATGCCGGCATTTTCAGCGCCGGCTATGTCGTGTCCCCAGGTATCGCCGATATAGATGCACTCCCTGTTTGAGAGCCCTGCTTTCCTGGCACACCAGTCGAAAACCTTCCGGTCCGGTTTTTCCGTGCCCACTTCCTCGCTGGTCACCAGGATATCGATATAGGGCCACAGGCCCAGAGCCTCCAGCTTTCTGAACTGGATCATGGCCGTCATGTTGGTGCCGACGCCTGTCACGTATCCCCCGGCCTTCAGGGCGGCAAGGAGAGGAACCAGGCCCGGCTCCGGAGAGGAGCTGCCGATCAGGGTATCCCAGTAAAGGGCGGCCAGGGCCATGGCGTGGGGATGAATGGGGAGGGAAAGATCCTCCAGCATCATCTGATAGCGGATCAGCCGGTTGTGGGTGGAGCCGCTGTCATAGCCGATCCTCTCCCTGGATTCCCGGAAAGCCCGGCTAAGGGCCGCCCGGGTCACATCCTGATCCAGACCGAAATGCTCCTTCATATAGGAAACAATGGCTTCCTTGCCCAGACGGTCGCCCCTGTCATAGTCGTAGAGGGTGCCGTCCAGGTCGAAAAAGACTGCCTTAAAACCCATGGCCCGGTTCCTTTCAGAATGAAATCACTCTGTCAGAGTGTAATATGCTACTTCGTTGATCTCACGGTTGGTGCCTACGATGATGTCCTTTCCGTCCTTGTCGATGAAGTGGAGGGCGTTGGCACAGCCGGTGTTTTTATCGATGAATTCGGTCTTATAGGTGCCGGCCTCTGCGTCCCAGGTGATCAGGATGGTATCCTTGGTCCCCTTTCTCCAGCCGACGATCCATGAGGGCTTTCCGAGAACGGTATCCGCCCATGTGGCGTGGAGCATTTCGGTATCCTTCTCGGGAACGGGATATTTCCACTGAGGCACATAGTTGCCGTGGGCATCCTGGTGATAGATGCAGAGGGAATTGCCGTGGAAATCGGAGATCATGCCAAGCTCAGGTTTTCCGTCGCCGTCCAGGTCGATCAGAACGGAATCGCTGGTGGGAACAGAGGTGATCTGCTCGATCTCCCAGTCGGCGCCCAGAACTGCGGGCGGGGAGAAGAGGAAGGAGCCTTCCTCGCAGCCCACCAGAGCAGCGTCGTAACCGCCGTGGCTGACCTTGGAATAGCCGTGGTTCTTGAGC
>DETN01000021.1 GCA_002362155.1 Lachnospiraceae bacterium UBA3287 | reverse complement strand
CCGGTGATGGAAACATCCGCGCCTTCATGCCACATGATGGCAACGCCTTCACGGACATCGTCCGCGCCGTAGCAGTTGACCTTTGCACGGGGGCCGTTGGAATAAGCGGTCTTGTTCACGATGGTCAGAGCATGATCTTCCTTAACGTCAGCGGAAAGATAATCATACTTGGTCTGCACATAGGTGAAACCGTTGATGCGGCTGATGATCATAGCTGCATCTTTTCCAAGACCGTTCAGGATAACGCGGAGGGGTTTCTGACGAACCTTGTTGGCGTTCAGAGCGATCTTGATTGCGCCTTCAGCAGCTGCAAAGGACTCGTGTCCTGCCAGGAAAGCGAAACATTCGGTCTCTTCATCCAGCAGCATCGCGCCCAGGTTGCCGTGGCCGATACCGACCTGACGCTGGTCAGCGACAGATCCGGGAATGCAGAATGCCTGCAGTCCGACGCCGATCCACTTGGCAGCGTCAGCTGCCTTCTTGGCGCCTTCCTTCATAGCAATTGCTGCGCCGAGCTCGTAAGCCCACTTAACGTTTTCGAAACAGATCGGCTGTGTGCTCTCAACGATGCTGTAAGCATCAACACCCATGCCGTTGGTATAAGCCTTCACATCCTCAAAGCTCTTGAAGCCGTACTTGTCAAGAACGGGCTGCAGCTGGGGCATGCGACCGTCATAATTTTCAAACAGAGCCATTGCTGCACCTCCTCCTTATTCTTTCCTCGGATCGATCCACTTGACCGCTCCGTCTTCTGCTTTAAAGCGACCATACGTGCCCAGATTCTTCTCATAGGCTTCGTTCGGAGACATGCCGTTCTTGATCGCATCCATCATCTTGCCAAGGCTCAGGAACTGATAGCCGCAGACCTGGTCGTCCTTATCGAGCGCCATCTTTACGACATAGCCTTCCGTCATCTCCAGATAACGGGTTCCCTTTGCCAGAGTACCGTACATGGTACCGACCATGGATCTGAGGCCCTTGCCCAGGTCCTCCAGACCGGCGCCGATGCGGAGACCGTCATCGGAGAATGCGGACTGTGTGCGGCCGTAAACGATCTGCAGGAACAGCTCACGCATAGCGGTGTTGATCGCATCGCATACCAGGTCGGTGTTCATTGCTTCCAGAATGGTCTTGCCGGGAAGGATCTCACTCGCCATTGCTGCGGAATGAGTCATACCGGAGCAGCCGATCGTCTCGACCAGCGCTTCCTGGATCACACCGTCCTTAACGTTCAGACTCAGCTTGCAGGCTCCCTGCTCAGGAGCGCACCAGCCGATTCCGTGTGTGTAGCCGGAAATGTCTTTGATCTCTTTCGCCTGGATCCACTTTCCCTCTTCGGGAATGGGGGCCGGACCATGATTCGGACCTTTGGCGACACACGTCATCTCTTCAACTTCTTTTGTGTATTGCATATGACACCTATCCTCCTTTATTAAAGTTTGGATTTCAGTATTACTAACATTTACTCTACCATAACTCCCCTGCAGTTTCCACTATTTTCCACATTGCCGAGAAGAAAAAATGCCAAAGTTTTGTTGAAACGTAACAACCGAAGACCTGCTTCCTGTTCACGCGGCCTTTTTTCAGGTCCGGCCCCCCGTCCGCCTCCTGCGGACAGCCTTTTTTTACTCCCGGGAGGAAGGCTGTTTTCCTCCGGTATACCCGGCAGGTTTTCTTCCCGGCCTTCCCGCTGCGGCGTCAATATACAGACGGATCCCGGGACCGCTTCTCATGGAACCGGCCTTTTGGCGGAAAGCTTTCTGATGGCACAGGCGTTCCCCTGCCGCATCTTAAGGCGCCTTCTTTCTTCTGCCATGCCCGGCTGTCATGATTTTTTATAAAGCGGATCCGGCTTTGTAAGATCCACTCCCGGAATGACGGCCCTGCCGCGCAGGAGTTCTGTGCGCACATGCTCCCGGATGGCGCGGTCCGGATGATTTTTCATGATCTCCACGCAGAAACGGTCCTGCAGAGCCGTATCCTCCGGTTTCCGGAATCCAAAGACCGGATCGGCGCCGGACAGATCTCCGAAGAGCATCTCCGTGACCAGGCCGGCAGAGTCTATCTTAACGGAAAGGCTCTCCCTGATCTGATCATCCTCTGTCCAGCTCCCCGCATAGGCAATGTAAGCCGGATTCTTCAGTTTGCGGGCATGCCACCACCGGACAGCCTTCCTGGGATGCTGCATGCTGAGGAAAAGGTGCACCGGCTCGCTGTCCACAGACGCCAGGCCGGTCAGGCGGCCCCGTACGGCTTCGTCTTCCGGCAGAATATCCGTATATGCAGTTTCCGCCGCATAGGAAAGCCATTCCTCTTTCCATCCGGCTTTTTCCCTGGGATCCATTTCTACATAGGCCTCCGGGAAGCGGGATCCCATGGCATGCAGCCTTTCCGCGCAGATCTTCCTTGCTCCGTACACATAGAGCCAGCCCAGCATCAGCAGATCCTCATCCCGGCAGTAAAGGAGCACATGGGCCTTATTCCTCTCGTCCGGATCTGTCAGAAGCGTCCTTGCAATAAAGACCTCGTCCCCGTCAAGGTCATCATACAGATCCAGGATCATGGCAGTCCGGGAAGCCTGCCGCAGGTGTGAACTGAGAGCGTACCGGAAGTCCCTGGACCTTATCAGGCGGGCCGCCTTTTCCCGGATGGGGATCATGGACGGATCCCCGCCGCTGCTGCAGGCGGTGTCATACAGGGCAGTGTCATCCCTGCACTGCTCCAACAGGGCCCTGATCTTCCCTTCATCCAGAGGCTTTTTCCACAGGGCCCTGCGCAGCTTCTCCCCGGTCTCTTCTTCCTCAGACAGCCCCGCATCATCTGCCTCCCGGTACTGCAGGGCATTTCTTAATCTGCTATTTATGAAAGCAATCCCGTCATCGTCAAAGCATCCGAGGGCAGAAGCGTTTTCCAGCAGTGCGGTCTCTTCGTCAAAAAGGCCGTATTTGAGCAGCAGATTGCCAAGTTCTGTGTATAGTGGCAGAAATGCCGGCTCCTTTTTCACTGCGCCGTACAGATTGATCAGGGCCTGCCTGTCCTCCTGCAGCTCCTCCAGGGCGCCGTCATCCTTTTTATCCGTATTTTCATCCCCGGTCTCCTCAGCCAGCTGATCGATCAGCCGGGCGGACATAGGGGAGCCGAAGGGAACCCTGCCCTGTGCGATCAGATCGATGAGAGGGGACGCCTTCTGCAGGAGCCGCCGCATATGCTTCCTGTCCTCTTTGTCGTAATGGGGAACAAAGCCCTTATGATCCATCGTATTCTCTCCTGTTATTTCTGTAAGACTGCGTCTTTCATTATAATCCGCGGGATACCACGTCCATAGGAGCAGCTGCACCGCATGGGCGTGGAGGAACGCGGTCTTTTTTCTTTCCACGAAAGTCCGCGCACCTGCTGTCCCGCTTTCTCCTTTCTTATTATGAGATGCGTTCCCATGCTCCAGGGAACGACAGGGCCTTTACTTTTCCTGCAGCGACGCTCTTTCCGTTATCCAGTATGACGCGTGTCCCTTTGTTATGCACGCCTCTGG
>DETN01000026.1 GCA_002362155.1 Lachnospiraceae bacterium UBA3287 | reverse complement strand
GCATGTTCATCATCTTCGGCGACAATGCTCCCGACGAGATTAAAGATTATTGCTACAGCGTCAGCGTCAATCCCATAAACGGGGAGATCAAGGCAGGCCAGTACCTAGTCATTAACGGTGAAGAGTTTAAGATCACCTGCGTAGGCTATGAAGCCCCCGTTACCTTAAAGGGCCTTGGCCACTGCACCTTCAGCTTCACCGGCGCCGAAGAGGCAGAGCTTCCCGGCACCATCTACGTGGAAGCAAAGCCCATGCCCGATATGGGGATCGGCACCGTGATCCGGATCATCGAGAAGTAAAGAAAGTTCTGCCATAAACAAAAGAAATGAGCCGGGGGGCGTCCCCCGGCTCATTTCAGGTCCTGCTGGATTTTTTCAGTTTTATTCCACGGGCGGCTGGCGGAGCCTTGTGACGCACCAGTAGGCGCCCATGGTCTGACCGGGCTGTCCGGTCACTTCGTCGCTTAAATAGTCCGAAAGATCCGCAGAGGCAGGATCCCAGGCCAGGGCTTCTTCCACGGTGGAGTATTCCACCTCGGCATACATAAACTCCGTAGGCATGCCTTCGTCCACCAGGCTGACCTCCAGGTGAAGGCCGTCGGGCAGAAGATAGGTCCTGCGGGTCTTGGGAATCAGGGGAAGAGAGATCAGATCCTCCAGCTCGTCGAACTTTTCCTTATCGATGGGAAATTCTATTTCCTTGCGGGAGAGGGTGCCGGCAGATTTGAAGCAGAGGATATATTCTGTTTTTCCGCCCACAGTGGCTTCTTCCCGGATCCGGACGGTGGGCCTTACATTCACATAGCCCTGCCGCATGCTCTGTTCGAATAAAAGAGGAAGGTCCTTCTGGGGCCAGCCCTTCACCATCCATTTGCGTTCTATTTCCATATCTGTTTTCCTTTCCGGCTCTGCCGGCCTTTTATGATTCTTTACGGATGTCTCCCGCAGCTTTCTTCGCAGCATCAGTGTACCATATCCGCGGACTTTCTGCCTTGTCCCCTTAACAAAAAATGGTATAATGTGCCTATGGCGCTCCGAATAGGAAGAAAAAATTTCCGGAAGCGCATAAAAAGCAGCATCTGAGGGCAGATGTCCGGGGCATCTGCCGTTTCTATATACAGCAAGGAAAGATAAGTTACATGGCAGTCAGGAAAAAAAGAAAACACCGCCTGGCCCTTCTGGATTCCCTCCGGGGCCTGACGCTGATCAGCATGATCCTTTACCATGCCGCCTGGGACGCGGTCTATCTTCTGGGCGCGGACTGGACCTGGTACAACGGAGAGATGGCATTTATATGGCAGCAGTCCATCTGCTGGACCTTTATTCTCCTTTCGGGATTCTGCATCCCCTTTTCCAGGAAGCCTCTTACCCGGGGCCTGATCGTATTTGCCTGCGGGGCCCTGGTGACCCTGGTCACCTGTTTTGTGGTCCCGGACCAGAGAGTGATCTTCGGGGTCCTGACCCTGATCGGGTCCTGCATGATCCTTCTGGGGATCCTGGACACCTACTTAAGGCATCTGGGCGGGACGGAGATCATGGCGGTCAGCGGCCTGCTCTTCATTATTACCAGGTGCATCAATGAGGGCTTTCTGGGAATCTGGAGACTGAACCTGATCCAGCTTCCCGCCGGGTTCTATGCCAACTGGGTCACGGCCTACCTGGGATTTCCCTTCAGGGGCTTCTGGTCCACGGATTACTTCCCCATCCTTCCCTGGATCTTCCTTTATCTGTTCGGCTACGGCCTCCACCTCTTCCTCAGGGAGAGAGGGCTGCTGCGAGGCGAGTTCTGGAGGACCCGCATCCCCGTCCTGGATTTCCTGGGACGCCATTCCCTCCTGATCTATCTGGCGCACCAGCCCCTGCTCTACATGGCGGTCCTTCTGATCCAGTGGTTCACCTGACGCTTTTTCAGATCTCCTGGGAGCGCATGATGCTCCGGATGGAGTCGAAAAGATAGGGCTTTAGCTCATCAATGGGCAGAGGATCCTCATAGAGGATGGAAGAGTAGATAGTGCCGGACAAAAGCTCCAGGATCATAAAGATCATGACCTCCGGATTTCTGTAGCGGGTGTGGGAGGTCTCGAAGGCCTCTCGGATGATGCCGGGCAGATCCATCTCCTCGTCGGGAGCGGAAAGGAGCTGCTTTTTGAAGATGGCCCAGCTCAGGTTCTTGGAAATGAATACCAGGAGGGTCCGGTCTTTGGAGAACTGGCTGATGATGTGGTCCGCCAGGAAGACGATCCGATCCTCCAGAGACGTAAGATCCGTATTTTTCAGTTCTTCGTCCGCCCTGGCGAAGACTTCGCCGGCCTTCCTGGCGATCAGGAAGTTCCGGATATCGTACTTGTCCTTGAAATAAAGGTAGAAGGTCCCCTTGGCGACCCCTGCCTTCTCCGCAATATTGGAAATGGTCGTATCATGGATGCCCTGATTGGTGAACAGCTCGAAGGCTGTATTCAGCAGGGCGTCCTTTTTCATTCTCTTGTTGGCCTCCGCTTTGCCGGGGACCTTTGCATTTCTTTCTCTCATATCTGCCGCCTTGTTCCGCTGCCCTTTTCCGGGCAGTTTTCTTTTTGTGTCCCAAAATCCGGAGATCCGGGAAAATAAATTATTGACCAACGGTCATTTTAGTGCTATAACACGGGTGCAGGTGAAAAATGACCGGCGGTCATAAATAATCTACCCCAGTTATTATCACTTTGCAAGAAAAATCTGAGTAAAAATTCAGACAAAATTATTACTGCGGCCATAATTTACAGATATCTCTCTTCTGCTAACTTCTCTTAAGCAGAGAGAGACGCGGCCGGAAAGAGGTTATTATGAAAGGATTCAGTAAGACGATCGTAAAGTTAAAAGTCCCCATTCTGATCCTGGCCCTGGTCCTGGCCATCCCTTCGGCGGTCAGCTACCTGCACACAAAGGTCAACTATGACCTGCTGACCTATCTGCCCGGGGACATTGACACCATGAAGGGACAGGATATCCTGATCGACGAATTCGGGACCGGCGCCTTTTCCATGTGCATCGTGGAAGGCATGCCGGAGAAGGATGTCTCGGACCTGAAGAAGGAGATCGAGCAGGTGGATCATGTAAAGAAGGTCCTCTGGTACGACTCTTTCCTGAGCACCAGGATCCCCATGGAAATGCTGCCGGAGGAGGTCTACGAGGCCTTCAACGAAGGGGACGCCACCATGATGTTCGTCCTCTTTGACGAGTCCACCTCGGGAGACGGCACCATGGCGGCCGTGGAGGAGATCCGAAGGATCGCCGGGAAAAAGGTCTTCCTGGCGGGCATGACAGGCGTCCTGGTGGATACCAGGGACCTGTCCGAAGCAGAAGCCCCTATCTACGTCATCATCGCAGTCATCCTGGCCACCCTGGTCCTGATGCTGTCCATGGACTCCTTCCTGATCCCCTTCCTTTTTCTGGCCAGCATAGGCCTGGCCATCCTTTACAACCTGGGGACCAACTTCTTCCTGGGAAGCATTTCCTATGTCACCAAGGCTCTGGCGGCGGTATTGCAGCTGGGGGTGACCATGGACTATTCCATCTTCCTCTGGCACAGCTATCTG
>DETN01000132.1 GCA_002362155.1 Lachnospiraceae bacterium UBA3287 | reverse complement strand
ATCACAGGGGAAAAACCGATAAGAATCCCTGACTGTCAGAATTCAAAGAAACTTTCGGGAAGGGTCCTTCTGGGCCGCATGCGGCCGTCTCCCCGCGCCTGTGCCTGTTCCTTCAGGCGAAGGGCACAGACAAGGCGCTCCGGCGCCTCTTTATCCCCCTGGCTGACCCGGAGGCGGAAATGGGCGATGGCTTCGTCAAAAAGGGCGAGAAGGTCTTCATGAGAATAGAGTCCCGGATGGAACTCTCCAAGGCGCAGGCAGATCTCCGGATAGACCCAGGAGTCCTTTTCCCGGACCGCTTTCGCATAGGCCTTCTGATAGGCTGAAAGGGACTTTTCACAGGAAAAAGCGTTGGGGTCCTCCCGCAGGCGGTCCCCCTCTTCCAGAAGGTCCCTGGCCGAAGGGCTCACTTCCTTCTTATTCTCCCAGGGCGGAAGGCCGGCCCTTTTCCGGAGCTCCTCCAGCAGATCTCCGGAAAGATAGAGAGGGTGGTCTCCGGGATCCAGAAGGACGCCCAGAGCGTCCTTTTCATACATGGCCCTTTCAAACAGGGCCTGCATGGGAATCTCTGCCAGGCCATCTCTGCCGCCGCTCCATGCGCTGATCCAGTAAAAGGCGTCGGAATCCCTCTTTTCTTCCGGGAGCACATGCAAAGCAAAGCTCTTTTTCAGAAGAGACGCAAGAAGAGCAAGGACCGGCTCCGGGTCCTTCTGCCCTCCCTTATAAAAAGCCTCAGCGGCCTCTCTGACTGTCATGGCGGATCCCCTCCTTAAGATTTTTCCTTCATCCTCAGAAAATATGCCGCACCCTGATCATTTATTCTGGGGCTCCCCTTATCTTATCATGAAGGGACTTTTTTGGGCAGAGGGACAGGCCCTGGAAAGTTGGAAGGGGCCGGAAAAGTTATCTGGGGACGAATCGGGCAAAACGTAGTATGATAGAAACGTAAGAGTATACCCCAGACAAGGCGGAGCAGGCTATGGAAGAAAAGAAACAGACCGGTACGAAAAAAAGACAGGCGGCGTCCGGCAGAAATACCGCCGAAAAAAGGAGAGTTTCCCGGCAGGAAAAAAAGAGGAGGGATCTGCGCAAGAGGGTCTTTGACGTGATCCAGATCGGGTCCGCGGGGGACCTGCCCAGCCGCCTTTTCGACTATCTTCTGGTCTTTAACATTTTTGCCAACATCACCGTCCTGGTCCTGGGGACCTTCGAGCAGATGAATGCCTTCGACGGCATCTTCCGGGCCGTGGAGGTGGCGACGGTCCTCTTTTTTATGGTGGAGTACGCCCTGCGGATCTGGACGGCGGACCGCCTCTATCCGGACCTTCCCCGGGGGAAGGCCGTTTTGCGCTTCCTTCTGTCCTTCGACGGCATTGTGGACCTCTTTACCATCCTGCCCTTTTTCTTCCTGATGGGCTTTACGGCCTTCCGGATCCTGAGGGTCTTCCGTATCTTCCATCTGTTCCGCATCAATACCTCCTACGACTCCTTCAATGTCATTACGGAGGTCATTTACGAAAAGAGGAACCAGATCATTTCCTCCGTGGTCATCATTCTGATCCTGATGCTGGCCTCCTCTCTCTGCATTTATTCCGTGGAACACGACGCCCAGCCGGAGGCCTTTGAGAACGCCTTCTCCGGGATCTGGTGGTCCATGACCACCATCTTTACGGTGGGCTACGGAGATATCGTTCCCATTACCCCGGTAGGACGTTTCCTGGCCGTTATCACCACCTTCCTGGGCGTGGGCGTGGTGGCCATTCCCACGGGCATCATTTCCGCGGGCTTTGTGGAGCAGTACCAGAAGGTCCAGCAGGAGAACCGGGTGGAGATCTACAGGAACAACACCTCCAGTCTCTATGTGGACGGTGAGTCCGCCTGGGTGGGGACCACCATCCGGGAGGTGGAGGAGGGGGGCCGCTGCGTTGTCACGGCGGTGGTCCGGGGCAACCTGGTGCTGGTCCCCAAGGACGACGTGGTCCTCATGGCCGGCGACACCCTTATTTACATGACGCTCTGATCTGCAGGCAGATGCCTTTTCGGGCCGGGAGGACTTATGGACGTTTATCAGGAATATGCCGCAAAGCTCCGCACGCCGGAGGAGGCGGTGGAAGTCATAAAGAGCGGGGACTGGGTGGACTATTCCACCAACGTGGGCTTCCCCTACCTGCTGGACAGGGCCCTGGCAAAGAGAAGGGACGAACTGTGCGACGTGAAGATCCGGGGCAATCTCTCCTTCGGGCCCATCGAGGCCGTGGAGTGCGACCCCTTAAGAGAACATTTCACCTACAACTCCTGGCACTGCTCCGCCTATGAGCGGCAGCTCTGCGACAGGGGCCTGTGCAACTATATCCCCATGATCTTTCACCTGGTGGTGCCCTACTACCGCCACTTTCTGACGGTCAATGTGGCCATGACCAGCGTGACGCCCATGGACCGCCACGGCTACTTCAATCTCTCCTGCGCCGCAGGGGTGGCCAAGGGGATCCTGGAGTGCGCGGACATCG
Organism: Lachnospiraceae bacterium UBA3287; assembly: GCA_002362155.1. GTDB lineage: Bacteria > Bacillota > Clostridia > Lachnospirales > Lachnospiraceae > CAG-791. The sequence goes on along the minus strand of DETN01000132.1, from coordinate 10,607 downwards.
TGATCCTGGAGGTCAACGAGCACCTGCCCCGGATCCTGGGAGGCTTCGACGAGAGCATCCACATCTCCCAGGTGGACTACGTGGTGGAGGGAGTCCATCCCCCTCTGCCCCAGTTCCCCATGGAAAAGCCCACCAGGGAGGATATCCTGATCGCGGAGCACATCCTCCCCCACATCCGGGACGGGGCCACTCTGCAGCTGGGGATCGGGGCCATGCCCAACGTCATAGGGAGCATGCTCTGCCAGTCCGACCTGAAGGACCTGGGCATGCATACGGAGCTTTGCGGTGACGCCTACTACGAGCTCTGGAAGGCCGGCAAGCTGACCAACGAACGCAAGTCCTTCCAGAGGGGAAAGGGAGTCACCGGGATCGTCTTCGGGTCCAAAAAGCTCTACGACTGGGTGGACATGAATCCCGGCGTCATCATAGAGCCCCTGGAATTTGTCAACGATCCCGAGACCATCGCCCGGATCGACAACATGATCTCCATCAACTCCTGCATCGCCGTGGACCTCTACGGCCAGATCTGCGCGGAGAGCGTGGGGCTCAGGCAGATCTCGGGCACGGGCGGCCAGCTGGACTATGTGACGGGAGCGGCCATGGCCAGGGGCGGCAAGGCCTTTATCTGCATGCCCTCCACCTTCGTGGACAGGCAGGGGGTCCGCCATTCCAACATCGTGCCCCATTTCGAAGGAGATATCGTGACCGATCCCCGGTCCCAGGCCTATTTCATCGTGACCGAATACGGGGTGGTGAACCTGGTGGGCAGGACCACCTGGGAGAGGGCGGAGATGCTGATCTCCATAGCCCATCCGGATTTCCGCGAGGACCTGATCCGGGCGGCGGAAAAGCAGAAGATATGGAGAGGCTCCCCCAGGTGCCGGATTTAAGAAGGAAGAGATTTTGAAAAGCAGGATTTTCGCATGGCTCCTGGCCCTGATCCTTTTGTCCGCCTGCGCCCTGGCCCTTCCCGGGGAAAGCGGAAGGGTCCCATTGGGCGGGGAGCCGGAGAAAGGAAAAGGACCGGCAGCGGGGAAAGAAATGAAGGAATACAGGATCATTACAGCGACGGATCTGCATTACATATCCCCGGTGCTGACAGACCAGGGGGAATATTTTACGAATCTGGTGACCTACGCCGACGGCAAGGCCATGCCCTGCATAGAGGAGATCGCAGAGGCTTTCACTGACAGGGTGATCTCTGAAGCGCCGGATCTGGTGATCCTGAGCGGGGATCTTACCTTCAACGGGGCCGTAAAGAGCCATACGGACATGGCGGCAAAGCTCTCCCGCATAGAAAAGGCAGGGATCCCTGTGCTGGTGATCCCGGGGAACCATGACATAGGACGGTCCTCCGCGGCCATGTTCCGGGGAAAGAACTTTACCAGGGTGCCCTCTCCGGACGCGGTGCTTTTCCGGAGGATCTACAGAGACTTTGGGCCGGATGAGGCAGCGTCCCGGGATCCGGTATCCGGGTCCTATACCTGGAGGGCCGGGGAGGATCTGCTGATCCTGATGCTGGATACCAACTCGGGGGCGGAAAACGCCCTGCCGGAAGCGTCCTTTGCATGGCTGGAGCAGGTCCTTTCTGAGGCCCGGGAGAGGAAAGAGCGGGTCATTGCCGTCAGCCACCAGAACCTGTATATTCATAACAAGGCCTATTTCCGGGGCGTGGTCATAGACAACGCCCCCGGGGCGGCGGCCCTTTACGAAAAGTATGGCGTCCTCCTGAACCTGAGCGGCCACATGCACATGCAGCATCTGGAGGAGGACTACGGGGTGCCGGATATGGCCACCTCCTCCCTGGCGGTCTACCCCCACCACTACGGCCTGATCACGGTTTCTAAGGAGGGCCTTGTCTATGAGACCAGGGACCTTTCCGTATCCGCCTGGGCCAGGGAGAGGGGGTCGGAGGATCCCCGCCTTCTGGACTTCGAAAACTGGTCCCGGACCTTTTTCGAAAAGACCATGGAAAGACAGGCGGCGGCCAGGGCCGCCGGGGCAGAGGGCTTTACGAAGGCAGAAAAGAAAAGGATGGCGGAGGCCATGGTCAGGGTCACCTCGGCCTATTTCCGGGGAGAACCTCTGGACATGGATACGGTCCGGGAGGCGATGGATCTCTGGAACAGGGTCCCCGGAGGGGGCTACGGCGCCTACGTGGAAAGCATCCGCAGGGACCTGGAGAAGGACCACCGGCATCTGGAAATAAGGACTGGCAGGGACTGACATAAAAGGAAAGATTCGGGAACGGTAAGATATGATCGAGCGATTTGAAGAGGCCCTGGGGCAAAAAGGATATATGCGGCTGAAAAGCCGGCCGGAGTGGGTCCATACCTTTATCCTGCCGGAAGGGGAGGGGGAGAAGGGACCCGCCGCCAGGCGGGCCGTGATCTGCATCGATTACCGGAGAGACTATTCCGTCTCCGGCGGCCAGATCCCCCTGATCCGGGCCAAGATCCGGGAGTATTTCGGCATGCCCATCGACCAGGACCGGATCCTGGTGGTGATCTTTACCCCCGACCCCGAGAGGGCCAGGGTCCTGAGCATGGAAAACCCCTACTGCTGGATCGTAGACGAGAGGGAAGACAGGCTGATCCTTTACGAGAACCAGCCCTCCGACTTCGACGGCATGCGGAGCGTGGCCGAAAGGCTGCACATGGAAAGAGAGGCCTCTCAGGAGGAAAGGCAGGAGGACCAGGGAAGGCGCACCTACAACGGCTACAACTTCCAGAGAGAGCCGCGCCGGTGGAGCCTGAAGGAAGAGCTGCAGTGGATCTTCCTGGGGCAGAAAAAGCATTTCGTGACCATAGGCATGGTCCTGATCAACGTCCTGGCCTACGCATACCTGTCCTCCCGGGGCGATCTGTCCCAGAGCCGGTACATGGTATCGGTGGGGGGCATGTATCCGCCTCTGATCGTTGACAAGGGAGAATGGTGGCGGCTGCTCACCAGCAACTTCCTCCACTTCGACCTCTCCCACCTCTCCAACAACATGCTCATCCTCTATTTCCTGGGCAAGTGGGTGGAGGAGGCCCTGGGGTCCGGCCGCTTTGCGGGGGTCTACCTGGGCAGCGGCATCCTGGGAGCGGCCCTGTCCATGTACAGCTGCATCGTGACGGGGGACATGTATGTTTCCGCCGGAGCCTCCGGGGCCATCTACGGCCTGATGGGCTCTCTGGCGGTCCTGATCCTCCTTCACAGGGGGCGCTTCAAGGGCCTTTCCATCCAGCGGATGGGCTTCATGCTGGCGTTGTGCGTCTACCAGAGCGTGACCAGCATGGGGATCGATACCATGGGCCACCTGGGAGGCCTTATATCCGGCATGGTCCTGACCATGCTCCTTTACGGGATCTCCTACCTGGCAGGCTGGGAGAACTGACCCGCACTTATTATTAAGATCAGACACGCCGGGGAGGCTCCGGCGCAGGAAGGAAGCAAAGTTGACCACCTACAGTTTTTTTGCCACCATTGCAAGAATGAAATATATTGAGCGCTGGGCCCTTATGAGGAACGCCAGGGAAGAGAACCTGAGCGAGCACTCCATGGAGGTGGGCATGATCGCCCACGCCCTGTGCACCATAGGCAACGTCCGCCTGGGAAAGGACCTGGACGCGGACAGGGCCGCCCTGATCGGCATCTACCACGACGCCTCCGAGATCATCACGGGGGACATGCCCACCCCGGTCAAGTACTATAACGGCCAGATCCGCACCGCCTACAAAGAGGTGGAGGCCGCCGCCGAGGACCGCCTGCTGGAAAGGCTGCCGGAGGACCTGCGCCCCGTCTACGAGGATATCTTCCACGGCGGGAAGGAGGATGAGAGGGAAGCCTACATGCGGCGCCTTGTCAAGGCCGCGGACAAGCTCTCCGCCCTGATCAAGTGCATCGAGGAGGAGAACGCCGGCAACAGGGAATTCAGGACCGCCAAGATCTCTACGGAGAAGACTCTGGAAAAGATGGCCCGGGAGCTGCCCGAGGTCAGGACCTTTATGGAGGAATTCCTGCCTCCCTACGGTTCTACCCTGGACGAACTTGCCTGAGAAAGGAGCACGGATGGAGGACCAGATCCTCCTTCTGAACGGAGACGAGCTGTATGTCCTTCTTATGGCCTGTATGCTCCATGACGCGGGAATGGGGGTCTCTGATGGGAAATTCGACGAATTCATGGGCCGTCTTGCCCCGGGAGATCAGTATGCGGGAAAGGAAAAGGGGGACAGAGAGAGGATCATCCGGGACTGCCACCAGGAATTCAGCGCCCTTCTCATCGAAAAATACGCGGACTTTCTGGACCTGCCCTCCCCGGAGCATCTCTTTGCGCTAAAGCAGGTGGTGCGGGGACACCGGAAAACGGACCTGTTCGACGAGGAAGAGTTCCCTTCGGACTTCAGGGTCCCCGGCGGAGCCAGGATCTGCCTGCCCTATCTTGCGGACGAGATCGACGTGACATCCCTTCGAAGCACAGACCTTCTCTGCGGCGTAGAGAGCTTTGAAAGCTCCGGGCAGGTCTTCTACTACAAAAGGACCAGGGCCTGCCGGAAAGTGGAAGTGACGGAGGACCTGATCATCCTGCAGGTCAGGACGGATGATCTGGAGGTCATGGAGGGGCTTGAGAAGATGAGAGAGAAGATCCAGGAGACCCTGGACCTTTGCAGAGAGGCGGCGATGAAGAGATCCCCCTTCAGGCTGACCCGGAGCCTGGTGGTGCTGAAAGAGTACTGAAAGCGTATTCAGGGGACATGGCAGAGGAGATCTGAGGGCCGGGAAGATAATAAGAACATATGCAGAGGATGGTTTAACATGATGGATTTAAGGCCGGGGCTCCCCAGCCTGTTTTTTTGGCCTGCTCTGCCTCCCGCCGGCATAAAAAAACAGGGGCTGCGGCGAAAGTGCAGCAGCCCCTGCAGGGATCTGACGGGTATGGTTTCCGGATCCTCATTTAAAGGTGAAGAAAAGACCTGCCTTTTTCAGAGGGATCCGCATGGACATGTAGAGGATCACGGCCACGAAGGTGGAGACCACGGAGTTGATCAGGGTGACGCCGAAGTTGATGGCGAAGCTGACCTCCGCGGCGGGCTTTCCCAGGACCAGGATCTTGTAGAAGTAGCGGACGGTGGGATCCACCAGGGCGTTGAAGATCATGCCGGCCAGGACGGCGGCGGTGACCCAGCGCAGGATCCTTGCATGGCTTTTTTCTGTGGTGATATGGCCGAAGCGGTGGGCGATCAGGCCTACCAGGGCGCCCATGGCCAGCTTGATGAAGAAGGTGACGGGAGCCTGGACCAGGTATACGGGATCCAGAAGATCCGCGATGGTCAGGCCGACGGCGCCGCCGATGCCGCCGTAGAAGGAGCCGATCAGAAGGGCTCCCAGGGCGCAGAAGGCGTTGCCCAGATGGACCGTGACCTTGCTTCCTCCGATGGTGGGGATGGGGATGGAAAGGAAGGTAAAGACAACATAGGTAAGGGCTGCGAAGACCCCGGCAAAGACCAGCTTTCTGGTGGTCTCGCTGCTTACTTCAAGGCCGCTCCTTGCGGCTGCGGAAGGAAAATGATTCATAGACGCGCTCCTTTATTCAAATGGCCCTCCGGCCGCCTGGTGCTTCCGGAAGGACTGTGGACGGGTTTCTTTTTGTTATCAGTGTTATACATGAAAACAGGCCTTGAAAAAAGTGCCAGAATGGTAAATTTTTTAAAGGCCAGATGAAAAAGAGGGACTGTTTTCCGGCGGTCTGTCTCTTCTCCCGGATCCCTCTTAAGGGCAAAGTAAGAGGCAAAAAGGGGGCCGGACCATGTATAATGGAAGGGAAATACGGGGGAAAAAGCCGGGCGGGGGCCCTTAAAAAAACAGGGGACGGATGCAACAAAGACCTGCCGGCAAAGTACTGTATATACAGAGACTTAAGTTTCGGGAGAGAGACTCCTTGGAGGAGCAGAGTGAAAACGAAAGAAGATATGTCCCTTCTGGCGGAAAGAGCCAGAAGCGGAGACCCGGAGGCCTTTGCCTCCCTTTATGAGATGGTCTATCAGGACCTGTACCGGTATGCCCTCTACATGCTGGGACAGAAGGAAGATGCGGAGGACGTGGTGTCCGAGACCGTAATGGCGGCCTATGCCCAGATCGGCCAGCTGAGGAGCGCGGAGGCCTTCCGGGCCTGGATCTTCCGGATCCTGTCCAACAAATGCAGGAACCAGCGGGCGGCCTACCTGAATAAGACGGGAGAGCTGGATGAGCAGATGCCGGATCCGGGAGGCGACTTTACGGAGGAGAGCATGCTCAGGGAGGCCATGGCCCGGCTGACCGGGGAGGAGAGAGAGATCATCTGCCTTCACGTATTCGGCGGCTATAAGAGCGCAGAGATCGGCCTGATCCTTAAGATGAATCCGGCCACGGTCCGGTCCAGGGAGCACAGGGCCCTGGAAAAGCTCCGAAAAAGCTGCGGGTCCTGAAGGAAAGCAGCCCGGCAGGGAAAGGAAACGACGATGATGAATGAAGATCTGATCAGAAAAATAGAAGAAGAGGGAAAGGCGGCCCCGGTGCCCTCCTCTCTGACGCCGGAGGCAGTCCGGCAGATGCTGGAGGAAAAGGGGAGCCAGATCCGGGAAGAGTATAAGGACGACCCGGACGTGCCCGCCATGGAGGAGATGCCCGTCGTGGAGGAGATTTCCGCGGAAGAGGAAAAGGTCACGGATGTAGAGGAGATCCGCCGAAGGGCCTTGAAAAAGGCACGGAGAAGGGGCTTTATAACCGCCGCCTCCCTTCTGGCGGCAGGGCTTCTGCTCTTTACGGGGGTCCGCATCTGGCAGGGGTCCCGTATGGGAAGCTCCCAGGCATCCGGAGGCGCAGCCCTTACGGAAGAGGCGGCAGAGGTCTTTGAAAGCCCGGCGGAGACGGGCGGGATAGAGAAAGCGGAAAAGAAAGCGGAAGAAGCGGCGCCGGAAGCGGAGCCATTGGACTATCTGACCCCCGCCGCGGACTACGAGGCCGTCTATGAGGCCCTGAAAACAGGCCGGGACACCTTTTATGTCACAAACGGAGCGGCGGGCGGATTTGCTGACGCCAAGGGAGACATGGCAGTGGAAGAGGCGGCAGCGCCCACGGCGGAAGCGGCCGCCGGCGGATACTCCCAGACCAACGTCCGGGAGGAGGGCGTCGGAGAGAGCGACGTGGCTCTGACCGACGGATCCTATATCTATACACTGGGCGATGACGAAACAGAGATCCTGATCACCTCCGCAGAGGGAGGGGACCTGGAAAGGGTCTCCCGGATCCGGCCGGATCTGGGAAGCGGCAGCATCCGGGAATTCTACCTGCAGGGGGACCATCTGATCCTTCTGGCTTCCTACTATAAGACCTCCATGGCCCAGACGGACCAGGAGGACATGTTCAGCCTGGAAAGCGTGGACGAGACCCATGTGATCAGCTATGACATTTCCGACAGGGAAAAGCCCGTGGAGACGGGGACCCTGAAGCTGGACGGCTACTACAGGACCACCCGTTTTTATGACGGCTATGCCTATATCCTGACCTCCACCGACAGGCCCTTTTACGCGGCCCTGCCGGAGAAGTACGAAGAAGAGACCTTTACGGCCCAGGTCATTCCCAAGGTGAACGGAGCCCCCGTTCCCGCCGGGGCCATCTACTGCCCGCCGGCCGTCTCCTGCATGCAGTCCCTGACCGTGACCGGCATGGACCTGAAGGCGCCGGGAGAAGCCTCGGACGCCAAGGTCTTCATGGGATGGACCTCGGACTTCTACGCTTCCAGGGACGCCCTCTATCTGGAGATCCCCTCCTGGAAGGGAGGAAGGTCTGTGACGGATATCGTGAAGGTATCCTATGAGAAGGGAAAGATCACTCCCTCTGCCGTCGGCACGGTCCCCGGCACCCTGGAGTCCTCCTTCTCCATCGACCAGTCCCGGGACGGCTACCTTCGGGCCGCCGTGACCGCAAGGACGGACGCAGGCGTAAGCAGCGGGGTCTACATCTTTGACAGAGACTTAGTCCAGGTGGGGAGCCTTACGGGCCTGGCTCCCGGAGAAGAGATCCAGAGTGCCCGCTTCCTGGAGGACATCCTCTACCTGGTCACCTTCCGCAATACGGATCCCCTCTTTTCCGTCGATCTCTCGGATCCGGAAGAGCCAAGGCTCCTGGGAGAGCTGAAGATCCCGGGCTTTTCGGACTATCTCCACTTCTGGGGAGAGGACTCCCTCCTTGGCATCGGCTGGGACGCGGACGAGAAGAACGGGGAGATCCTGGGCCTCAAGCTGTCCATGTTTGATATATCGGATCCCCTCTCCGTCAGTGAGATCACTACTCTGCCCATGAAGAACTACTGGCAGTGCGACGGCCTCTACGACTACCGCATGCTGCTGGTGGATCCCGCGGCCAACCTGATCGGTTTTGAAGCCGGAAGGGAAACGGAGGAAAGGGAGGATTCCTGGCGCTGGAAGGACGAATACCATGTATTTTCCTTTGAGGACGGGAAGTTTGAAAAGCTCGCCTCCCTGGACCTGGAGGAGTGCGGCATCCCCTACGGGGCCAGAGGCCTCTATATAGGAGACACCTTCTACCTGGCAGGGGGAAGAAGGATCCTTGCCTTCGACATGGAAAAGGACTTCGAGAAGATCGGAGAGATCCGGTAAGAGGTCCGGGGCCCCTGAGGGACCTGTAAAAAAGAAACCGGAAAAAGAAACGGAATAAAAAAAACGAATAGAAAACCGGAAAAAACTGAAAACAACCGGATAGGAAAACTGCAGAGAAGACCATAAAAGGGCAGGGCCAGGATCTAAGCTAAGGGATCCGGGCCCTGCCCTTTTATTTCTGTCATGCCTGTTCCTTCAGAGAGCTGCTGCGGCCGCCTGCCTCCAGGACCCTTTTTCCGGACCCTGCCAGGATCATTCCTCATCACTCTTTACCCTGGCGCAGCGGACCGCGCATCTGGTGGCGCCGCCGGGGAAGCAGGTAAAGAGGGTAAGATCCCAGTCCTTTACCTCCTGTCCGTCGGCTCCCTGCACGGTATTGATGACCATCTGCTCCACAGCGGTGGGCCGCAGGGTCTCCCGGTTGGTGACCTGATAGTGGTAGGCCACGCCGTCCGCACTGATGAAATATACGTCAGCGCCCATGTCGATGCCGCGGATGGGGGCAAAGAACTGGATATAGTTGTGGGCGCAGATGACCATGTCGTCGGTCTTATAGTTGCCCCAGTAGAGGCAGGCCGCGATCTTAAGTCTGTTTTCGTCCCAGCTGTCCATGACGGGGAGGGAGATCTTCAGGGAAGGGATCTCGATCACCCCCACGTATTTATAGCCGTCGATCTCGAAAACAGGCATGGTCAGGTCGATCTCCTCCATGGCCTGGGGCTCGTGGGCCTCCACGATGGTCTCCGGCATCTGGGCCGCGATCTTTTCCTCTATGGCCCGGCTTTCCTGTCCGGCCCGCAGGCCGTCCCAGAGGTTATAGCCGGTGAGGCCTAAGGCCGCCAGGAGCAGAAGGATGCCGATGGACGTCAGAACGCTGCCTTTTTTCTTTCTTTTCTTCTTCGCTGTCATATCTTTTGTCCTTTTTCTCTGCGATCAGTCGCTGAAATCCGTGTCCATGATGATCTGGAAGGTGTAGTCGGGATACTTTTCCCGGATCTCGTCCGCTATGTGGTGGTATACGGCGGACCGTTCCCTGGCGAAATCCAGAACGATATCGAACCGGATGGCCTTTTTTTCTGTGTCTACGTAAAAGCCGTGCATCTGCAGCACGTGCTCGTGCTCCATGACCAGCTCGGTGATCTCTCTGCGGATCTCCGCGGTGGAGTCGTCGATGTTGTAGGAATAGATGCCCACGGCCTCGATCAGGACCCTGTGCCGGTCATAGACGGCTCTCTGGATCTTTCTGGTCAGTTCGTCGATCTCGCTGGCGGTCATGTTCTCGGGGACCTCCACGTGCAGAGACCCCATCAGGCGGTCCGGACCGTAGCTGTGCAGGGTCAGGTCGTAGGTGCCCATGACCCGGGGAAAGCTGTTGACCGTCTCGCGTATCTCCCGGGTGATCCGGGCGTCCACCCGCCGGCCCAGGATGTCGCTTAAGGTCTCCTGCAGCATGTCCCAGCCGGACTTTATGATGATCAGGGAGATCAGAGCCCCCAGAGGGGCCTCCAGGGACAGGTGGAAGACCATGAAGATGATGGCCGCGGCCAGGGTGGAGGCGGATATGACCGCGTCGTTTCTGGCGTCCAGGCCGGAGGCCACCAGAGAGTCGGACCGGACCTCTTCTCCCACCTTCTTTACGTAGGCGCCCAGGACCAGCTTGACCGCCACGGCCGTCCCTATGATCACAAGGGAGGGGAGGGTATAGGCGGGCTCCCGGGGAGTCAGGATCTTCTTTACGGACTCTGTCAGGCTGGCCACGCCGGCGTAGAGAACGATGGCGGATATGATGGTGGCCGTCAGGTACTCTGTCCTTCCGTGTCCCATGGGATGGTTCTTGTCGGCGGGCTTTCCGGCCAGGCGGGTCCCCGCGATGGTGATGATGGAGGAAAGGGCGTCGGAGAGATTGTTGACGGCGTCCAGGGTAATGGCAATGGAATGGGTCGTAAGACCCACGGCCGCCTTGAAGGC
>DETN01000111.1 GCA_002362155.1 Lachnospiraceae bacterium UBA3287 | reverse complement strand
ATGGAGATCACAAAGCCGATCATATCCATGCAGAGATAGACGATGACCATGCCGGTCTGGGCGCTGCCGGGCTGGACTGTCAGGGAAGCGTCATAGCCCATGGAACCCAGGAAGATGTTGACGATGCCCATGGACAGAACGGCCAGGCCCACCATGGTGGCACCGTAGATGGACATGGTAAAGCCGTCGCTCCTGAATCCGTTCTTTGCTTCCAGATGGTCCAGGACGTCGGAAAGGATGGCCACCATGACATACTGGGAGGGAATGATGCCGACGGCCTTCAGGACGACGCCGAAGGTCACGATGGGGAAGCTGTGTACATTGATAAAGGAAACAAGGCCGCCTGCCAGAGACAGGATCAGGCCCAGAAGGACCGCTCTTTTCTTGCCCAGCTTTGCCGCCAGGGGCCATGCGATGACCATGCCCACTGCGGAGGGCAGGCCGCCCACCAGGCCCAGGGTAGACATGAGGGCGCCGGACTGGGCTTCGGGATTGGAAGAAGCCAGAACCGAGTCGAACATCCAGCGGACATAGAAGCTCATGGACGTATTCTTGACCAGCTGGCCCATCTGGAAGAAGAGGATGTAGATGACCACCATCCACCAGAACTTCTCCCTGGTGCAGGCCTCTATGTGCTTCTTCATGGGGATCTTGTCTTCCTTAATGCCCAGAGCCATGGTCTCTTCCGTGATGCGCTCCCGGGTGAAGAAATATTCCAGGGCAATGCCCAGACCCGTCACCACGGCCAGGACGATGCCGATCATGCGCCAGTTGTTATAGGAAGCAGCACGGTCGATGACGCCGCCTTCGCCGGTCACGAACATGACGGGCTGCAGAAGGACCGGCACCAGGATGGATGCGCCCACGCCCGCTGCCGCCACCATGGAGGCGTTGGACAGCGTGGCCAGAAGGCCTCTCTGGCTGCCGTTCCTGGTGGACAGGGCCACCATGGAGCTGTGGGCCGTATAGAAGCAGGGATAGCCCACCGCATAGAAGAGGTTAAAGGATACCGCGATCCAGATCATCTTCATAAGATAGTTGGTGGACTCGATGTTATCGCCGCCGGGAGTCATGAAAAGCAGAATGATGGCTATGGCCATGACCGGGACCGACAGCAGCAGGTAGGGCCTTGCCTTGCCCGCCGGCGTACGGGTGTTGTCGATCAGCTGGCCCACCAGAAGGTTGCCTGCGATGACAAAGACTGTGGAAACGATGGGCAGCATCATGGAAAAGATGCCGAACTGCTTATCGGTCAGACCGATGACGTCCGCATAGTAGCGGGTAAGATAGGCGCTGAAAATAGAGTTGGCCAGCATGGCGCACAGGGGCGCCAGAAAATAGCCGATCAGCATCTCCTGGAGTTTTACCTGGGAAGAAGAGATTTTTGTCTTCAGTGCCGGGTTTTCAAAAAATCTGTCCATAATTAATCCCCTCCTTCTGCAAATGCCTGCGGAAAGTCCGGCCCTGCGCCTTCCTTTCCGGGAACAGAAAATCCGATACTTTATTATATTCCCTTTAAATGAAAAGGGCATTCTTCTTCCGCAACCTGTCTTTTTTCCGGCACGAACAGAAAAACATCTCTTTTCAGACGCCGGATTCCGCCGTCAGAACTTTCCCTCCCGTTTCCCGGCAGATCCCGATCAGATCCTTCATGGTCCCGGAAAGATATTTGCTGCTGTGCCAGACTACATAGTTTTTCCGCACAAGCTTTTCCGACTCCGGCGCATGGGCCGAAACATAGCCGGACAAGATCTGCCGCCTGACCAGGTTCCTGGGCAGCATGGACAGGCCTATCCCGGCGTGGACCGCCTCGATCACCGCCGGGATGCTCTCGCTCTCCATGACCGGCTCAAAGGGCATGCCGTGAAGGGAATAAAGATTCTCCATAAAGGTCCTGGATGCGGATTCCTTGCCGTAGACGACGATGCGCTCTCCCGAAAGGTCCTCCACCTTCAGATGCTTCTTTTTTAACAGGGGGTGGTCCGGCGCCAGCAGAAGGGCCATCCGGTCATATCCTATGGTCTCTGCCTCCAGGGACTTTTCCAGCCCGGCCCCTTCCACCAGGGCCAGATCCAGTTCGTTGCGCATGAGCCTGTCCAGGACCACGTGCCGGTCCGAAACATAGGAATAGATCTGGAGATCCGGGTATTTCTTCACAAAGGCCGTCAGGACCCGGGGAAGGACAACGCTGCCCAGGGTGGTGCCGGCTCCGATCCGGATCGTTCCCTTCTGCTCCCACTCCTCCATGGAGGCCTCCATGCGGTCCATGGTGGTGACCACGTGGATGGCCTGATCGTAAAGCCGTTTCCCCGCTTCCGTAATATAGAGCCGTCTGTGGATCCGCTCGAAAAGTGCGATGCCGTAATAATCCTCCAGCTCCTGCACGGCCCTGGTGACCGTGGGCTGGGTCATGTGAAGACTCCTGGCCGCCCCGGTCACGCCCTGATTCCGGCAGACCGCTATGAAGATCCTGAGATGTCTGATGGTCATTTTTATCCTCCTTATTTCATGCCCTTTTAGGCATGAAACATATTTGATAATACAATTTTACTTATTAAGCTTCAAGTCATATAATGCGCACTGTTGGAAATCGATTTGACAGATTTTTCGTATATGTGCGCAAAAGAGGATATGAATCATGACTGTATTTCTTTCTGTGGCCGTCGCCCTGTTCGCCGGCCTGATGCTGACACGTGTGTTTAAAAAGCTGGGCTTTAACTTCCCCGACGTCACCGCCTACCTGATCGCAGGCCTGATCATCGGCCCCTACGGTCTGGGAAGACTGGGCGTGGAAGGACTGGGCTTTGTTTCTTCCGAAAGCGTGGAGGCGGTCTCCATGATCAACACCGCCGCCCTGGGCTTTATCGCCTTCTCCATCGGCAGCGAATTCCGGCTCTCCAGTTTAAAGAATACCGGCAGGGCCGCCGTGGTGATCGGCATCTTCCAGGCCCTGGCCGCCACTCTTTTAGTGGACGGAGCACTCCTGGTCCTCCACTTTATTATGGGGGAAGAGATCCTTCCCATGCCCGTTGTCCTGACCCTGGGCGCCATCGCCTCCGCAACGGCGCCGGCCGCCACCCTGATGGTGGTCCGTCAGTATAAGGCCCACGGCCCTCTGACCAGTCTTCTGCTGCCCATCGTCGCTCTGGACGATGCGGTGGGCCTTGTGGTCTTCTCCGTCTCCTTCGGCATTGCCAGAGCCATGCTGGGCGGAAGCCTGGACGTGATCTCCATCGTGATCAACCCCATGCTGGAAATCGTCTTTTCCCTGATCCTGGGCAGCCTTCTGGGCTTTGTCCTTTCCCAGGTGGAAAAGCTCTTCTTCTCCAATACCAACCGTCTGTCCATGACCATTACCTTCGTCTTTCTGACCATCGCCCTTTCCGACCTGGAGATCCCCGTGGGGCCCGCCACCATCTCCTTCTCCTCCCTTCTGGTCTGCATGATGCTGGGCACGGTCTTCTGCAACATGTCCGAATTCTCGGAGGATGTCATGAACCGGTCAGAAAAGTGGACGGCCCCTCTGAACGCCGCCTTCTTCGTCCTGAGCGGCGCGGCCCTGGACCTGGGTGTCTTCTCCCACCTGCAGTACGTCCTGGTGGGCATCGTCTACATACTGGCCCGTTCCCTGGGCAAATATCTGGGCGCCATGGTCAGCTCCACGGCCATGGGATGCGACGGGAATGTCCGCAGGTATCTGGGCATCACTCTGCTGCCCCAGGCCGGCGTCGCTCTGGGCATGTGCGTCCAGGCCATGGCCCTGGGTGAATTCGAGGGCTCAGTCATCCGCAACGTTACCCTTTTCGGCGTTCTGATCTATGAGCTGGCAGGTCCTCTCATGACCAGGGACGCTCTGCAGAAGGCAGGCGAGATCACCGAAAAGCCCAAGGAAAAGCAGAGCCGCGAACGTTTCAGGAAATCCGCCTGAAAGACTGCCTGAGAGAATTATCAGCCGGCTGCACGGCACGTCAAAAGCTCCGGTCCACCGCGTGGACCGGAGCTTTTCTGCTGTCTTTATATGTCGGAGCTTTTCTGCTCTCCCGGCTCTGGAGCCGGCGGTCTTTTATTCCGCAGCCCTGATCAGACCGGGTCTTTCATGGAATGCTCGAGAGCGTCCACGATGGTGGGCACCACGTAGGTGGCAGCCTCCTGGACTTCCTTGGGAGCATAGGGGAAGGT
>DETN01000096.1 GCA_002362155.1 Lachnospiraceae bacterium UBA3287 | reverse complement strand
AGCGGAAAAGGCAGAAGAAGAAAAAGAAGAAGAAGAAAAAGAAGAAGAAAAGGCCCAGGAGCAGCAGGAAAAAAAGAAGAAGAAAAAGAAGAAAAAAGAGGAGGCGGAGGAAGCCGCCTACATACCCGAAAGATCCGCGGACGCCGAATTCTTTGCGGAGGGCTATGATGCGAAATCCTATAAAAAGACCCGTCCCATCGAGGACGAGGACATCTACAGCCAGTACATCGTCCTGGTCAACGCCGAGACCAACAGGATCGAGGCCGCAAGAAACGCCGCCACCGTCATGAATCCGGCCTCTATGACCAAGGTCCTGACTATCCTGGTCTGCGCGGAACAGATCGAGGATCTGGATAAAAAGGTCACCATGACCATGTCCGCCAACGACTACGCCTTTGTAACGGAATCCTCCGCCGCCGGATTGGAGGTGGGCGAGCGGGTCTCCGCCAGAGACATGCTCTACTGCACCATTCTTCCTTCCGGCGCCGATGCGGCCGTCTCTCTTGCGGAGTATGTCGCCGGCTCCCACGAAGCCTTTGCGGACCTGATGAACGCAAAGGTAAAGGAGCTGGGAAGGGACAAAACGGCCCACTTCACCAACGCCGTGGGCATCTACGACGAGGATCTCCACTGTACCGTCGTCGACATGGCCATGATCATGAAGGCGGCTCTGGAAGTCAAGGTCTGCAGGGAGGCCCTTACGGCCCATACCTATACCACCGGCGCCACAAAGGAGCATCCCGACGGAATCTTCATGTCCAACGTCTTCCTTCGCCGGATCGAGGACTATGACGACGATTTCGGCGTGGTCGAATCCGCCAAGACCGGCTACGTGGATGAAGCGGGCAACTGCGCCGTCTCCTACGCCATCACCAACAGCGGAAAGCGCTACATCTGCGTGACAGGAAACTCCACCGGTTCCTGGAACTGCATCTATGATCACTGCCGCATTTATGAACGCTATGCGAAGTAAATTTGTACTTTTGTCCACAGAAAAATGACACTTATCCACACTTTTTTGTGGATAACTGCTGTAAAGCATCCTTCATTGAACCCAAAATACCCCTCCAGGGCGCCGGAAATGGCGCGCCGGGAGGGGTATTTCCGTTTCGGGCGGCATGGAGGAATGCCCCGGGCCGTCCTGTTTTTTTCTCAAATGGTCACATGGGATCCACCACTTCTTTGTAGAGCTTCCGGAAGAAGATCACGGACAGAATGCCGGAGGCCATCTCCGCGATGGGGAAGGCCCACCAGACCATGGTCACGGAGCCTGTCCTGGACAGCAGCCAGGCCGCCGGCAGAAGGACCACCAGCTGTCTGCCGATGGAAACAAAGAGGGAATAAAAGCTTCTGGAGAAGGCCTGGAAGATGGAGCCCATGGCAATACAGGCGCCGGCCATCATGTAGGACAGGCAGATGATGCGGAGGGCCGGCACGCCGATCTGCAGCATTTCTTCAGAGGCGTTGAAAAAGCCCAGGAGCCTTGCGGGAATGAGTTCGAAGAGCAGGGTGCCGAAACCCATGATGGCCACGGCCACCAGCATGGCAAAGCGGAGGGCTTCCCGGATCCTTTCCTTCTTTCTGGCCCCGTAGTTGTAGGCCAGAACGGGGATGACGCCGTTGTTGAGGCCGAAGACGGGCATGAAGAAGAAGCTCTGCAGCTTGAAGTAGACGCCGAAGACTGCCACGGCCGTATCCGAAAAGATGCTCAGGATCTGGTTCATGCCGTAGGTCATGACAGAGCCGATGGACATCATCAGGATGGAGGGCACGCCCACGTAGTAGATCCTGCCGATGGTCTCCGCTTTAGGGGAGAGGATCCCCCTGAAGGAATAGTGGATCTCCGTGTTCTTTTTCAGATTGAGGGCCAGACCGATCAGGGCCGCACAGCACTGGCCGATGACGGTGGCATAGGCGGCGCCGGCCACCCCGAACCTGGGACAGCCCAGAAGGCCGAAGATCATGATGGGATCCAGGATGGTATTGATGATGGCGCCGGACAGCTGGGAGGCCATGGAATAGACAGTCAGGCCGGTGGACTGCAGAAGGCGCTCAAAGGTCATCTGGAAAAAGAGGCCGAAGGAAAAGCCGCAGACGATGGACAGGTAGGTGGCTCCCATCTCCTGGATCTCCGGGAGGGAGGTCTGGGTGGCAATGAAGGCGCGGCTTCCGAAGAGACCGATCACCATAAAGAGCAGGGCGTTGCAGAAGGTCAGAAGAAGGCCTGTATTGGCCGCCGCGTCCGATCTGTCGAAACGTCTTTCCCCCAGGGATCTGGACAGAAGGGCGTTGATGCCGACGCCGGTACCGGAACCCAGGGCGATCATCATGTTCTGCAGGGGAAAGGCATAGGTAACTGCTGCCAGGGCCTGTTCGGACAGATGGGATACGAAGATGGAGTCCACTACGCTGTAGAGGGCCTGCATGAGCATGGAGATCATCATGGGAAGGGACATGCTGATGATCAGCTGTTTTACGGGCATGGTGCCCATTTTGTTTTCTTTCAAGACTGAACACTCCTTTGAGACGCTGTTTGTTTACGAAGGAGACTATACTGTATCCGGAGGGCAAATGCAAACAAAAAAATGAAGGGCCGGGCAGGAGGGCGGGATGCCCCGCGCAGATACAAAAGGCGGGAGGGATCCGCTGGTCCCTCCCGCCCTTCATTGGGTCTGCCGACTTGATCAGTCTTCAGGCAGAATGCCTTCCTTAGCCCATTCGAACATGGTCTTTATGCCCTCATAGTCCACGGGCTTGATCTTGGTCACGGTAATGGTCTTGTCATAGGAGGCGATCATGGCAAGGACGTGGATCTCCTCGTCGGTGGGATTTTCCAGGCCGATCTCTTTAAGGGATGTAGGCATGCCCAGCTCCTTATAGAAGGCCACGGTCCTGCGGATGCCCTCGGCAGCTGCCTTCAGGTCGTCCTCTTCCTCCACGCCCCAGACCTTTCTGGCGTAGCGGGAGAAGCGGTCCGGGCAGTCCTTATAGAGGTAGGTAGCCCAGGCGCCCCATACGGCCGACAGGGTGGCTCCGTGGGTATAGTCATAGATGCTGCCCAGGGCCTGGCCCAGCTTGTGGACGGAGAAATCCTTGCCCCTGCCCAGCTCTGTGATATCGGAGTGGGAAAGGGAGCCGCACCACATGATCTCTGCCATGGCGTCGTAGTCGGTCTGATCTTTCATGACCTTTCTGCCGTTTCTGACCACTGTACGAAGGAGGCCTTCCGCGATCTCATCGGTCATCTCGCAGGAGGGACCGGGAATGAAGTAGCGCTCCATGGTATGCTGCATGATATCGGTAATGCCGTTGGCAAGCTGGTACCTGGGCAGGGTGAAAAGGAGCTCGGGGTTCATAACCGCAAAGCGGCAGCGGTTAAGGTCCGTACCGAAACCCTTTTTCTTTTTGACCTCCTCGTTGGTCAGGACCGCATCGCCGGAGACTTCGGAGCCTGCCGCCGCGATGGTCAGAACGCAGGCCACGGGAAGAGACTTTGTAATGGGCGCTCTCTTATACCAGATGTCCCAGAGATCCGGCTCCGGATTGGCCGTGCCGTGGGCTATGGCCTTGGCCGTGTCGATGACGGATCCGCCGCCCACGCCCAGGATATAGTCGGAGCCGAATTCGATGGATCTCTTCCTGCCCTCTTCCGCATGGGCCAGAGTGGGATTGGGTTTGGCCCCGCCAAAGGACGTGCAGACAAGACCTGCCTCCTCAATGGATTTTACGACTTTGTCAAGAAGCCCGCTCTTTACCGCGCTTCCGCCGCCGTATACGATAAACACACGGCTTCCGCCGTCCTTTCTGATCAGTTCGCCCACCTGGTTCTCGGTGCCTTTACCGAAGACGATCCTGGTGGGGGAATAGTAAGTAAAATTGTTCATATATGTATGACCTCGAATGTTGGAAAACTGTTTACAGCTGCTGCCTTCAGTATAACATAAGTCCCCCTGAATCCTCTGAAAAAAAAACGGAATTCCGACAGCCGGATGCCTGCCAGCGGGGACAGGACCGTCGGCCGAGGGCTTATTTCTTAGCTGTTAAAAAAGGGCATGCCGCGGCATGCCCTTTCCCTGTCTTTTTCTTACTTGCCTTCGTAGGAGATGGCTGCATAGAGCGGAACGCCCAGCTTATCTCTTACATTGAAGCCGGCCAGTTCCATCATGACGACTACGCCTACGACCTTGCCGCCCAGGGACTCGATCAGCTTGATCATGGCCATGGTGGTGCCGCCGGTGGCAATCAGGTCGTCCACCAGAAGGACCTTCTGTCCGGGCTTTATGGCGTCCTTATGGATCTCCAGAGTGGCTTTGCCGTATTCCAGGTCATACTCCACCGAGACGGTCTCTCTGGGAAGTTTGCCCTTCTTGCGGATCAGGACAAGGGGCTTGTTCTCATTGTAGGCCATGGGAGCTCCGAAGCAGAAGCCTCTGGACTCGGCGCCGGCAACTACGTCAAAGTCCACGTCCTTGACCATATCTGTCATGGTATCGATGGCAAGACGAAGGCCGTCTGCGTCCTGCAGTACACTGGTGATGTCGCGGAACATAATACCGGGCTGGGGAAAATCCGGGATCGTTGTTACATAATCTTTTAATTCTTTCATGGTGAGTAGCTCCCTTCTGCGATCATTCATAACCTATGACGGTGCGGCCCGCAGCCGCTTATAGTGGCATTATACAACAATTCACCGCAAACAGAAAGAGCAGCCATAGCGGAACATCTCTGTTCCTGTCAGCTGCTCTTTGGCATTTCTCAACTGTTAATCAGGGGGCGCCTGTCAGGGCATGGCGGCCATATCGTCCATCAGGTCCAGGATCAGGGCCTTCATAGCCTGGGCGGCTTCCTTTTCATCCTCTCCGTCTGTCAGCACTTCCACCTGGCTACAGGGCCCCGGCGTCAGACGCATGATGGAGAGAAAGTCGCGGGCGTCCGCAAAGCCGTATGTGGTCTGCAGCATGATCATGCAGGAGAAGCTCCCTGCCTTTTTCGCCAGGGCTCCTGCAGGTCTTGCATGGAACCTGGCCCCCTTTTTAAGCGGTATTGTTTCGGTGACCATTTTTACTTTGCGAAGCTGTCATAGGCTGCCTTGACCTGGGCCAGGACTGCCTCGTCTTCTACGCCGGAGATCTCCTTATAGGCTTCCACAACGCCCTTTTCGGCGATCTTGGCCTGGAGTTCCACGGACTGCTTGTCTTCGGGATTGTTGTAACGCAGAGCTGCGCCGATACCGACGATCAGCTTGTCAACAGGAAGGCCGAAGGACAGAGCGGTGGTCATGGGCTTGGTCAGACGGTCCGAGGCGGAGAGCTTGCGGAGAGGCTCACGGCCGACACGGGTCACATCGTCATGCAGATAAGGGTTCTTGAATCTGGCGATGATCTTTTCGATATAGGCTGCATGGGCCTCTGCGTCCAGACCATACTTTGCTACCAGGCCGTTTCCGGACTGGATCATGGCTTCGTGCACGGTGTCATAGATCTCTTTGTCAAGGATGGCGTCCATGATGGTGGGAAGTCCCTTGATGACGCCCAGGTATGCGGTGATGCAGTGGCCTGTGTTCAGGGTGAAGAGCTTTCTCTCGATGTAGGCATCCAGATTGTCTACCAGGTTCATGCCTTCGATCTGGGGAAGCTCGCCCTTGAAGGAGCCCTTTTCAACGTTCCACTCGAAGTGCTCTTCTACGACCACGTCGATGGGGTTCTCGGAACGGATGGGGGGAACGATTCTGTCAACGGAGCAGTCCGGGAAGCCGATGTACTTGTCCGCATAAGCCTTTTCCTCGTCTGTCAGCAGGGCATAGATGGCTGCCTTGAGCTGAGAGGATGCACGGATGGCGTTCTCGCATGCGATGAAGTTGAGGGGCTTCTCGCTGCCTGCCGCGATGCGGGCACGGATGCCTTCTACCATGGTAGGAGCTACGCGGGGAAGGATGACCAGGCCGACAGCCGTGGTAACAAGGTCTGCCTCGGCAATGGGAGGGATGATGGCGGGACCGTTGGACATGACGCCGTCCACGCCCGTGATCTTAACGTCTCTCTTTTCCACGTCCATGATATGAACAGTGTATTCCTTGTCTGCGGCGATCCTGTCAATGACTACGGGATTGACGTCGCCGAAAATGACTTTGTAGCCGGCTTCTGCCAGGACCATGCCGATAAAGCCGCGTCCGATGTTGCCTGCGCCGAACATTACTGCTGATTTCATGATATGCCTTCTTTCCGGAGTCCAGAGACTGACTCCCTGTCACACTTGGATTGGGCATCAGCCGGATGCGGAAGGCATCCGGCTGACCCTTAAACCATCTTTAAATTACTTATTCATCCGGTCCAAATCAGCTGAGCTGCTTCAGGATCCAGTTGACGTCATTGGTTGTCTTCATCTTCTCGATGACTTCTTCGTCATCCAGAGCGTTTGCAACCTTGGCCAGCATGTCAAGATGCTCGTCGCCGATACCTGCGATACCGAATACCAGCTGTGCCTTCTCATCGCCGAACGGTACGCCGTCAGGATACTGAACGAATACGATACCGGTCTTCTTGACGGTTCCCTTGGCCTGAGTTGTGCCGTGAGGGATCGCAAGGCCCATGCCCATGTAGGTGGTGACGATCTTCTCGCGCTCCAGCATAGCGTCGATGTAGGAAGGATCTACGCAGCCTCTGTCGACCAGGAGCTGGCCTGCCTGACGGATAGCTTCTTCCTTGGTTGCTGCCTTCTGGTTCAGAAGGATGCCTTCCTTTGTGAATACGTCGGGCTTTGTGACCTTCTCAACGATGTCTTCCTTCTCGGGAGCTGCGGTCACCATGGTGTCACCGGTAGAGATCTGCATGAACAGGTTGTCCAGTGCGGGATCTGCCAGGAAGTTGCCGATCTCGACGATCTGAGCGCCGGGGCAGCTCTTCCTTGCACGGTCGGCCAGGATGGTCTGTACGACGGCGATGTCGCACCCTGCAGGGATGTTGTCGACGGAAGTATTCTTGACGGTGATGTCAGGACGGATGGCTTTGATTCTGTTGCGGAACTTGGTTGCGCCCATAGCGGAGGAACCCATGCCGGCGTCGCAGGCGAAGATGATCATCTTGATGTCGCCGGGGTTCTTGACTGTGCCGGCAGAAACGGTCTTCTGACCCTTGGCTTCTGCCTTCATAGCGGACATATCTGCCTGTGCGTCTTCAAGGCTGCCGCCCTTATCGGTGAAGCGGATAATGGGAGAAGCGACCAGGAAGGAAACAGCTGCTGCGATCAGGACGCCTGCCAGAACCAGGATGATCTGATCCCTGGGAGCTACGGACAGGAATGCGATGATGGAACCGGGGGAGGAAGGACCTACCAGACCAACGTTGAAGATGCTGTAGAAAGCGATGGCTACGATGTTGCCAACGATGGGAGCAATGATCACGATGGGGTTCATCAGGACATAAGGGAAGTAGATCTCGTGGATACCGCCCAGGAAGTGGATGATGATAGCGCCGGGAGCGGACTGCTTTGTGGTCTCATCCTTTGCAAAGAACATGTATGCGATCAGGACGCCGAGGCCGGGGCCGGGGTTTGCTTCCAGCATGTACATGATGGACTTGCCTGCTGCTTCGACCTGGGTAGCGCCGATGGGGGTGAAGATACCGTGGTTGATGGCGTTGTTCAGGAAGAGGACCTTAGCGGGCTCGATGAAGATGGCTGCCAGAGGCAGAAGGTGTGCATTGACCAGAGCGTTGACGCCTGCTGTCAGGACGTTCATGATACCGGTCATCAGAGGGCTCATGATGTAGGAGCCGAAGATGGCAAGGAGCATGCCCAGGATACCGACGGAGAAGTTGTTGATCAGCATCTCGAAGCCTGCGGGCATCTTGTCTTCCATGAACTGGTCGAACTTCTTGATGACCCAGCCTGCCAGAGGACCCATGATCATGGCTCCCATCAGCATGGGCTGTCCTTCTGTGCCGCCTACGCCTGCGACTGCGCCCATGACTGCGATGGCACCGATGACACCGCCGCGGGCGCCGCCGACCATCTTACCGCCTGTATAGGCGATCAGAACGGGAAGCAGATAGAACAGCATGTAGGGCTGAATGGCTGCCAGCTTTTCGTTGGGAAGCCAGCCTGCCGGGATGAACAGGGCTGTAATAAAGCCCCACGCGATGAATGCGCCGATGTTGGGCATGACCATTGCTGACAGGAATTTACCGAATTTCTGTAACGCGTTCTTCATTTCTTTCCTCCTCAATGATTAAAAGTTTTTTTGTTGCTCAGGTACCCCTGATAATATTTCTCAAGCGCCGTTTCGACCAGGGAGATGCTCTCCTTTTCATCTCCGGCCTTAAGCGCCTTAAGAAACCTTTCTTCTTCCACCAGCAGGGCGCTGATCCTTCCCACAGGCTCTGTCTGGTAGTCCTTCAGACCGTCCGGCACCGCCATGACCAGGGCGCCTTCGATGGTCCCTTCCTCTGTTTTCAGAGGACTTGAGAGCCTCAGGTAAGAGACTCTGCTGTGCTCCAGGGCTCTTGTCCTGCAGTGGTAGAGGCAGATCCGCATCTCCCCTACGTAGGTGGACGCCCGCTCTTCCCTTTCCCTGAAGCCTCTGCGGACGGCATCCGCCGCCTGAGAAGTCTCCGCAACGGAAAGAGCGGCCAGTTCCATCAGCTCTCCGGTACTTTCCGCCGCTGCGCTTACCAGGCGGAAGTGGTCCAGGATCTGGGTGATCTCGATGCCCAGGTCGGTGAGGCGGCGGATGTCTCTGATCCGGAGGTTCCCCTCCCGTCTGGAGCCCACGGTCTGGGTCCTCTGACGGATCCTTTCCCGGTTGATCCGGACGATCTCGTTGCGGATCCGCATCATGTCCTGGGCCTGCAGGATCTGGCTGACCCGCATCCAGGGGAAATCCGTTTTCAGGTCCACCGTGGAGATGATCAGGTCGATGCCTTCCTCCCAGAGGGCTCTGGCGTCGATGTTGAAGGCTGACAGGACTCTTCGGATCTCGATGCCGGGGAAGGACTTCCCGAGCCCTGCCGCCAGCATCCTGGAGGAGCTGATGCCCGTGGGACAGACAACTGCCGCCACGATCTTCTGCTCGTTTTCCTGGATCCTCTCGGCCGATGCCGCAAAGTGCATGGCCACGTAGCCGATATCCGAATCCCTGACCTGGCCGGGAAGCCCCAGCTCCTGCAGGACCTGACAGGCGACGGCCGCCGCCTTGTAGATGTCCGGATACCGTTCCCTGACCGCTTCCGCCTGGACATTTTCCTCCAGGACGTCCATGGCAAATCTTCTCACCATGACCGTCAGGTGTTTGACCAGGTCTTCGATCAGGATGTCGTCTGAGTGGAAGGGGATCTCGGTCATCTGTTCCGCGATCCCGATCATGGAAAGGGTGATGCGCCGGATGTTCATGGTCTGCATGGGATCGTTGAATTCCGAAACATCCGACCAGAATCTTGTGGATGAGAGCTGCATGGCCATGCGCCCGATCTCGGGCTCCGTGACCTGCAGATCGAAGTTTTTACGGATCGATGCCGCCACATCTCTGGATACGGAAAGCTCTGCCAGGGCGCCGATCCTGCCTTTTTCGGCAGGCAGCTTTGTCAGAAAGCTTCCTTTCTGCATCCGGTAGATGGCAAGAGACATGCGGATGATCAGGTTCAGCTCGCTGGAGTCCATGTAGTGGACGTTGAGCCTCTCCTCGCATCTTCTTACCTCGTCCCTTGCAAAGGACACGATCTCGGGTCTCATAAAGGTCAGCAGAGGGTTTCCGCCGGAACTCAGCCCTTCCAGGGATTCGGAGCCGGCGATCTTTTCCGTGATCCGGTCCATCTCGCAGAAGGCTATGACCGCGTTGGCAATGGCCTGCCGCATGTAGAGCTCCTCGCCCTCCAGGTAGATGCCCAGGCCCGGCTTCCTCACGATGGAGACATCGTATTCGGAAAGCCATTCGTCCAGGGAATCCAGATCGGAATAAAGGGTTCCCTCCGAAATATCGAACCGGGACGTGAAGGCGAAGGCCTTGATGGGACCGTCGGCGAAGAAAAGCTCGCCCAGGATCCAGCGCTTGCGCTCGTCTCTGCTGTACATGTGTCTGACCCCTTCCAGCTCCAGAAGCTCCCGGATCAGTTCCAGGTGCTCCGGCGTTTCCTGGATGGAAAGTCCGACGCCGTGCTTGCGGCTGAAATGGAAATCATTTTCCAGGAGCCACTGTTCAATGACGGGCATTTCTCTGAGTACGGTCCTGGATGAGACCCCGAGCCGTTCCGAAACCGCCGCGACCGTGGTCGTTTCCGATTCCATCTCGATCAGGATCTTTATGATCTCTCTCTGACGTGATGAAAGGGAATTTCTTCCCTTTCTGCCTTTTTCAGCCATGTGATTTCCTCCATGCTTTCATTATATTTTACCCTCTTAAAGCAGACAACTTATTCATATATTACTTTTGTCACCTTTAAAAAGTGACAGCCGATCGTCATCAGCTGTCACTTTCTTGTCGGGAAATATGTCACTTTTTCCCTAAAATATGTACTTTTTTCTATATTTATCTGTTATTGTGTCTGTTTGCTTTTTGAATTACGTTTTGTCAGTTTCTCAAAGCAAAGGGGATAGATCCCCAGCAAAACGAAGATGATGAGACCGTAGCGGAGGGTCCGGAAAAGATAAAGAGAGGCGTTCAGCAGGCTTTTTAAAAGGAAATTCAGGGCCGCGTAGAGGACCAGGCCTCCCAGGATCCTGATCATGCCTTCGGGTACCGTCTTCGCCATTTTGAAATTCACATATTTCCTCTCGAACATTTCTGCCAGGGCAAAGCCGAAAAGAAGGCCCATGCCCGTATAGTAGTCGTCGGTCCGGGCAAAGAAGAAGCCCGGAAGGCCGGAGAGGATCAGGATCCCGTAAAAGATCCGAATGTCCCCCGTCTTTTCCCGCAGCCAGGGGACCAGAAAGATGATGACAAGGCCCAGGCTCCAGCCGGCCAGGACGTCCGTGGGATAATGGGCCCCCACGGCCACTCTGGAAAAGCCGATGAGAAAGGTCAGAAGGACGGCCAGCACATACATCCACCGTTTTTTCATCCGCCTGGCCAGGGAACCGTATACGGCAGGCCCGTTGGTGGAATGGCCGCTGGGGAAGGAATAGCCCTGGGCCCGTATGTCATAGAGGTCCGCATGGGGATCCAGCGGTCTGAGGAGGTCGATCCCCTCATGGTCAAAGTAGGGCCTTCTGCGGAGGGCCATGTTCTTTAAAAGGGGATGCCAGACGCAGCCCATGACGGCATTCAGGCCTATATAGAGGCCCGTCTCCTTATCCAGGCACCAGTAGAAGACGCCCAGGATCAGAATGGCACAGGCTTCCTCCCCGAAAGCGGAAAAGAAGGAGATCACAGAAAGAAGGGCTGCAGGCAGATGGCTCTGCAGCCAGACCTCCAGGGCTGCCTCCCAGGCAAAATAGAAGGTATTTCCGGCTGCCGCCATAGCTCTTTCCTCCTGCCTTGAACCAGAACAGCCTCCGCACCGCCTTTAAAAGGATCCTGTATGTGCGGGGCCTGGAACTATTCCGGGGATCCTGCAGACGCAGAAAGTCCCGGACACGCTGCTGTCTTCACTCTTTCTTATTATATGTAATTTCCCCCTTTCCGGGAACATAGGAAAAACGCTTTCCGCATTTGAAGCAGGTCACAGGGACCCTGCGGGAAAGAGCGGTATCGCTGACTTCGATCCTTCGGATCTGGGTCCTGCAGAAGGGACAGAATACTTTTAAAAAAGACATGACGGATCCTTTTGCGTGAAAACAGAATAAAACAGAAAAACGAAGGCAGGCCCGGGATCGTCCGCTCCCGGGCCTGCCCTTTCCTGCCGTTAAGTATACCATACCGGTGTATTACCGGTATGCAGTACCGTGCCTTCTCAATCCTCCCAGAAGAGCTGGTCCAGGGTCCTGTCCAGGACCTTGCAGATGGCAATGCAGAGTTTGATGGAGGGATTATAATCTCCCTTTTCAATGGAGCTGATGGTCTGGCGGGATACGCCCACCATGTCGGCCAGCTGCTGCTGGGACAGATCCCTGGCTGCCCGGGCCGCTTTCAGACGAAGGTTCTTCATGATCATTCCTCCTCTCTTCTGTCGGCCCAGCGCCGGGCCAGGATGGTGACGCCGATCACAAAGAACAGGACGCCTAAAAAGAAGTTGGTCCCGCCTCTGTCGGTCACGATCTCCCAAATACTCTCCCCCTCTGCCAGACGCATGCCTGTGGTCAGGAAATTGAGGACTGCAATAAAGAAGCACAGGACCGTATAGCCGGAAGTTTTCTGATGCAGTTGGAAGAATCCCCCGTTCCAGATGTTATAGACTGCGTTGACCGCCAGGCCGCCGAAAAAAGCCAGACTGGCAAAAATATAGGCCACCTCTGTGTGTTCACCGCCGAAAAAAAGAAGGGCGGGCATCAGCAGGACCAGAGTGGTCAGATATCCGAAGTTGGCGGCCCTGCCCCGGACCATGGCCTGACGCTCGTCAAAGTCTTTTGCCCCCCTGCCTTTGATGCTGAGGACTGCTATGACAATAACAATCGCTATAAAGAAAATAACAGGAAAAAGTAATGTAAAGTTCATGGTATTCTCCTTTCATTCCGGGGGACTCTTCCGTTCCCCGGCTCTCTTATCTTTCTTACGCCCTTATCATATCCCATTTATAGCAATATGTCAAGTATATCTTACATATTTCATCTTTAAAAAGCATATAGCCATCATCAGATGATTACTGCTATTCATGCCGGCGCCCGGAAAAGAGGCTGTAAACCGGTTCGTTTGTCAAGTACAAAAATTAGACAGATCGGGATTTATTTCAGACATAGCAGGACATACTTAAGACAGGCAGGGACATGGCTTTGGCATAGCGGGACAGGATGCAGACAAGATTCAGAGAAAGCGGGACTCATTAAACACAGAGCGGGACTCACTGAAGACATGTCGGGACATCAGGAAGACATCCCGGGACACCTTATAGACAGGAACAGCTTCTGGCAGAACGCAAAAAGCCCAGCAGGAGGCCCGTCTGCTTTTCAGAGCGCGCCTCCCCCTGGGGGGACGGGAGGGGGGAACTGCCCCCCGCTGTCAGTTTTCAAGTGGATCGGTCCCCGCCGTACAATGCTGCGGGCGGCGGGAGAGGCTATGGTCCTTGTCTGCTTCCCGTCGCGCGACATGAAGCGGACGGCGGGAATCACGGAACGGACCTCTGTCGATCCTATTTACGCTGTATATTTTTTATACTTTCGTCTTGTCAGAAGTTCTCCATTCTCTTCATGGAAATTCCTGAGCGGCAAATTCCTGTACAGACCACCCATCTCATTACGATAGTCCGGCCCAGCAAAAAAAGACCTGCGGTCCGCCGGACCGCAGGTCTTTCATGTTCATGATCTGCTCCGCAGGCATCTGCCTGCAGGGTGGTTCTTTATAAAATTACAGCTGAGGGCCTGCTGCTACCAGAGCCTTGCCGGCTTCGTTGGTGGTGTACTTGACGAAGTTCTTCTGGAATCTGGCTGCCAGATCCTTTGCCTTAGCTTCCCACTCTGCTGCGTCGGCGTAGGTATCGCGGGGATCCAGGATACCGGAATCAACGCCTTCAAGCTCTGTAGGAACTTCGAAGTTGAAGTAAGGAATGGTCTTTGTAGGTGCAGTCTTGATGGCGCCGCTCAGGATGCCGTCGATGATGCCGCGGGTATCCTT
>DETN01000039.1 GCA_002362155.1 Lachnospiraceae bacterium UBA3287 | reverse complement strand
CAGACAGACCGGGTGGCGGACATAGGCATCCGGGGCAATCTCTATTATTACGTGGAGGGCGGCGATATCGTGGCATTGAGCCGCCAGGACGGGAGCCGGGTCTGGAAAAACATGGAATTCGGCGGCTGTCCCGCCAAAGGCGCCTTTGCCTTTGACGAAGACAACAGGCTTTTTATCACCGGCTATCTGGGCCCCCAGCTTTTTGCCGTGGACATGAACGGACTGACGGTGGCCAGAGAGGTCTCGCTGGGAGAGGGCTACAGACATCCTGTGTCTCTTGCCCTGGAAGGCTCCAGGGCGGTGGTCACCTTTGAGGAAGGACCGGGATCTGCGCCGGGATCGCCCGTAGAAGGGACGCTTTACGTGGATATCGATTCCATGACGGCCTCCGAGCGGGAAGAGGGAGAGAGGGAGATCTACGTGGTCAACGTTTCTTCTTCGTTAAAGCTCCGTACAGGCCCGTCTCTGAGCTCCGCCACCCTGACGGGGCTCAAGTCCGGGACCAGGCTCTATATGATCCGCATGGAGGGAGACTGGGCCTATGTGGAGGTGGAAGAATCCGGACAGACCGGTTATGTATATGCCCAGTATATAAAGCCTGCCCAGTAGGCGGAGGGGAGAAGGAGAATGGATTTTAAGATCAATTCCAGAACAGGTGCCTACCTGTTTATGACCATAGGCGTGACCTTTATTTTCGCAGGACTTTTTCTGACTGCCCAGGGAAGAGGCAGCGGCGGCATGAACGGCCTTCTGGCCATCGCGGGCGGCCTGTGCATGGGCAAGGGCTTTACCATCATCAGGCACCTGTCCGATGACGAGAAGAAAGGGGCGTCCGGGAAGGGGAAGGGAAAGACCGGGACTGCCGGCCTGAACCGGTCCCAGAGACGCAGAAAGAAAGGATAAATCCATGGAAGGCAAATGGATCCCGGCGATCTGTCCGGAATGCTCCGCAGCAGTGAGCGCTCTCCCGGGAAGGGAGAAGGATCTCTGCCCCTACTGCAGGAAGTGGTATCCGGTGGAGGAGGCTTCGGCGGCGTTTAAAAGAGCCTGGCACCCCGCATCGGGAGCGGCTCCGCTTTCCGGAGAGGAAGAGCGGCATATCGTGGGCTTCGATATCCGGGGAGGCGTGCTGCGCAGATACAACGGGGCGGCCAGGGAAGTGGAGATCCCCGCTTCCGTGACCGAGATCGGGGCCGAAGCCTTCCGGGGATCTGACATCGTGCGCGTGATCCTGCCGCCCTCCCTCAGAAAGATCGGCTATATGGCCTTTGCGGAGAGCAGACGGCTGGAGAAGGTAGAGGGGCTTTACTATGCGGAGACCATAGAGGGCTATGCCTTCTACAGCTGCCGCATGCTGAAGGAACTGGATGTTTCCGGCGCCTTCAGTCTGGGAGAGGGCGTTTTTGCCCGCTGCCCCAGACTGGAGAGGGTCACCGGGCTGGAGAGGGCCGCAGAGATTCCCGCCTTTGCATTCACCAATGATACTTCCATCCGGGAGCTGCGCCTGGAGGGGGCTGAACGGATCGGGCCCTCCGCCCTGGCGGGCTGCGACAGCCTGCGGCGCATCTATGTATCGGAGCGGGCCCTGAAGGCACAGCAAAAGAGCACCGGCTCCGAAAGCTGGTGCTCTTATACCTCTGCATCCTCCAATATGTTCCGGCCGGGACGATGCCCCGAGCTTTCGGAAGTTTTTGCAGGCGGAAGGCCTCTGGTCCTGGACGAGACGACAGGATCTCTGGAGAGCAGCATCCGCAGGAACCTGGAGGGGTCCGACCTGGCGGACCGCTACGTCAAGGCCAGCCGCTGGAAGGCGGAGGGGCGCTGCCCCTACTGCGGGGGCCATTTCAGAGGGTTCTTCCGCAGGACCTGCAGCCAGTGCCGCCGCCCTAAGGATTACTGATCAGAACCCGATCACGACGGGAGCCTCCGTAAAGGAGGAGATGGTGGCCTTTCCTTCTGTCAGAGCGAAAACGGCCGTGTTGCCGTCGCCTGCCTGATACATCCCCTTCAGTTCGGGGTGGGCATCCAGCATGTGGACCTGGGCCTCCAGACGATCGTCCAGGACGGCCTTTGCCTGCACGCGGATCCATTTGCCGCCGTTCATGGCGCAGATCTCGACTTTGGGATTGGCCAGCATCTGCTTTGCCACGTCCTTTACAAGTCCGGTCTGGATGGTCAGACGGCCGTCGAAAATGTCGATGGTGCCGAAGGGACGGACTCTGGGCTGGTCTCCGTCCATGGTGGCCAGGTAATAGGTGCCCGCTGCTTTCAGGAAATCATAAATTCTCTGCATGTGTTACCTCCTTGGGGATGCGCGGCATCCCGATATTCTGTAATAAATTGCTTACAATTTATTATAGCATCCCAGAGGTATCTGTATACCCGCAAAATCTGTATTCTGTCTTATAATTTCCGTCAGTTTCCGTCAGTTTTTTGGCTCTTTCTGGACCGGATGTCCCGTCAATCACCCCACCCATTCCTTCTGAATGGATGGGGCTTGCAGAGGAGATGACAATATCCTCTCTGTAAGCCCGGTTGATCAGCCTCAGTCCTTTCAGGACTACGTTACCGGCGAGAACATCCGGGAGGCAGCAGGCGCTGCCGTCTGTACCGGATATACAGGCACGGCGGGATACTTCACCCGTCCCGCCCTCTGCGTCCATGCATTAAACATCCCATAGGGGAAGGG
>DETN01000160.1:2278-6688 GCA_002362155.1 Lachnospiraceae bacterium UBA3287 | reverse complement strand
TCCCTGCCATCTTCCACATGGAGGGGCTCTGCGGCCCCTATCTCCAGGGCGGCATCAGCCTTCCCTCCGGCATTGCCAGAGGCTCTTCCTTTGATCCCGCCCTGGAGGAAGAACTGGCGGCCGTCGTATCCCGTCAGGAGTGCGCCGCCGGCATCACCCAGATCCTTGCCCCCGTCCTGGACATCTCCCGGGATTCCCGCATGGGCCGGCAGGGAGAGACCTACGGGGAGGATCCCGCCCTGGCTTCCGCCATGGGGGCATCCTTTACCAGAGGCCTGCAGAAGCAGCACGGAGAAAGAAAAGCCGACGCCGTCGCCAAGCATTTCCTGGGATTCCACCATTCCCAGGGCGGCATCCACGGGGCAGACGCCGAAGTGCCGGACCACCTTCTCAGAGAGATCTACGCAAAGCCCTTCCAGGCCGCCATTACACAGGCTTCCCTGCACGGGGTCATGCCCTGCTACTGCACGTTAAACGGCCAGGCCGTCTCCGCATCGAAAAAGCTGCTGACAGGACTTCTCAGGGAAGAGATGGGCTTTGACGGAGCCGCTGTATCGGACTACGGCGCCGTCAGCAACGTCCACACAGTCCAGGGGCAGTATGAGACCCTGACAGAAGCAGGCTATGCCTGCATGAAGGCCGGCATGGACGCGGAGCTTCCCATGGCCGCAGGCTTCGGAAAGGAGCTGGAAGCATGGTTCCGGGAAGGAAAGGCGGATACGGCCGTTCTGGACCGGGCCGCCCTACGGGAACTGACTGCCAAGTTCCGCATGGGCCTGTTCGAAGATCCCTTCGCTCTGCAGGGGAATGCCCTGAAGGAAGCCTTTTATAAGGACAGCGACCGTGACCTGACCCTCCGGAGCGCCAGGGAAAGCATGGTCCTTTTAAAGAACGACGGGACCCTGCCCCTTTCCCGGAAGATGAAAAAGCTGGCCGTCATCGGCTGCCACGCCGCCAACGCCCGCTTCTTCTTCGGAGGCTATACTCACCTGAGTATGTCGGAAGCTCTTCTGGCCGCCGAAGGCTCCATGGCGGGCGTCAGCAAGGATAAAAAAGACACGGGCTATGTTCATGTACCCGGCACAAATATCCAGAGCGACCAGGGGGAAGCCTTCGACAAGATCCTGGAAATCCAGAAGAGTGGATGCCCCAGCCTTCTGGAAGAGCTCAGGGCCCGCCTTCCTGAAACGGAGGTAGCCTGGGCCTTTGGCTATCCGGTGGCAGGAAAGGACAGCTCCGGTTACGAAGAAGCCCTGAAGATCATGGCGGATGCCGACGTCATCCTCTTTACTCTGGGCGGCAAATATTCCTCCGGCTCCATCTCCACCACGGGAGAAGGGGTAGACAGCGCGAATATCAACCTGCCCCCCTGCCAGGACCGTCTGATCGAACTGGCATCTTCCCTGCATAAGCCCATGGTCGGTGTCCACTTCGACGGCCGCCCTGTCTCCAGCGACGCTGCAGACACATATCTGAATGCTCTGCTGGAAGCCTGGAATCCCGCCGAGTGCGGGGCGGCTGCCGTGGCAGAGACCCTGCTGGGAGAAAACAATCCCTCCGGAAAGCTCCCTGTCTCCGTCGCCTATAACGCCGGCCAGATCCCTGTTTTCTATAACCATCCCATGGGATCCTCCAGCCATCAGGGAGAGAGCATCGGGTTCCAGACCTATGCGGACCTGCCCCATCTGCCCCGCTACGCCTTCGGCCACGGCCTGTCCTATACGGACTTTTCCTACAGCAATCTGCGGATTCCCAGAGAAGAGGTCCTTCCGGAGGAAGAAATTGAGATCCGTCTGACCCTTGCCAACACAGGCAGTGCA
Source organism: Lachnospiraceae bacterium UBA3287 (assembly GCA_002362155.1). GTDB lineage: Bacteria > Bacillota > Clostridia > Lachnospirales > Lachnospiraceae > CAG-791. Next base: position 4,868 of record DETN01000160.1, on the reverse strand, counting down.
GACGGGACCGAAGTTGTGCAGCTTTATGTAAAGGACCGCTATGCTTCCATGGTCCGTCCCTGCATGGAACTGGCAGGCTTTGCCAGAGTATCCTTAAAGGCCGGAGAAAAGAAAAGGGTTGCTTTCCGTCTTATGCCCTCCCAGATGGCTTTTCTGGATGAGGACATGCGCTGGAAGATCGAAAAGGGGGTCTTCGACGTTTTCGTCGGATCCGCCTCAGACGATCTGCGACTTACGGGCTCCTTTACTGTAACAAAAGACCTGTGGGTCGATGGAAAGACAAGAGCCTTCTACGCAAAGGCGGAGGTAAACAAATGAAGATCCTACACTGTAAGACATGCCATCTGACTTCCCCCATTGGCTTTCAGATGGAAAAACCCGTCTTTTCATGGCAGGTGGAAGAGGCAGAGGGGAAAGAGCAGAGTAAGGCCCGGATCATCGTATCAAAAGACGCGGGTCTTAAAGAGATCCTTGCGGATACAGGCTGGGCAGATCTGTCCTCCATCGCCTCTCCTCTTGACCTGCCCCTCTCTCCCCGGACCCGCTATTACTGGCAGGTATCCGTCCGCTCGGACCGGGGAGAAGAAGCACAGGGCCCCGTCTCTTTCTTTGAGACCGGAAAAAGGGAGGAGCCCTGGGAAGCATCCTGGATCTCCTGCCGGAGACAGGAGAGGGCTCCCATATTCCATAAGCATATCTCCGTAAGAGAAGCCCCCCAGGCAGCCCGCCTTTATATCTGCGGTCTGGGCCTTTATGAAGCCTCCATAGACGGAAAGAAGGTAGGGGAGGAATATCTGACTCCCTACTGCAACAACTACAATGCCTGGCTTCAGTACCAGACCTATGACGTAACAGAGGCCCTCCGGCAGGGGGGCGAGGTGTCCGTCATGCTGGGGGACGGCTGGTACGCCGGCCGCTTCGGCTACTTTTCCAAGCCCGGAGACAAAGGCCTCTACGGGGATGACAGCCGGCTGATCGCGGAGATCCGCCTTTCCTATGGGGACGGGTCCGAAGAGGTCATCGGCACCGACGAGACCTGGCAGGTCACAAGGTCCTCCATCACCTTCTCAGGCATCTACGACGGGGAGCACAGGGACGATACCCTTGGGGAAACGCAGCCGGAGCCCTGTTTTGTCACTGAGGGAAAAGCCCCTCTTTCGGACCGCTATTCTCTGCCTGTCACTGTGCAGGAGCGGGTAAAGCCCATTTCCCTCCTGCATACCCCCGCAGGAGAAGAGGTCCTGGACCTTGGCCAGAACCTGACAGGCATCTTTTCCCTGCGCCTTAGGGAAAAGGCAGGGAAAAGGATCCGCCTGCAGTTTGGGGAAGTCCTTCAGGAGGGCTGCTTTTACAACGACAACTACCGGACCGCCCTGTCCGAATACAGGTATGTCTGCAGCGGTGAGGAGACCCTTCTGGTGCCCCGCTTTACCTTCTTCGGCGGCCGCTATGTAAAGGTCGAAGGGGTCACAAATCTCCAAAAAGAAGATTTCACGGCCCTGGTCCTGTACAGCGATCTGGAGAAGACGGGAAATCTGACCACAGGCCATCCTCTGGTCAACCGCCTTCTTGAAAACATAAGCCGGGGCCAGAAGGGGAACTTCCTGGACCTGCCCACCGACTGCCCCCAGAGGGACGAGCGTCTGGGCTGGACCGGAGACGCCCAGGTCTTTTCCGAAACGGCCTGCCTGCTTCGGGACTGTTACAGCTTCTACCGCAAATATATGCACGACATGCATACCGAACAGGCAGCCCTGGGCGGTATGGTGCCGGACATCGTCCCATCCCTGGACGAGCCCTACCGGGCCTGCTCTTCAGTCTGGGGAGACAGCGCCTGCATCATTCCCTGGAATCTCTATACCTTCTACGGCGACCCCTCTATCCTTCAGGACTGCTACGGAGGCATGAAGGCCTGGGTCGACTACGTACTCTCTGTGGAAGGGGAAAAGGGGGGCTGGGGAGACCACTTCCATTACGGAGACTGGCTGGCCCTGGACCATCCCTCTAAAAGAAACGATCAGTGCCTTGGGGGCACCGACGAGCGCTTTATTGCCTACGTCTACCTTATGAATTCCCTGGACCTGGTATCCAGAACGGCCCGTATCCTGGGAAAGGAAGGGGACCGGGCTTTTTATGAAGAAAAGGCTTCTCTTCTTCTTGCCTCCCTCCGCCATGACTACTTTGCTCCCGGGGGACGCTGCGTATGTGATACCCAGACGGGGCTTCTTCTCTCCCTCCGCTTCGGCCTGACGCCGGATCCCGTGGCATGCTGCAGCCGCCTTCATGAAAAGCTGCAGATGGCAGGCGGACTGCAGACCGGTTTTGTGGGCACCCCCTTCCTTCCCGGAGAACTCTGCAGGGGCGGATTTATCCATGAAGCTTATGACCTTCTCTTAAATGAAGACTATCCCGGCTGGCTTTATGAGGTAAAGCTGGGAGCCACCACCATCTGGGAGCGATGGAACAGCCTGGATCCCGACGGGAAGGTCTCTTCCACCGGCATGAACAGCTTCAATCACTATTCCTACGGGGCTATAGCAGCATGGCTCTACAGCTTTGCGGCAGGTCTTTCACCTCTGGCTCCCGGCTT
>DETN01000160.1:0-2158 GCA_002362155.1 Lachnospiraceae bacterium UBA3287 | reverse complement strand
TCTTCTGGGAGGCAGAGGATGAAAGACATCTGCATCTTTCTGTCACCGTTCCCTTCGGATGCAGAGCACATGTGGTCCTTCCCTGCTCGGACAAAGCTCCCCTGGAGCTTTCCGCAGGAAGCTATGAATGGTCTTATGAAACGACAGAGCCGCTCCGCAGGATCTTCAGCCTGGATCAGCCGGTCAAAGAGCTTCTGTGGCATTCCGGCGTCTGCAGGATCCTGGAAGCTCATATCCCGGGGATCACATCTCTCCCGGATGCCATGAAGGGTTATACAGTAAGGCAGCTCCTGCAGATGCCCCCCTACGGACCTGTGAGCAGCAAAAAAACAGAGGACCTGGACAGGGCCCTCAGAAAGGTGATCTGATGTATAAAGCTTTTTATCCCGGCCGGGAATGGCTGGATACGGATGGAAAGCCCATCCAGGCCCACGGCGGGTCTGTTCTTTACGAAAAAGGGACTTATTACTGGTATGGAGAAAACAAGGAAAAGACTGACGGAAAAAACGGGATCTGGCACTGGGGCGTCCGCCTCTACAGCTCAAAGGATCTCTATAACTGGAAGGATGAGGGCCTGATCATTCCTCCTGAGCCGGAGGATCCCTCATCCCCCCTTCATCCCTCTTCCTGCATGGACCGGCCCCATATCCTCTTCAATCGGAAGACACAAAAGTATGTATGCTGGCTCAAGATCATTGAAAAGGACGGCCGTCAGACCATGACCGTCATGACGGCAGAGTCCCTGAAAGGGCCCTATACAAGGGTAAAGACCGGCCTGATGCCCCTTGGCATGAACGCCGGCGACTTTGACCTGGCCCGCGATGAAGACGGAAAGGCTTATATCTATTTTGACAGGGTCCACAGCGAGCTGATCTGCGCGGAGCTGACGGAGGACTATACCGATGTAAACGGGGTCTTCAGCCGTCATTTTCCCAGGCTCCAGCCACCCTATGTCAGAGAGGCCCCGGCTCATTTCGAAAGAAGGGGAAAACATTACCTGGTCACTTCCGGCACCACAGGCTACCTTCCCAATCCTTCGGAGGCAGCCCTTTCGGATTCCTGGCACGGCCCCTTCCTCCTTCTGGGCGATCCCCATCCCGGAGACCCTTCCCATACCTCCTTCCACAGCCAGATCTCCTGCGTATTTAAAGTAGAAGGAAATGAGGACCTCTACATTGCCATGGCGGACCGCTGGCTCCCAGGCCGCATGAACCTTTCCTACGAAGACTATGCCGAATGGTTCCGCATCCGGTTTAAGAAAGAGCCCTCTCCGGAGGAAGAGGCCAGACTGGAAAAGCTCTCGAACCGCCTTCCTCTGGATAACGACATCAACACCTCCCTGGCCTCCTATGTCTGGCTCCCCCTTTCCTTCGATGGAGAAAACTTTACGCTTTCCTGGCAGGAAAAGTGGAGCATCTGAAAAAAGCCGTATCGGCACAGGTTATTCAAACAGAAGAAAACAGAGCAGGAGACCGGTCCATGTCCCGATCTCCTGCTCTGTATATCATACTGTTTAAAAATGTTTCTTTGATCACCCTTCCGGCTTTCTGATCTGTCTCAGTTTTTTGTTCAGCTCCAGAGCCATTTCCTGGGTAATGGCCCCGCCGGCCTGACGGATCAGGCCCAAAACGGTATTCCGGTACAGCATCCGTTCCATACTTTCTGTCCGCTTTACTTCTTTCGTCACAGAGCCCCGGGAAGCTCTGGCCGCAGCGAGCAGCTGGTCGATCAGCTCCCTTCCGGCAGGATCCTTCCGGATCTCTTCCATTCTGTCCTGTACCGAGAAAAATCCGGGAATGGAGTCCATTCCGGGATCGTCGAACCAGTTCACCACAGAGGCGCTTGCGAGACGATAGGCAGGATTGGCTTCCGGAACCTTCCGCACTGTGATGACGTCCCTGACTTCCCCGCTGCGCGCTTCCACCAGGTGGGTCCCTGTAATGGGCAGGCGGAACACAAACACACGGGATCCCTCCAGGGTCTCCACTTCTTTTCCGTCGCAGAAAAGGGTCACCCTGTCCTGGTTGCTGTAGACCCGGATTTCCGATATCTCCTCCTCCCGGTCCACGTAGCGCCTGCCGCAGACATAGACAAAGGGCTCTGTGCTCCAGTATGCCTTATACAGGTAAAAGGCGTCCTTTTTCACTTTACGGTCGAA
>DETN01000057.1 GCA_002362155.1 Lachnospiraceae bacterium UBA3287 | reverse complement strand
GCCCTGTCCGTGCCGGAAGGAGAAGGAATACATACTGTTCATGGCCAGGGTGTCGTCGGTATAGCCCTTCCAGTCGGGAAAGACCGGATCCCCCTGCCAGGAAGCCCCGGAAAGAGCCTCCTCTTCCTCTGCCGTAAGGACCTCAACGGGTATCTCTGTATCCCCGGGCGTCTGAATCTCCACAGAGCTGTTTTCCTCCTGCGGCTCCTCTGCCGCCTCCTCTTCCTGCCCTGTCTCCTGGCTTTCCTCTGCCTGTGTCTCCGGGGCCGCTCCATGGCATCCTTCTGTCAGAAGGGCCGCGGCCAGCATCAGTCCTGTCAGCAGCGCCGCAATCTTTTTTCGTCTCATACATATCCTCCCTGCTCTTTCCTTATTTCCTGGTGACCGCCAGCATGGTCAGGTCGTCGAACTGGGGCGCGCCGCCGGCAAAGCGGTCCACAGCCTCCTTCACATACACCAGAAGCTCCTTTGGAGATCCCTGGGGCGCCCCGTTCAGGGCCTGCAGGGTCCTTTCCGTGCCGAAGAGCCTGTTTTCCACATCGGCCGCCTCCGGTACCCCGTCCGTGTAGAGGAAAAGAGTCCCGCCCCTTTCCAGCATAAATTCATAGTCCCGGTAGCGGATGCCCTCCATGGCCCCTATGACCAGACCGTGGGGGTCCTTCATCAGCTCAAATTTTCCGCCTGACTTTTTCAGGATGGGATACTCATGGCCGGCGCTGGCGGCCGTGACCCGTCCCGTGGAGATGGTCAGGATCCCCAGCCAGGCAGTGACGAACATCTCCTCCGCATTGTTGGAGCAGACAGCGTCATTGACCCTGGCAAGGACCCGGGCCGGAGACATGCCGGCCCCGCCCATCTCCGCCGTATTGTGGACCAGGATCATGGAAGCCATCATAAAGAGGGCGGCAGGGACTCCCTTGCCGGAGACGTCCGCTATGACCATGGCCAGATGATCGTCGTCGATCAGGAAAAAGTCATAGAAATCTCCCCCCACGTCCCTGGCCGGGGCCATGGAAGCAAAGATATCAAAATCCTTCCTGTCCGGGAAAGCCGGAAAGACCCCCGGCAGCATGCTGGCCTGGATCCGGGCCGCCATCTGCATATCCCGCTCGGCCATGACCTGCTGCCTGCCCTGGTCCACGTTCAGGACGCAGTACATGAGAAGGACCTCGCAGATCATCATGGGAGGCGAGACCGAAAGGCCGTAGATCGGAAGAGTTGCCAGGATCATGATCAGGGGAGCCGCCACATAGGAGACCATGACCACCAGCTGATAGGTCTTCAGATGTCTGCGCTCCTGAAAGATCACGACCAGAGCGGAAAAGAGGGTGAAGTAGACATAAAACATGGAAATGAAATATACGGAGGACCGGTGGTAAAGACCGGCTTTGTCCACCGTAAAATAGATGCCCGTAAACAGATTGACAATGCGCATCAGAAAGGGGATCACAAGTCCCCCTTTCACTGCCCTGTCCAGAAAGAGGGCCGAGGGCCTGGACAGGCGGATGAAACGCTGTATATAGATCCAGAAAAGAAGGGCCTGGACAGGGGAGCACATGTAGTAGAGGGTATTATCCAGGATATTGAAAAGGCGCAGGGAAGGGATGCCGTCCAGGAGCCAGGCGGCCGCGTCGGTAAACATGCTCAGGACCGTCACGAAAAGGATCAGCATGAAGATCCTCATGTCCCGGGGATTTTTCTGCACATCAATAATGCAGGACACAAACAGCACGTATCCCGCCACCATGCCCAGAAGGTCCATGCCCAGGTTGAGCACATATATGCTGGGCAGGGAAGCCGTGCCCCTTAAAAAGATCCCTCCCGCCGCGGTCAGGACCATCAGGCCAAACACCAGAGAGCCTCCCATGAGCTCACGTCTCTGCATTCTTTCCATACCCGCTCCTTTCCGTCTGCCCTGCAGCAGCCTGCAGATTCATTATATCATGCCTTCAGGGACATCCTGAAGAATTCCGCTCTGTCCGCCCGGGCCGGGCCTGTATTCTTTCTTTTCCTGCCGCTAAAAAAAGCACACGCGGACTGCCCCTCCGGGGCAGCCTGTGTGTGCTGACAGTCGTATCCTTCTTACTGCGTTTAAATGCCGGTCCTGTACCGGTCTCTACCAGATCAGGGACTTTTTTCTCTTTGTCAGACGTCCCGTATTGAAAAGGACCCTGACCGCGCCTTCGTATTCCACCTTGGTCCTGGCCTTGTAAACGGCCTTGAGCTGCTTTGCGCTCTCCGGGAACATGGCGCCCATGTGGACCCAGTATTCCTTCATCTTGCCAATGACCACCGTGGTCCCCGGCATGGTCTCCGTCAGCTCCGCGTACAGTCTGTCATGGAAGGCGCGGAGCTCTTTCTTTGTCAGGGGGTCTCCTCCCTGCAGCTCCCTGACCAGGGCGGGATCGGCCACAAGGCCCCTTCCCAGCATGACAGCCTCGGTTCCGGGAAAACGCTCTTTCACAAGGGCCAGATCCTCCGGCGTAAAAACATTGCCGTTGTAGACCAGGGGAAGGTCCGGATATTTTTCCCGGATCTGTCCGTAGGTACCCAGGCGGGGGACTCCCTTATAGGCGTCCTCCCTGGTCCTGGCATGGACCGTGATCTCCGACAGGGGATAGGCGGCGTAAACGGCAAAGATCCTCTCCCACTCGGAAGGGTCTTCCATGCCCAGCCTTGTCTTGACAGACAGATCCACGCCGGAAAGGCCGGCCCTGTCCCATCCGCCGAAGACGGTGTCGAAGAAACGGTCCAGTCCCTCCGGGTCCCCCAGCATGCCGGACCCCCGGCCGTGCTTTACCACCGTTCCCACGGGGCAGCCCAGGTTGAGATTGACCTCCCGATAACCCAGGTCCGCCATATAGGAGGCGGCCCAGAGAAAGTCCTCCGGATCCTTTGCCAGGATCTGGGGCACCACGGAAAGCCCCGCGTTGTTCTCCGGGGCCACGTCGTGCTTCTCCTTCTGTTTGAAGCTGCGGGTATGGGTGGCGGTCACAAAGGGGGTATAGTACCTGTCCACGCCGGGAAAGAATTCGTGATGGACCCTGCGGCAGACATGTCCGGTAAGTCCCTCCATGGGGGCATAATAAAATCTCATAGATTCAGACTTCCTTTAAGTCTTTCTTTTTTCTGCTCCTGGACTTCATGGTCTTCTCCCAGATGACCCAGAGGCCCCGCATCAGCAGGTTCTCGTCCAGTTCGATCTCGTGGCGGCAGACCGGGCAGATCATGCGGGACAGGCCGCCCGTAGCTACGATGGAAGTGTTTTCTCCCAGTTCCGCCAGGTAGCGGTCCAGGACCCCGTCCAGGGCCCCGCAGGCGCCGAAGATGATGCCGGTCTTGATGGCGTCGCCGGTGTTGGTGGAGATGGTCTTCTGGGGCAGGACCAGGTCGATGCCGGGCAGAAGGGAAGTCCCCTCGGTCAGGGCATTGAGGGAGAGATTGACGCCGGGCATGATGCAGCCGCCGATATAGCGGCCCTTCTCATTGACCACGGTGATGGTGGTGGCGGTCCCCATGTCGATGATGATGCAGGGCAGGGGATAGTAGTTCTTGGCCGCCACGGCCGTGGCCACCAGGTCCGCTCCTATGGTCCCGGGGTCGTCCAGACCGATATCGATGCCGGTCTTGATGCCGGCCCCCACCACGATGGCGTCCAGACCCGAGAGGATCTTGACGGCCTTTTTGAGGACCGGGGTCACAGGGGGGACCACCGAGGAAATGATGGCGCCCTCGCACTCTCTGATATCCACGCCGGCCAGCTCCAGGATCAGCTTCATTTCCGCCGCGTATTCATACTCTGTCTTGGTATGGTTGGTCTCCATCCGCATGGTGGGGCCGATCATGCCGTCTGCGCGGATGATGCCCAGAACGATGTGGGAGTTTCCTGTATCAAGGGCGAGAATCATAGGGTCTCCTTTCTGAGCACAGCTCCGGGAATGTCAGCGGGTTCCTCCACATTTTTGGGATCAAAGAGGGTGGGCATGCAGCACCTGACCAGGTGCTCCGGCTCTCCTTTTCCCGCGATGTTGACAAGGCCGGGTTTCTTATGGCAGTGGCTGCTGGCATAGGGGCATCTGTGATAGTAGACGCAGGCGCCGGGGACCGGGGCCTTGAACTTCTCCAGAAGCTCCTTTTCCCGGTCATTGGCCTCTTCCATGTCGGGGATGGCCGACAGAAGGAGCCTTGTGTAAGGGTGCCCCGAATGGTTGTAGACCGCGTCCGCCGTTCCCTGTTCTACGATATATCCCTTATACATGACCGCGATCCTGTCGCAGAGGTAATAGACCACGTTCAGGTTATGGGAAATGAAAAGCATGGAGAAATCCCTCTCCACGTCGATGGTGTTGAAGAGGTTGAGGATCTGGGATCCTACAGAGACGTCCAGGGCCGAGACCGCTTCGTCCGCGATGATCAGCTCCGGCTGCAGCATCAGGGCCGCCCCGATGCAGACTCTCTGCCTCTGGCCGCCGGAGAGCTCTCTGGGGTAGCGGTCCGCATAGGATGCGTCCAGGCCTACGGTCTCCAGCATCCGGGCCACCATCTCCTTCTGTTCTTCTTTTGATCCCACATCGTGGGCCCTGAGGGGCTCCCGCA